>JAYWCH010000203.1:0-2091 GCA_043780755.1 Hymenobacter sp.
GCCCAGCCCGGCACCTTCCCGCGCAATGGCGTGTACGATCAGCGCGCCGGCCTGTTCGCCTTCACCCACGCCACACTGTTCACCGATTATCAAACCCGCATCAGCGACGCTACGCTGGTTATCCAGGACGGGAAAGTGGTGGCGGCGGGGCCGGCGGCGGCGGTGAAAATTCCGGCCGGCGCGGTGGTGCAGGATCTGCGCGGCAAGTTCATCTACCCCGGTTTTGTGGACCTGTACACCAGCTACGGCGTGCCCGAGCGGAAACCGGCCGCGCCGCGCGGACGCCGCGCCGCCGGCCCGCAGTTCGACAGTCAGAAAACCGGTGCCTACTCCTGGAACCAGGCCATTCATCCCGAAGTAAACGCGGCCGAGCTCTTCAAAATCAACGATGAGCAGGCCGGGCAATACCGGGCGCTGGGCTTCGGGGCGGTGCTCACGCAGCCGGCCGATGGCATCATGCGCGGCACGGCGGCGCTGGTCAGCCTCAATACCAACCGCAAAGAAAACGAGGTGATCCTGCTGGAAAAGGCGGCCTCGGGCCTCTCATTCGACAAAGGCACGAGCACGCAGGACTACCCCGGCTCGCTGATGGGCAGCATTGCCCTGCTGCGCCAGACCTACCTCGACGCGCAGTGGAACCAGCGCAACCCCGGCCGCGAGCAGAACCTCTCGCTGCAGGCGCTGACGCAGCAACGGACGCTGCCGGCCATTTTTCAGGTCGAGGACAAGCTCTCGGCCCTGCGGGCGGATAAGGTGGGCGACGAGGCCGGCCAGCAGTACATCATCAAAGGCCGGGGCGATGAATATCAGCGCCTTAACGACCTGAAAGCCACCGGGGCCACGTTCTTGCTGGCCCTCAATTTTCCCGATGCCTACAATGTAGAGGACGTGTACGACGCCCTGCGCATTCCGCTCGAAGACCTCAAGCATTGGGAGTTGGCGCCCGCCAACGCCGCCCGGCTCAGTCAGGCGGGGGTACCCTTCGCACTCACGGCGGCCGATCTCAAGGATAAAAAGAAGTTTTTGCCCAACCTGCGCAAAGCCGCGCAGTACGGCCTGAGCGAAACCGCCGCCCTGCGCGCCCTCACCGAAACGCCCGCCCGGCTGCTGCGCGCCCAGAACCAGATCGGCGCCCTGCGGCCCGGCATGGCGGCGAATTTTATCGTCTGCTCGGCCCATTTGCTGGCCGATGACAATATCTTACTCGATAACTGGGTGCAGGGCGAGCGCTATCAGCTCAGCACCGTACCGGCCGACTACCGGGGCGTGTACAGCCTAAAAATCGGCCAGCAGCCCGAGGGCCGGCTGCTCATTCAGGGCAAGCCCGAAGCGCCGGAGCTGCAACTCGTGCCCACCCCCGGCGACACCCTGAAAGGCAACCTGAGCGTGACCACCGAGCTGGCCACCATCGTTTTCAACCCCAAAGACAAGGTCCGGAGCAAGGCAAAACAGCGCCCCGGCGCCGAGTCAGCCCCGCCGGCGGGTTCCGTGCGCCTCAGCGGCTATTACACCCAGGAGGGGCGGGTATTTCAGGGTGACGGCCTGCTGGCTGATGGCACGCCGGTGAAATGGCGCGCCGCTCGGCAGGATGAAGCCAGCCGGGCCGCCCGGCGCGACTCGGCCAAAACACCGACGCTGCCGACGCTGGGCAACGTCATCTTTCCGTTCGCCGCCTACGGCCGGGCCGCCATGCCGGACCAACAGGCCACCCTCATTCGCAATGCCACGGTGTGGACCAGCGACGCCGCCGGCAAGCTGGAAAACACCGACGTGGTGCTGGAAAACGGTAAAATCGCCAAAATTGGTAAGAACCTCCCCGTGCCCAAGGGCGGGCGCAGCATCGATGGCACCGGCAAGCACCTCGCGCCCGGCATTATCGACGAGCACTCGCACCTGGCCATTGCCGGGGGCGTGAACGAAGGTACGCAGGCTGTCACCAGCGAGGTCCGCGTCGGCGACGTGGTGGATAATGAGGACGTGGGCATCTACCGGGATCTGGCCGGCGGGGTGGTGGCCGCGCAGCTCCTGCACGGCTCGGCCAATCCCATTGGCGGGCAGTCGGCGCTGGTGAAGCTGCGCTGGGGCGCGACG
>JAYWCH010000204.1:0-1886 GCA_043780755.1 Hymenobacter sp.
TTGTTCCGGGTTGGGTTTAGCCGCGGGGCATGGAGGTGCCGGGCTTACCGGTTTTGGCGGCGGGGTAAAACATGGGATCCACCGCGTCCATGTCGAGGAAGTGGGAGAACGTATCGCCGCGCAGGCCCAGGCGGATGGTTTCGAGGCTGACTACCTCGTTGGGTGCAATGTTACCCAGGTTCACATTGGCCCCCAGCAGCTTGATAAACCAGACCTGCTGCGCCTTCTGCGGCGCTTCCCAGAGAATTTTCTCCGATGGGATCTTGGTCAGAATCTCCTCCACCAGTCCCGAGCGCACCTCGCCGGTACTGCGGAACAGGCCCACGTTGCCGCCCTCCCGGGCTTCCCCGATAACTTTGATGGCGCCGGCCGCCAGCTCGGTTTCCATCTGCGAGATCCATTTGTAGGGTGGGATGATCTTTTCAGCGTCTTTCGAGCCCACCTCGCTCAGCACCCGCACCGATTTGCTCAGCTCGCGGATGTACTCGCACTTGCGGTCGTGATCGAGGTCGATGCTGCCGTCCGACACCTCGGCGTACTCCAGGCCGTAGGTATCGAGCAGCCGCCGGTAGTCATCAAACTGATTGCGGATAATAAAGGCTTCAAACAGCGTCCCGCCGAAGTACACCGGCACGCCGGCGGCGCGGTAGATTTCGAGCTTGCGCTTCAGGTTGGGCACCACGTAGGAGGTGGCCCAGCCCAGCTTCACGATGTCGGTACAGGCGCCGCCCACTTCGAGGAAGTCCTCCACTTCGCGCAGGCTCAGGCCCTTATCCATGACCATGGTGTAGCCCTGCTCGCGCGGCTTGGCCGCCCGCTCGGGGAGTTGGGAAAGTTCGTAATTCATTATCTGACAGGTAGTGTGGTAAGGATTTAATGGCGAAAGGTTGACGCCACCAGGAAGGATAAAAATCAGCCCGCCGCAAAGACGGACCGTAGTAAAAGTAAGAAAGAATAGCACAGGGCGCCGGCGCCACCGGCCAAAAAAAAGCTGCCCGTCAACGCGACGGGCAGCAATTATATTTCATCTGAAATTGACTTGACCGTCGAGTCTGCAACAAACCTGTCCGTCATGCAGAGCGCAGCGAAGCATCTCTACCGCATCGTTGCAGCGGATCAGACGAAGCGGTAGAGATGCTTCGACAAGCGGACGCCAGATGAGCATGACGGTTCGGTTCGAGATGAGCATGACACAAGCTCAGCATGACACGAGATGAGCATGACGACCGAACACCTCGTTTAATCTTATACAATCACTTAAACCAGCTTCTTCATCTGCAAGAAACGCCCGCCACGCAGCGCCTCAGCCGCCGTCCTACTTCCGGAATTGCTCGATCAGCTTTTTCAGGCCGGGCTGCTCGCGCAGCTCGGGGAAGTAGTCGAACAACAGGATGTGCTGCTCATAATTGAGCGAAAGCGCCGTTTCCAGCGTGTTGTAGGCTTCACGCATCCGGCCATCGGCCAGCAGGTAGGCGCAGAGCATGTAGTGAAAATGCGCTTCGGTGGGGTGCAGGTCCACGGCGTGGCGCACCAGGTCCACGGCCTCGCTGAAGTTGCCCTGCTCGTAGAGAATGGCGCTCCAGTTGATCCAGCCCTGAGCTTCCTCGGGAGCTACTTCCGTCGCCTTCTCGTAGGCTTCAATGGCGCTGACCACGTTGCCCACGTGATTTTCGGCCGCGCCCAGCGCCGCCCAGTACTCGCCGCTCTCGTCGTAGAGCTCGGTGGCCTTGCGGAAAAAGTGCAGCGCCTCGAACCAGCGCTCCTGCTCCTGCAACACCACGCCCTGGCCGAACCAGGCTTCGTCCATCGCGGGGTTCAGCTCCAGAGCCAGGCGGTAGTAGCGGCGGGCCTGCTCCCAGTCGCGCAGCTTCTCGTAGCACTCGCCG
>JAYWCH010000205.1:0-3079 GCA_043780755.1 Hymenobacter sp.
AGTGGTTTTGCCGCGCACGGCCAGGGCGGTGCGCAGCAGCAATTCCAGCAGGCGGTTCTGGGCTTTGGCGGGTAAATCGCTCCAGCGCATCTCCGCCCCTATTCCGGCTTGCTCGGTCAGGTTGCGCCACAGGCGCTGGGGCAGGCCGAACTGCGGGTTCGCGGCCACAGTTTTCTTCCCGTTTTCCTGCCGGAATTTCTGCAGCCAGGGCCGCAAGGTGGCCTCGGTATGGTTTGGAATCCAGTTGATTAGGGCCGTGCCTGCGTAACCCAGCTCGCTGAGCCGCCGGGCGCCCCAGGCCGAGAGTTTGAGCACGGCCGGCCCGCTCACGCCCCAGTGCGTGATTAGCAGCGGGCCTTCGTACTGGAGCTTTTCGCCGGCCAGCACTACGCGGGCCTGGGGAACGCTCACGCCCATCAGCTCGCTGAGGGGCGATTGGGGCACGTTGAAGGTAAAAAGTGAGGGCACCGGCTCGGCCACGGTGTGGCCCAAGGCGCGCAGCCAGTCGTAATTAGCACTTTTGGGATTGCCGCCGGTGGCGATGAGCAGGCGGGCTACCGTCAGCGGGGCGCCGGTTCGGGCGCCGCTGCCACTCAGCTCCAGCCGAAAGCCGCCGCCGGGCAGCGGCTGAATCTCCTCGACGCTGGTATTGGTCAGGATGCGGACGCCGGCCTGGCGGGCGGCGTCTTCCAGGGCGTGGGCGATGGTTTCGCTCGAATCGGTGGTGGGGAACATCCGGCCGTCGGCTTCGGTCTTCAGCGGTACGCCCCGTTTGGCAAACCAGGCAATGGTTTCCGCCACCCCGAATTGCTGGAAAGCGGCCTTGAGCTGCTTATTCCCCCGCGGATAATGCGCCACCAACTGGGCCGGCGTGTCGCAGGCGTGGGTCACGTTGCAGCGCCCGCCGCCTGATACGCGGACTTTGCTCAGCAGCTTGCCGGTTTTCTCCAGTAAAATAACCTGGATTGCGGGGTTGGCCTCAGCGCAGGCAATGGCGCCGAAAAAGCCGGCCGCGCCACCGCCAAGCACGGCCACGAGGGGTTGGGCTGCATCAATATTCACGTGGCAAAGGTACGGGCGGGGGCGGGGGGAGGAGCCGGAACTTAGCAGTGTGGCAAGGCCGCCAACACGTCATCGTGCTGAAATTTATAGGGCACAATGCTGCGTACCAGGCTGCTGTCGATCGTTTTACCACTCACGCCAACCTCGTCTTTGAACGTGGGTGATTCCAACTCTAAATAGTGCGCGGCGGCGGAATAAAAATCCCGCCGCAACGGATGCTGCGCCGCGCACACATTGAAAGTATGTCCCCACGCGCCGTGTTGAATGATGGCCGAAAGAACGCCCACCACATCGGTCAGGTGCACCAGGTTGACGGGCGCGTTGCCCTGCACCAGGTCGCGGCGCCCGGCCAGGAAGCGGCCGGGCGGGCGGCCTGGCCCGATGAGGCCGCCCAGTCGCACGACTGTGCTTTTCCACTGCCCGTAGCGGGGCACGAAATGACCTTCGGCCCGCAGCACGTCCGACGCCGCATCGCGGGTACTCATGGCGGCAGCTTCGCGCATCACCAGCGGCTCGTTGGGATACACGCCGGTGGAGCTGACGAACAGCACGTGCCGGATGCCGGCCGTGGCCACCGCCCGGTGCACCGGGCGCAGCAGGTTGGGGTAGGCGCCGTTGGCGGACGCCCGGGGTGGAACGTTGAGCACCAGCACGTCGGCGGCGCGCAACAGGCGCTGCAGCAACTCTTCGGCATTGGCATTGAAGTCGGATCCGAGCTGGAACAAGTGGGGCTCAATGCCCGCCGCGGCCATGATCGGCAGCTGTTCGGGCGAGGTGGTCGTCCCCAGCACGCGGTGGCCCGCCGCCACCAGCGACTGGGCCAGGGCCATGCCCAGCCACCCGCAACCCAGCACCAGGACCGTTGGGGATCCCGCTCCCGAAGCTGCGCCCGTGGAGCCCCCGGCAGTAGAATTACTCATTTTACATTAACACAGTTGAGACCTGATCGGCACGAAGATGCAATATATTTGTTAAATACTATATCAAATAACATAAATTTTTATCCGATCCTGTGGCCGGGCCGGGCTAACATTCGCACCAGCAGCCTTGTACCTTCGGGCGACGGATCGACCCGTACTTCCACCTTTTACCCTTGCTTTCGCATGAACTCTCCCTACACCCAGCCCATGCTGCGCGATAACGCGCTGGCCGGCAAAACCATTATCGTAACCGGCGGCGGCACGGGTCTCGGCCGGGCCATGACTACTTATTTCCTGGAATTGGGCGCCAACGTCACCATCACCAGCCGCAAGCTGGAGGTTCTGGAAAAAACGGCCGAGGATTTGCGGGCGCAAACTGGCGGTAAAGTGCTCGCCATCGCCTGCGACGTCCGCAAATATGGCGAAGTAGAAGCCATGCTGGAACGCACCATTGAGGAATTCGGCGGGGTGGATGTTCTGCTCAACAACGCGGCTGGTAATTTTATTAGTCCCACCGAGCGCCTCTCGCACAAGGCGTTCGATGTCATCGTTGACATCGTGCTACGGGGTTCCTACAATTGTACGCTGGCCGTGGGCAAGCGCTGGATTGCCGATAAAAAGCCCGGTACCATCCTCAACATTGTTACGACGTACGCCTCCGTAGGCTCGGCCTACGTAGTGCCTTCGGCGGCGGCTAAAGCCGGCGTACTGGCCATTACCCGCTCCCTGGCCGTGGAATGGGCTAAATACGGCATCCGTTCCAACGCCATCGCCCCCGGCCCTTTTCCTACCGAAGGCGCCTGGAGCCGGCTGTTTCCCGAGCCACTCGCCAGCAAGCTCGACCCCGCCGCCAGCGTGCCGCTCAAGCGCGTGGGCCAGTATCAGGAGCTCGCCAACCTGGCCGCTTACCTGGTGTCGGATTTTTCCGCCTACGTCAACGGCGAAGTCGTAACCATCGACGGCGGCGAGTGGCTCAACGGAGCCGGCGAATTCAACAAGCTTGAATTACTCACGCCTGATATGTGGGATCAGATTGAAAAAACCATGCGCCGCTAAACCGTAAGCAGGGTCTGTTTTTTGCTTTATTCTCGGATAAC
>JAYWCH010000206.1:0-4587 GCA_043780755.1 Hymenobacter sp.
GGAAGTCAAGTTGGCTCTGGCTGTTGGTGCCCGTGGCGTAGGAGCCCAGGGCCAGGTCGAAGCTATTGGCATACTTTACGCCCGGGACGGTCGGTCGGCTCAGGCGCATCTGCGAAGTAGTGCCGGTGGTGCTGGCGGAGGCCGCGGCGGCGGCCACTTCCAGGTTCGTGCCCGGGGCGTTGGTGCCGATGCCCACGTTGCCGTTGCCTTGAATGCGCATCAGCTCATTCGAAGTCGTCGCGCCCGTGCCCGCGTAAAAGACGTGGTTCGCAGTTGTTGCGTCTACCTGGTAGCGCAGCACCCCACCGTTAACCCCCAACCCATACACCTGGTTGTCGTTGGTGGCTGTTTCGTACAAGACCAGCTTGCGGCTGGCCAATGTATTGGCAAACTGTAACGGGGCATTCGGCGCCGTGGTGCCGATGCCGACGTAGCCGCCGGTCAGGCTGAAGTTGTTGCCGGCCTGGGCGATGGTGGTCGCGCCGGTCAGCGGACCGCCCAGCGTGATGTTGTTACCTGTCTTAACCAGGCCATTGCTGGCCGTCGTGGTTGGGTTGAGGGTGCTATTGGCCACGCTGCTCAGGTTACCGCTCGCGGCGGTGGTCACCACTCCCCCGGCCACGTTCAGCCCTTCCAGGCGCACCGTGCCCACTACGTCCAGGTTTGCACTCGGTGCACTCGTGCCGATGCCCACGCTGCCGCCGGTCAGGCTGAAGTTGTTGCCGGCCTGGGCGATGGTAGTCGCGCCGGTCAGCGGACCGCCCAGTGTGATGTTGTTGCCCGTTTTAACCAGGCCATTGCTGGCGGTGGTGGGGGTGTTGCCGCCGCCGGCGGTGCCTTGCCAGGCGGTGCTGCTGTACACCAGGCTCAGGGATTGCCCGGCCGCGATGGTCTGCCCGCCGAAGGTGGCGGGGAAGGTGGTGGTATTGTAAATCGTCAGCAGCTGGCCGGGCACCGGCGCGGGCGAGCTGGCGGCGGTGAGGGCCACGGCCGCCGTAGCCGAGCCCGTGAGGCGCACCAGGCTAAAACCAGTGGGGATGGTGGCGGCGTTGCTGGTCACCGCCGCAGTGGTTTCGGCCACGGAGATAGCCCCGTTCACGTCGAGCATGGAACGGGGGCTAGGGGTGCCGACGCCGGTCTGGGCCTTTACAGCCTGACTGGCTAGAACTAGACCTAAAATTAGGCATGGTACAATAAAGTACCGTGACTTAGTGGGATAAAGTGGTTTCATACAAGGAACTGGTTGAATTAGGTTTGTTTGATTAGTCTAGTAATAAAAAAAAGCACTTAAAAGCGGTATAGTTCAGATTTGTCCGCGCGGGACTAGCAGGGTCTGGAGCCGTTTCTCGTGGTGCATCACCGGGGTAAATAGTAGCTGCAGCAGGTTGTCAACGCCATTTTGAACGTCCTTAAGTTACGGGTGGGTATCGCGGAGTTGGTCGGGTAATGTATCGCCCTAGGGTAGGGTGTACTAGTGCTTTCGCAAGCGGAAAGCCGCCAGTACGTGGATGCGAGTGAATACCTGACTGAACCTGAGCAGTCGGGAAATGAATCAAAAAAGTCTGGCCCACGGCTGTCACCACGACCGTGCTGCCCACCGCCGCGCTGGTGGGTGAGAAGCTCACCAGCGTCACCGCCGTCGGGCTGTAGATCATCACTGGGGTGAGCTGTTTCGTGGTTGTGCTGTCGCCCAGCTGGCCAGCGGTGTTCAAGCCCCAGGTCCAAAGTGTCCCGTCGGCCCGCACCGCCATCGTGTGATAGTTACCTGCCGCCGCGATGGCCCAGCTCGTACCCGTGCCCACCTGCACCGGGGTGGTGCTCTTAGTCATCGTGCCGTTGCCCAACTGGCCGTTGGTGTTCAAGCCCCAGGTGCCATCAGCCCGCACCGATACCGTGTGGGCATCGTCCCCCGCCAGGACCTTGGCCCGGGCAAACAGCGCCGTCCCCACCAGACTCGTGCCGACCGCCGTGGTGGCCGTCAGCGGGCCGCTCTGCGCCCCGGCCGGCACCACCACGCCCGTGACACGCCCTTGATGCTTGTGCCCGCCCCGTTGACCGTGAAGCCGCTGGTGACGGTCTTCACCCCGGCGCTGCTGGCAAAGCTGTGCTGCTCGTGCCCACCAGCCCCGTGCCCGTCAGCGTCACCACCGTACCCGGTTGCCCGATAAACGGACTCACTGCCGTGAGCAGCGGCGTCTGGGCCAGGACTAGCAGCGGCAGCAGGGCCAGCCAGACACTGGCCAGGAGGGTACGCGCCATTTTAACCGGACGGGTGCGAAGAGTGTACGTGTTTATCATGTTAGATATTTGTATAGAATGACAGCAAATCGGGCGGCGAAACCGGCCCCCTCCCCCACCAGATAGCAAGGGGTAAAACAGACTAAAACTAAAAGGCAGCGGACGACAATACTGACAAATATAAGGTCCGATTCAGCTCTAATTATTCAATTAAAATTCTTGTTATGAAGAAGATATAAAGAATCTAATGTTAAGCTTGCTCTGTCTTAGTTTTGAACCCGTCACTTTTTTCAATGTTGGCTCCCGGGGGTGGTAGACCGGGTAAACTGGACCGGGCGTCGGCGGCTATTTTCCCGCCCTGGAGCCGGCTTCTCCCCACATGGCGACGGGCTCGGTATACGTATAAACACGTTACAACAAATGCCCGGCCCGCTGGAGCGAGAACGGGTCGGAATGACGGCCGCGTGGTGGTGGCTCAATGCCGCGGTCGCGCAGGATGCGGCTAACACCCCCTGCCCGGCTGAGCCGGCGCTCGATCCCCCAACCAACTTGGAGTAAGCTCGCCACTCTCGGTTCAGAATATGTAATTGGTATGTATTAATAATTCGATATTTAGTAAGCATTACAAATATACTTACGTATTATTTTATCTACTATTAAGTAGAGTGTAATACACAAAACTTTATATATTATATTCGTATCGTTCTGATGATTTCTTATAAATCCCCGAAAACGGGTCATCAGGCGGCGTCCAGCGCCGACTATTTTCTCCGCCCGGCCTATCCCGGCCCACTACTGCGCCCCCGGTTTCATCCTCTTGGCCCCGTCGGCCGGGCGACGCTCCGTATTTATTGCGCCCCCAGGTCCTGCGCACTCATTGAGGAGACCGGAGGTGAGGGCGTCGGGCCAGAGAAAGTGGTGAATGCGTGCGGTGATCCAATCACGCTGGCCAGCTGACGGACTTAGTTTGAAGCCAGAATGACGTATTCTGCCGGGGTACCGGCTCGCTCGCTTCGGAGAGCAGCCGCACTTCGTCTCCTTTTACGTCGCGTACGACCAACGGGCGTCTCCGTCCGTGCTGGCCGAATTCACCGATCCGGCATATTGGAGGGCGCCCCGGGAACATCTGGTCGACTGCTCGGGGTCCGCACGTTTGAGCGGGGGCTGAACTGGTTTGGCTTACTTACTCGCCCTGGAACCGCTGCTCGCGGGGCTTCACCAGCCCGACCTGCTGCTGAGGGCTTTCCCACTGCTGCTCCAGATCTTTGGCGTGCAGCAAGGACCTGCACAGCGCTTGCTGCGCGTCAAAGGCGACTTCTGGACCCAACTTCTAACCAGGGTCAACTCTGTCAGCTTCATCAGTAACAGCTTAACAATATCACCCCGCTCTCTGCTGATTAACCAGGCTACCTCAGTCCACCTCATGCTGCATCATCAGTCCACCAGGACAATTCTTTTGCCGTTAGGTGGGCAGCCAGGTAGTCGGCCATTAAATGGCCCTTTTGCTCCAAATAATACCGCTTGAACTCCGTTAGCGCGGGCCAGCTATCGGGCCTTACTGCCGCTGCGTTGGTTTTTTCGTCTTTAGAAAGCTGAATAAACCAGTCAATCAGATCCCGCTCCTGGGGCGCAAATAGCTCTATCTGGCGGTAATAGGCCGAAGCAACTTCACTAATTTTTGCCGCAACAGCCGGGGACGGAGTTTGCATCAGTCAGTAGGAAAAAACTATTGTGAATCTGGCACGGCAACGCCGGGCGGGCCGTTGGGAAAATAATCGGCCTGGACGACCCGCGAGTGGTCAAGAAACAGCGCAAATGGAAGTCTTGGACCCGCCTAACCACTATTCTCCAAACGTTTGTGGAGCATAATGGTGCTTCCCTTATGGATTGCTCTGCGCGCCAGCGCTACGGCGAGCGCGCTGCCATTAGCTTCGTTGAGTCGGCGACAAATCCGGTGCCGGCCCGGCGATTCGTGGCCTTGGTTAAAATTTTGGTACAAAAGTCAAACGGGTAGCCGTTCAGTGGCCCGAAACTGAGGCGGGCCAATGCCCGCTGACTGCACTTGATTAGGTCCAGAAAGGCACACCTTGCCGGCCCCCACCAATTGGGGGCCGCGGGGAAGCTAAAACTGGGGCCAGAAAGGGGGACCACCGGCGTAGCTGGCGGGCCCCACCTTCTTGACCCTTTTCAGATGACTCTCGGCGATGCTCTTGTCGCGGCCAACGACCAGCACCTCGCTACCCAACGCGACTAGAGCGTGAGGACAATCAGCGCAGCCAATCAAGTGCGGCGGCCACGTGCCAGAAAGCTAAGAAGGACACAACGGTTTTTTCGTAACGCGTGGCGAGG
>JAYWCH010000207.1:0-2320 GCA_043780755.1 Hymenobacter sp.
ACGCCCATTGCCGGACAGGCGGCGGGCCACGGCTGCGGCCATAATCTGTTCGGGACGGCCAGCGTCGCGGCCGGCATCGAAGTCAAAAAGCTCATGCAGGAAGGCAAGCTCAAGGGTACGGTGCGGGTCTATGGCACGCCCGCCGAGGAAGGCGGCAGCGGCAAAGTGTACTTGGTGCGCAGCGGTCTTTTTGCCGATGTCGATGCCGTGGTGCACTGGCATCCGGGCAATGAAAACCGGGTGATGATGAATAAGTACCTGGCCAACAGCTCGGCCAAATTCCGCTTTCACGGTATCGCCTCGCACGCCGCCATGTCGCCCGAGCGCGGCCGCAGCGCCCTCGACGCCGTGGAGGCCATGGACAACATGGTGAACATGATGCGCGAGCACGTGCCCCAGGAAACCCGGATTCACTACATCATCACCAACGGCGGCAAAGCGCCCAACGTGGTCCCCGACTTTGCCGAGGTGTACTACTACGTCCGCCACCCCAACCGGGCAGACGTGAAGGACATCTTTGCGCGGGTCGTGAAAGCCGCCGAAGGAGCCGCCCTGGGTACCGGCACCACGATGGATTACGAGATCATCGGCGGCACCCACGACCTGCTGCTCAACGAAACCCTGGGCCGCGCCCTGCAACGCAACCTCGACCAGGTGGGCGGCGTGCGCTACACGCCCCAGGAAATGGCTTTCGGGCAGCAGATTCAAAGCTCCCTGGGCTTCGCGGTGCCGGCCGTAGCCACGGCCGCCGCGGTGTCGCCCTTCACCATCCGCGACGGCGGCGGCAGCACTGACGTGGGCGACGTGAGCTACGTGGTCCCCACCGTGGGCCTGGAAGCCGCCACCTGGATTCCCGGCACGCCCGCCCACAGCTGGCAGGCCGTGGCGTGCAGCGGCACCGAAGTCGGCACCAAGGGCCTCATGGTGGCCGCCAAAACCATGGCCCTCACCGCCATCGACCTCTTCGCCGACGCGCCCCTATTAGCCAAAGCCAAAGCGGAGCTCAAGCAGCAAGTGGGCCCCTACGTGTACAAACCCCTGCTGGGCGACCGCAACCCCGCGCTCAATTACCGGGATTAACCGCGTAGGAAAGAGTGATCTTAAACATCGAAGCTGTTTAAGAAGTCTATTTTTTTGAGCGTTTGTCATGCTGAGCTTGTCGAAGCATCTCTACCGCTTCGTTAAACCGCTCATACGAAGCGGTGGAGATGCTTCGACAAGCTCAGCATGACAGAATCTTCGACTTTCTAAACAGCTTCATCGTCACTAGCGCGAGTTACGCTGCGCTAAAATCGCATCACTAAAAACTCAAAAAATAGCCCTAGCATATTGCTTGGGCTATTTTTTTAAATAGAAGCTGTTTGGGAAGTTGTTTTTTTGACGCGTTTGTTATCTTGAGTTGTTTTGTTACAACGAAGTCGTTCAGAAGGATCGGTCTTTCAAGCGCTCAGCATGACAAAATCTTCGACTTTCTAAACAGCTTCATAAAGTTGTTCAAGAGGTCAAGGATTTTGTCATCCTTA
Source organism: Hymenobacter sp. (assembly GCA_043780755.1). Taxonomy (GTDB): domain Bacteria; phylum Bacteroidota; class Bacteroidia; order Cytophagales; family Hymenobacteraceae; genus Hymenobacter. The sequence goes on from JAYWCH010000207.1 coordinate 1,524, forward strand.
TCCGGCGTCCGCACAGCGAGGGATAACAAACGTGCTAAAAAACGACTTTCCAAACAGCTTCATTAATAAACAAACTGGTTCCCAAGCTGAACCCGGAATTACCGGGCACTAAGCTGCTGAGCGGCTGCGAGAATAAAGGCCGCCACCGGTTCGGGCTGGGCCAGGATGGGCAGATGGCCGCCGGGCAGCGCGTGAGTGGTAGCGTTGATGGTGCGGGCCATGGTGCGTTGCAGCTCGGGGCTCACCATGCGGTCGTCGTTGGCGATGAGGTACCAGCTGGGCCGCGTCTGCCAGGCGGCGGCGGTCACGCACTCGCCCCGCGTGGCAGCCGCCAGCGGGTGCTGGGTGGCGAACAGGAGCCGGCCCTCGGCGGCGGTCAGGTCGTGGGTCAGGTTTTCTTCCATTCCCAGACGGGTAAGGCGCACGAAACCCGCCGCATCAGCCACAAAGTACTGGCCGCCGGGGGCGGCGGGGCCCTGTTGCGCCACGTCACCCAGCGACTGGCCCGGGCCGGGCGCAAAACCCGCCAGGTACACCAGACCGGTCACCTTGGGGTCGTTACCGGCTTCGGTGATGACCATGCCGCCCCAGGAATGACCCACCAGCAGCACGGGCCCGTCCTGCAAGGCCAGCGCCCGGCGGGTGGAAGCCACGTCGTCAGCCAGCGAAGTCAGCGGGTTCTGAACGGCCGTGACCGGATAGCCCTGGGCCTCCAGCAGCGGAATAACTTTCGCCCAGCTGGAAGCATCCACCAGCCCGCCGTGAACGAGAACAATATGAAGCGCCGGGGCGGAGGA
>JAYWCH010000208.1:0-17420 GCA_043780755.1 Hymenobacter sp.
GCGAAGCGCGGAGCCAGCGTTTCCATGGCCTTGGTCAGTTCCAGGGTGGCGAATTTCACCTTGGCGCCTGGCTTGTATTCCAGCGTGTTCAGGTCCAGGGCCTGGATTTCCGACTTGCCGCCCTCCCCTTTCACTTTCTTGTAGAAGCCCTGACCAGTTTTGTCGCCCAGCCACTTGTTCTCGCCCATCTTCTTCAGATAATCGGGCAGCTGAAATACGGCTTTGGCTTCGTCGTCGGGCAGGCCCTGGGCCAGGCCGTTGGCCACGTTCATGAGCGTATCGAGGCCCACCACGTCGGTCGTGCGGAAGGTGGCCGACTTGGCGTGGCCGATTACCGGCCCGGTCAGCTTATCAACTTCCTCCACCGACAAACCCAGCTCCTTCATGATCCGCAGCACGTCCAGGATGGCGAATACGCCCACCCGGTTGGCGATGAACGCCGGGGTATCCTGAGCCAACACCGTGGTTTTGCCCAGGAACAAGTCGCCGTAGTGCATCAGGTAATCCACGATGGCCGGATCGGTTTCCGGCGTCGGGATCACTTCCAGCAGCTTGAGGTAGCGCGGCGGGTTGAAAAAGTGCGTGCCGCAGAAGTGCTTCCGAAAATCGTCGGAGCGGCCTTCCGTCATCAGGTGAATGGGGATGCCGCTGGTGTTGCTCGTGATGAGCGTGCCGGGCTTGCGAAACTGCTCCACCCGCTCAAACAGGCTCTTTTTGATATCGAGCCGCTCCACCACCACTTCAATAGTCCAGTCGCAGCCGGCAATTTCTTTCAGGTTGTCGTCGAAGTTGCCGGTTTTGATGCGGCTGACGTCGGCCTTGCGGTAGAGCGGCGAAGGATTGGAGGCGACGGCGGCTTGCAGAGCGGCGTTCACCAGCCGGTTTTTCACGGCGGGCGCGTCCAGCTGCAGCCCTTTTTTCTCCTCCTCGGGCAACAGCTCTTTGGGAGCGATATCGAGTAGCAGAACCTGCACTCCAATATTGGCGAAGTGGCACGCAATGCGCGAGCCCATGACGCCGGAACCCAGCACGGCAACTTTCTTAATGGTTCTTTTCATCCTCTGAGGGGTGATGAGGTGGGAATTTAATGAGTTGATGAAGGCAATAAGGACACGGGCACCGGCACTTATTCAGGCGCAGTTTCCAGCGACAAGGGAGTTAAAACGAATTTATCGAAGAGATTTTTTCCCTCAATCATGCCCGTAATCTGGGCCGCTACTTTAAAAAAAACATCGAGCTGGCTCTGGGGGATTTTCTCCCGCATTTTCAGATTGAAGTGGCGCACGGTCTGGCGCGAAATCTCTTTTTTCTCCAGGCCCAGCGGCGTCAGGAAGATTCGGACCGAGCGTTTATCCACCGAATCGGCTTGCTTATAAATCAAGCCCTTGTCCTCCATACTGCGGAGGATACGGGTCAGGCTCCGGGTTTCCAGCCCCAGCAGCGGGGCGATTTTGGTGGCCGGCGTGCCTTTCTCCTGGTTGATATTGAGCAGGACAAAGCCAATGCTGGTCGTGATGTCGTTGTGGGCCGCCTGTACGTTGTACATCCGCGAAATGGCGTGCCAGGCCACTTTGATGTTATAGTCGACGGTTTCTTCGGGTTTCATAAGCGTACTGTAAGAGAGGTAAACTTACGAATATTTTGTTAGGCTTGCATAACAGTTGGGCTAAAAAAACACGGGCCGCCGCCCGCCGTGCCCCGGCCGCCAAACGGCGCCGGCTCCGGCGGGCAGCAGCCCGCGCTACGCGTTGGACCTATGAGTAGAGCCCTTCGATCCGCTCCTTATTGTTCTCAGTGATGACCTTGCGCTTCACCTTCATAGTGGGCGTCATCTCGCCGCTTTCCACGGTCCAGAGTTCGGGCAGCAGTACGTAGCGCTTCACCTGCTCCCACTGGGCGAAGCTTTGGTTGTATTTCTTCACCAGCCCATCGTAGTGAGCCAGGATTTTCTCATTGCGGATCAGCTCCTCGTTGGAAGTAACGGCAACACCGTTGCGCTTGCACCAGCCTTGCAGGTCGGCGAAGGACGGGACGATGAGCGCCGACGGAAATTTCTGGTCGGCTCCGACCACCATGGCCTGCTCGATAAGCGGATCCTCCTTGAGCTTGCCTTCCAGCACCTGGGGCGCAATGTATTTGCCGCCCGAGGTCTTGAACATTTCCTTTTTCCGGTCGGTAATTTTCAGGAATCGGCCGTCAATCAGCTCGCCGATATCCCCGGTGTGGAACCAGCCTTCCTGATCGAAGACTTCGGCGGTCAGCTCCGGCTTGTTGTAATAGCCTTTCATGACGGAGGCCGATTTGGTCAGAATCTCCCCATCGGCGGCAATCTTCACCTCCATGTTGTCGATGAGCGGGCCGACGGTGCCGATCAGGTTATTTTCCGGCTCGTAGCCGCCCACGGCAATGACGGGCGAGGTTTCAGTCAGGCCATAGCCTTCCATCACGCGGATGCCGGCCGCCCAGAACACCCGCGCCAGCCGGGGCTGCAAAGCGCCGCCGCCCGACACGATGCAGCGCAGATTACCGCCCAGCGCCTCCCGCCACTTGTTGAATATGAGCTTATTAGCCATCGCCAGCTGCGTGTTGTAGATAAAGCCCTGATCCTTTTGGGTGTCGTACTTCAACCCCAGATTCAGCGCCCAGAAAAAAAGGCTTTTCTTCGCGCCTTCCAGCCCGTGACCTTTGGCGACGATTTTATCATAAACCTTCTCCAGCAGGCGCGGAACGGTAGTAAAAATTTCGGGCTTGACTTCCCGCAGGTTGTCGGCGATGACGTCCATGTTCTCGGCGTAGTAAATACTCACGCCATTGATCATATATAAGTACGTCACCATGCGCTCGAAAATATGGCACAGCGGCAGGAAGCTCAGGGCCTTGTCATTGCCGCTCACGGGCACGAAGCGTTGGGAGTTGCGGCAGTTGCTCAGGATATTGTCGTGGGTGAGCATCACGCCCTTGGGGCGGCCGGTGGTGCCGCTGGTGTAGATGAGCGTCAGCAGATCGTCGGGCTGCACGGCGGCTTTGTGCGGCGCCAGGTCGGCGAGCTGGCCTTGTTTGCCCAGCTCCAGCAGCTCGCTGAAGTGCCGGGCTCCATCGACCGGATCGAAGGTGAAAATATTTTCGGTCGGAATCTGCAGTCCGACAATGGCTTCCCGCACCTTATCGAACAGCTTCTGATCGGCCACGAACACGGCCCGCACGCCGGCATCGGTGAAGATGTACTTATAGTCCTCGACCGTGATACTCGGGTACATGGGTACGCTCACGGCGCCAATCTGGGAGATGCCGAAATCGGCGAGCATCCACTCCGGGCGGTTCATCGAGATGATGGCGACTTTATCGCCGTGCTGCAAGCCCAGCGCCACGAGGCCGAGACTGACGAGGTTGACCCCATCCTGCACCTGCTGGCTGCTACCGGGCACCCATTGGCCGTTTATTTTGGCGACCAGGGCATCGGCTTTGGGGAAATTGGCTACTTGGTAAGGGAGGATATCGAAGGCGCGAAGAACGTCCATGGGTGGGGTTGGATAAAACGTAACGGATGAATTTCTGCTTAAATAAAGAGCTTTTTTCGGTCCCGACAAGGGCAGATATGTCCGGGAGCACCGTAAGGGCCCTAAACCCCGACCGGACGAACCGTAAAATCTGTCCAAAGAGCCGAAAAATGCAGCCTTTTCCTGCGTAATTTTGGCCCCTTGCCTTTCCGCTCCCAATGAACCTGGCCCTGTTTTTTGACCCGCTGCCGGAAACGCTAACTGCCGCCTCTCCCGCGCCCACCGCGCTGGCGGCTTACGTCACCCGCTTCACCGAAACCTTCCCCGACTGGCGCACCGCCGACCTCGCCCTGATTGGGCTGGACGAGTGGCGGGGCAGCGCCGCCGGTCCGCCCGATTCCGCCCACCACGGCGCCAACGAAGTTCGCCAACGCTTCTATCAGCTGCAAAAAGGTACCGGCAATGTGCGCTTTGTAGACCTGGGCAACCTGCGCCCCGGCCTCACGCTGGAGGATACCTACCACCGGCTCCGCGAAATCATCGGGGCGCTGCTGGAGGAAAATACCGTGCCCCTGCTGCTCGGCGGCAGCCACGACCTCGACTACGGCCAGTTTTTGGCCTACGAAGCGCAGGACCGCCCCATCAGCTTCGCCGTGGTGGATGCCCGGCCCGATATGGCCGAGCCCGGCCCCGGCACTCCGCCCGAGGAAAGCCACCTGCGCCGCCTGCTAGTGCACGAGCCTAATTTCGTCTTCAGCCTGGCCCACCTGGCCCACCAGCAATACCTCTCCCCGCCGGAAGTGCTGGTGGCGCTTGAAAAGCTGCATTTTGAAACCATGAGCGTGGGGGAAATCCGCGCCGACAAGCGTCTGGCCGAACCCCTGGTGCGTCAGGCCAATTTCATGAGCGTCGACATTGCCGCCCTGCGCTGGCAGGACGCCCCCGGCTATTTTCCCGCCAACCCTTTCGGCCTGGGCAACGAAGACGCCACCCAGCTCTGCTGGTACGCCGGCCACAGCGAGCAGCTGAGCTCCTTCGGCCTCTACGGCTACCGCGCCGACCAGGATCCCCACGGCCTGGCCGCCGCCACGCTGGCCACCATGCTCTGGTACTTCGTGGAAGGCTTCTACCACCGCCGGCCCGAAACCGGCTTCGGCACCTTCCGCTTCCTGACTTACACTGTGGTGCTGCCCGGCAACCCCGACAAGCTGGTATTCTATAAGTCGCGCCGCGCCGAAAAATGGTGGATGGAAGTGGAACGCATGGGCGATAACGCCGTGAAACGCGTGGTGCCCTGCACTTACGAAGACTACCTGCACGCCTCCCAAGGCGATCTGCCACAGCGCTGGATCCGCCTGCAAGCGCTGCTGCGCTAACTTTTCAGGGGCTTTTTTCTGATGATTAGCTGATAATCCGCCGGTATGATTGCTGAATCTCCGACCAGTAGCGAACCCTTGCCGGCGTATACCCGCGGGCAGCTGGCTTTGCGCAATGGCCAGGATCGCGACGAGATCTGGGTGGCGTACCAGGGCCGGATTTACGACGTGAGCCGCTCGCGGCTGTGGCGACGCGGCAACCATTACGAACACTGGGCCGGCCAGGACCTGACGGCCGAGCTGGATAAAGATGCCCCGCACACGGCCAACGTATTTGATAACTTCCCGGTAATCGGCCAGCTTCTGCGGTAAGCTTGCGCGAATTATTCCTGTTGCTGATTGCCCGCCCCTCCCGGCGGGGAGCAAATGCTTTTTCCTCTGATGATGACCACCGAAGCCGCCTCCGAATACCACGACCTCGAAACCCTCTCCACCGTCGACCTGCTGGCCGGCCTCAATCAACTCGACCAGACCGTGCCCCGGGCGGTGGCGCAGGCGCTGCCGCAGATTGAGCAGCTGGTGGAAGTCATCGTGGCGCGGCTGCGGGCCGGCGGGCGCCTCTTTTACATCGGCGCGGGCACCAGCGGGCGGCTGGGCGTGGTCGATGCCTCGGAGTGCCCGCCCACGTTTGGCGTGCCGGCGGGCCTGGTCGTGGGCCTCATCGCGGGCGGCGACGCGGCCATCCGGCAGGCCGTGGAAGGCGCCGAGGACGACGCCCAGCAAGCCTGGCTCGATTTACAGGCCCACCAAATCACCGCCCGAGACGTGCTGGTGGGCATTGCCGCCTCCGGCCGCACGCCTTACGTGGTGGGCGGCCTGACCCAGGCCCGCGCCGCCGGCCTGGCCACGGGCTGCGTAGTGTGCAACGCCGGCTCGGCCGTAGCCACGGCGGCCGAATTCCCGGTGGAAGTAGTGACCGGACCGGAATTCATCACGGGCAGTACCCGCCTCAAAGCCGGCACGGCCCAGAAGCTGGTGCTCAATATGCTCACCACCGCCACATTTATTCGCCTGGGTCACGTGCGGGGCAATAAAATGGTGGACATGCAGCTCTCCAACCAGAAGCTGGTGGCACGCGGCGAGCGCATGCTGATGGACGAGCTGTACATCTCCGCCGATGAAGCCGCACAGCTGCTCCGGCAGCACGGCTCCGTGCGGGCCGCGCTGATTGCCCGGCAGAACCAGCCGTAAGCTTTCGCCTGAGCATCAACGGTCTTGCGGTTCACGCCGAACGAAATGGGCCGGGCGGCGTTTCTAAAGCCGAACCCGCTCCCGCTTCTATCTCTTTCTTATATGCATACTATTGAGCCTCACTATAACTGGATTGACCAGTACTCGGCGGCCGAAGATCCGCGTTCGCCGCTATTTGGGGCCGAGAACAGTCTGGAAGCTTACACCAATACGATTTACGGCTACTACATTCATCCCCAGTGGGATAGCCTGGGCTCCGAAACGCTGTGGGTGAAAATCCTCTTCGCCGATTACGACGACGGCGTGGCCGTGCTCGAATTCATCGGCGAGTGGAACGATGCCATTGAAAACGACATCATGGAGCTCAAGCGCAACATCGTGGATGTGCTCGTGCACGAAGGAATCCGCAAGTTTATTCTGGTGGGGGAAAACGTCTTCAACTTCCACGGCTCCGACGACGATTATTACGAAGAGTGGTTTGAGGATGTGGAAGATGGCTGGATTGCGGGCGTGAACTTTCAGGAGCACGTGCTGCGCGAAATGCGCCAGTACAACGTGGACAACTACATAAACTTCGGCGGCGAGCTCGACGACCTGCCCTGGCGCACCTACGAGCCGAGGCGCCTTTTCGAAGTGGTCGACGCCCTGCTGCAACGCCGGCTGGGCGTTTAGCCAAACCTCTGATTGACTGGTTACGGCATAAAAAAACCTCTCCGGTCGGAGAGGTTTTTTTATGCCGTAACGGCGGATTAAAACCCGGAGCTACTACTTCTTGATGGGTGCCGTGCCGGTAGTGGTGGTGCCGGTGGCCGGAGCATCCATTTTGTCGGCGTTATCCTTAATGGCTTCGCCTTTGGCATCGGCCGAGTCGCGAACGGCATCAGCTTTGTTTTCCATGGCATCGGCTTTCATTTCGCCGGCTTTCTCAACATTTTCGCCTGCTTTCTCCTGCGCGTCTTCCTTCTTGCTGTCGCAGGAAGTGAAAGAGAACGAGGCGGCGGCCAGGGCGAGGAACAATACTTTTTTCATCTTGAGTTTGGGTAAATGGTAGGTGTGGAAACATCAGTCCTTCGAGAGCTGCACGAAGCAATGCCTCAAATTCGTGGTTTAATACCTAAAACATTCCGAGGTAACCCGGCCCGGCCAAGATTTGTGAAGATTTAATGAAAATAATTTTTCCGGCGCCCGGCGCGGGGTCCGGACTTATTTTTTGCGGAAAACGATGCCGATGGGCACGCCCTTAAAGTCGAAGTTCTCGCGCATCCGGTTTTCGAGGTAGCGCGTGTAGTTTTCCTGCACGTACTGCGGCAGGTTGCAGAAGAAGGCAAATACCGGGTTGTGAGTCGGCAGCTGCGTGGCGTACTTGATGCGGATCATCTTGCCTTTCAGCGCCGGCGGGCCGTACTTCTCGATCTCCTTGAGCATGATGTCGTTCAGCTGCGAGGTCGGGATTTTACGGCGCTTGTTGTGGAACACCTCAATGGCCGTCTCGATGGCCTTGTGCACGCGCTGCTTATTGAGCACCGAGATGAAAATGATGGGCGTGTAGGCAATAGGCGCCAGCTTTTCCATGATTTTCGCCTCGAAATCCTTGGCCGTGTTGGTCTGCTTGTCCTCCACCAGATCCCACTTATTGACCAGAATGACAATGCCTTTGCGGTTTTTGTCGGCCAGGGTGATGATGTTCACATCCTGCGCTTCGATGCCCCGGCTGGCATCGAGCATCACGATACAGACGTCGCACTCTTCCAGGGCGCGCAGGCTGCGCATGTTGGCGTAAAACTCGATATCCTCGCTCACCTTGGCCTTGCGGCGCAGGCCGGCGGTATCCACCAGAATAAATTCGTTGCCGAACGCATTGTAGCGGGCCGAGATGGAGTCGCGGGTGGTGCCGGCAATCTCGGTCACGATGCTGCGGTCTTCGCCCAGCAGCAGGTTTACGAGGCTGGACTTGCCCACGTTGGGGCGGCCCACCACCGCAATGCGCGGAATATTCGACTCGGGCTCTTCAATGCCCGGATCGTCGAAGTGGCTCACTACGGCGTCGAGCAGCTCGCCGGTGCCGTGGCCGTTCTGGCTGCTGATGGCGAAGATTTCGCCATCGCCCAGGCCCAGGGCGTAAAACTCCCCGGCGCCCTGGGCGCGCAGGTTGGTATCAGCCTTGTTGGCAACAATATAGAGCGGCTTTTTGCCCATGTAAGGGCGCAATACGGCGGCAAATTCCTCATCCAGCCCGTGCAGGCCGTCTTCGGCATCGACCATGAAAAGGATCACGTCGGCCTCGTCCATGGCCAGCTTCACCTGCTTGCGGATTTCGCCTTCGAAAATATCGTCGGAGCCGTAAACGTAGCCGCCGGTGTCGATCACGGTGAAGTTCTTCCCGATCCAGTCGCCGTAGCCGTAGTGCCGGTCGCGGGTAACGCCGCTCTCGTTGTCCATGATGGCCTTGCGCTGACCCACGAGGCGATTGAAAAGCGTGGATTTGCCCACGTTGGGCCGCCCCACGATGGCGATGGTGTTCTTGATTGACATACAGTTTGGCTCCAGCTGCTGACCCGACCGGTGTTCAGCAGTACCCGGAGTTAGTTAAGGGTGAGCCCAGGCTCCAGCCTGGGGACTTGGTCGGAATGAATAATGATTTCGGCACCGGGCTGGAGCCGGGTGTTTTGCTTTTACTGGTAGCCGAACCGGCTGAGGGCTTTGGGATCGGTCCGCCAGTTCTCGTTCACCTTCACATAAAGCTCCAGGAACACTTTTTTCTGAAAGAACTTCTCCATTTCTTCCCGGGCCCAGGTGCCCACTTTCTTCAGCGCCTCGCCGCCCTGCCCGATGACGATGCCCTTCTGGCTGTTGCGCTCCACGTAAATGATGCCGCGAATACGGATAATCTCCTCCTCTTCCTTAAACTCCTCAATGGTAACCTCGCAGCTGTAAGGAATCTCTTTCTTGTACAGCTTGAAGATTTTTTCGCGGACCATTTCGGCGGCAAAAAATCGTTCGGGCTTATCGGTCAGCTCGTCTTTGGGATAATATTCGGGGTGAATGGGCAGGCGGTCGAGCACCATGGCCAGGACACTGTCGGTGCCGAAAGCGTTGAGAGCGGAGATGGGGAGTACCTCGGCGGCGTTGGGGAGCTGCTCTTTCCAGTAGGCCAGCTTGGCTTCGACTTCGGCCTGATCGGCCTGATCAATCTTGTTGACCAGCAGAATAATGGGCGTATCTACCATCTTGCGCAGGCGCTCAACGACCGGCTCCTCGTCGTGCTTTTCGTAGATATCGGTCACGAACAAGACCACGTCGGCGTCTTCCAGCGACGAGTACACGAAGCTCATCATAGCGTTGTGCAGCTCGTATTTGGGCTGGATAATGCCGGGCGTATCGGAATAAATGAGCTGAAAATCCGCGCCGTTGAGGATGCCCAGAATGCGGTGACGGGTAGTTTGGGCCTTGCTGGTGACGATGCTGAGCCGCTCACCCACCAGCGCATTCATCAGCGTGGACTTGCCCACGTTGGGCTTGCCGATGATGCTTACAAAGCCGGCACGGTGGGGTTTAGTTTCGGGGTTCACGATGGATTGGTTTGATAATCAGGGCCGCAAAGGTACGGCTTTTGGAGGGCAAAAGCTACCCCGGCCGGCGCAGCGGCCCGGCAAGTGGGACCCCATCGGCAGCAAGTGCCGCCGGAATGACCGCCGGGCCGCTAAACCATGCCGGAGAATGACTGTTTGATTGGCAGGCTGCGTTTTGCCGGGCTTACTTTTCAGCCCCGCCGGTCGTATCCCCGCTGCTTCCGACCTTTGTAATAATGACTTCTTCCGATACTCCCCGCCGCCGCATCGGCGTTTTGCTCGTCAACCTCGGCACACCCGACTCGCCCGAAACGGCCGACGTGCGCCGCTACCTCAACGAGTTTCTGACCGACGCCCGGGTGATTGACATTCCGGCCGCCGTGCGCTACCCCTTGTTTCAGGGGATCGTAGTGCCGCTGCGGGCGCCAAAATCTGCCAAAATCTACAAGCAACTCTGGACTGAGCGCGGCTCGCCCCTGCTCTTCCACGGCCTCGACCTGCAAATAAAAGTGCAGGCCGACCTCGGGCCCGACTACGTAGTCGCCTTTGGGATGCGCTACCAGAAACCCAGCATTGCCAGCGCGCTGGCCGAGCTGCGCGAGGCCGACGTTGACCGGATTATCGTTCTGCCGCTGTTTCCGCAGTACGCTTCGGCCAGCACGGGCTCGGTGCAGGAGAAGGTGATGGACATCGTGAAAGACTGGTGGATTGTGCCCAGCATCAACTTCATCAGCTCGTTCGGCAGTGATCCCGGCTTTGTCGATACCATTGTGGCGCTGGGCAAGCGTGAAATGGAGAAGCGCGAGTACGACCACATCGTGTTCAGCTTCCACGGTATTCCGGAGCGGCATATTCTCAAGGGCAGCGTGCAGAACTACTGCAAATTCGGAAGCTGCTGCGATACGCTCAACGAGAAAAACCGCTACTGCTACCGCGCCCAGTGCTTCGAAACCTCGCGCATGGTGGCGGCCGGGTTGGGCCTCACGGCCGAGCAGTACACTGTTTCTTTCCAGAGTCGCCTGGGCCGCGATCCGTGGCTCAAGCCCTACACCGACTTTGCCCTCAAGGACTTCGTGCCCAGCGGCATCAAAAACGTGCTGGCCTTCAGTCCCGCTTTCGTGGCCGACTGCCTGGAAACGACGATTGAGGTGGGCGAAGAATTCAAGGAGCTATTCGAGGAATCGGGCGGGGAGCACTGGCAGCTGGTGCCTTCGCTCAACTCGGAGCCGCAGTGGGTGGAAGCCGTGACGGCCATGATCCGACGGCACTAACCGGGCGGACCCGGCGGCTATTCCGCCGGATTATGGCCGTCAGGTCAACATTATCAATGCATTAACCCGGGGAAAAACCCGGCCGCACGCAGTATCTTTGGCGCTTTACTCACCGCTGATTCCTTCGTCTGATGCTCTTTCGTTACGCGCTGCTGTTGGCCCTTGGCCTGCTGAATGGGACGGCCGCCCCGGCTCAGTCGATCCGGATTTTATTTGATGCCACCAAAGCGGAGACGGCGGGCAATGCCGACTGGGTGATCGATGCCGACGTGGCCAACAATGCCCAGCGCCTGCCCACGCCCGCCCAAAGCACCATCACGAGCAGCACGCCCGAAACGTACTGGACGGGCGCCCTCTCATCCTGGGGCATTGCGCTGGCGCAGCGCGGCTATCAGGTCGAAACCCTGCCCAACACCGGCCGCATCACTTACCTCGACGCAACCAATGCCCAGGACCTGAGCAAGTACGCGGCCTACGTCGTGGACGAACCCAACATCCGCTACACGGCGGCCGAGAAAACCGCCATTCTGAGCTACGTGCGCGGCGGGGGCGGCTTGTTCATGATCTCTGATCACAACCAGTCGGACCGCAATAACGATGGCTGGGATTCGCCCAATATCTGGAACGACCTGATGAGCTCGGCCAGCCCGGCCAATCCGTTCGGCATCACGTTCGACCTCAACAATCTCTCCTTCACCAGCGGTGTCGGGGCGGCCGTGGCCCCCACCGATTCGCTGCTGCACGGGCCTCTGGGCAACCCCGTAGCCATGGAATACCACAACGGCGCCACCATGACCCTCGCCCGCAGCGCCAACATCAGCGTGTGCGGGGTGCTCTTTCAGCCCGGTCAGTCCACCACCGGCAGCAACGGTGTCATCGTGGCCCACGCCCGCTACGGCCGGGGCCGGGTGGCGGCCCTGGGCGATTCCTCCCCGCCCGATGACGGCACCGGCGCTCCGGGTAAAAACCTGTACAACGGCTGGAGCGCCGAGGCCAACGGCGACCACGCCCGCATCCTGCTAAACGCCACCATCTGGCTGGTTACGCCCAGCAGTCGGGCCACGGCCACCGCCGCGCGCGATGCTACGGCCGCCGCCGTCACCATTTACCCCAACCCGAATACCGGGACTATTTTCGTCAGCGGCAACAGCCTGCCCACCGAAATTCACTGCTACAATGCTCTGGGGCAGAAATTACCGGTTGCGACCAGGATTACGGGGGTCGGCACAATGCGGGTTGATGCCTCGGCCCTGCCGCCGGGCGTGTACGCCCTGACCCTGCGCCTGGCCGCCGGCCAGTACCTCACGCGCCGGATTACCCGGCAATAAGCCCCGCCCCGTCAGCCGATCGGCGGGCGCTGGTAGAACCGGCCGGCGTCGTACGAATCCCGCTCGTAGAACGACCCACCGGCGGCCGGCGGATCGAGGCCCAGGGCGCGCAGCATGGTTTCTTCGTAATCGCGGGTGATGTTGATTTCGGTGTAAGGCGGATACTTCCGCACCGATTCGGCGGTAAGCGCGGGCACGAATACGTTATCGTCCTCGGCATCGAGCGCAGCTACGCCGATGGGCAGTAGGATATGGGTTTCGTAGCTGTCGCTGGGGCGCAGAAGGGCGTTCAGCTCCACGTCGAGGTAGCGCACTTTCAGGGCCTGAAGCTCCACGATCAGCTCGTGAACTACGCCCAGACGTTGGCCGTCGCCCCCGCGCACGGCCCAGCCGCGCACGTCGGGATTGCCGTCGGCCACTTCAAAATCGGTCAGCTCGCGCAGGCGGCGCAGCACGGGGTTTTCCATCATTTACAACGTTCGGGTTTACTGCGGCGGCTCGCTCAGCACGCGCACTGCGGCAGCAGCCTGGGTGAGAAACTGCTGATTCTGCTGCTGCTCGGCCGCCGTGCGATGGCGGCCCGAAAGCTGGCCCGCCCGCCGCACCAGCTCATTGGTGGGCCCTTCCAGCGCCGGATAGGCTTTTTGCTGCAACACCCGGATCAGGCCCGCCGCCGCGATGAAACCCGGCCGCAGGCTGGCCGTGGGTTCGCCCAGGCGGCTGGTGGCGCTGGTTAAATTATCACGCTGCTCGGTCGTGCCGGGGTCGCGCAGGTCGTCGCGGTCGGTCAGCGCCACGAGGATACCGGTTAGTTTTTGCAGGCCATTCAGGGCGTAGTCGGGCGCGGCGGGGTCGCTGGCAGCCTGGGTCGCCAGCGTCGCCGGACTGTAATCAGCGGCGGCCGAAGCCGGCGCCGTTGAATCGGCCGGGGGCAGCACCGGATGGACCGACGGCGCCAGGCTGCCGGAATCGACACTGTCGGAGGGCGCCGGGGCATCGGCCGTAACCGAGGCGGGCGCCTCGACCGGGTCGGGCCGCAGGAAGTACCAGGCTGCGGCGGCCAGCAATGCCAGGGCCAGCACCACCAACCACAATGGGCTGGGCGCCGATTTTTTGCGTTGAATATTGATGTCGGCCATAGCAGCAGTCCGCTTGATAGCTCCGCCTTACGAAACGGGCCGGAAAATAGCCGGTTTAACCTAGCATCCCGCCCGGAGCTACGGCTTACTACCGGGGCCGGTACAGTTTACCGAGCTGTTCCACGGCATAATCTACCTCGGCTTCGGTATTCATTTTGCTCATGGAAAAGCGCACCGTGGCCCGGTCCAGATCGCCGCCCAGGGCTTCGAGCACGTGCGAGCCCGTCTGCGCCCCGCTGGTACAGGCCGAACCGCCCGACGCTGCTATTTTACTGATATCGAGGTTAAATAACAGCATTTCGGTGATGGCCGACGGCGGCAGACTCAAGCTCAGCACGGTATACAGACTCTGCCCGGCAATGGCCGAAAGACCATTAAACTGGACGTCCGCAATCTCGGCCCGCAGTCGCTCAATAAACCGGGTTTTCAACCCCTGCACGTGCGCCTGGTGCGCCGGCAGGTCGCGAATGGCAATTTCCAGGGCTTTGGCCAAGCCTACGATGCCGTACACATTCTCGGTGCCGGAGCGCACATTGCGTTCCTGCGAGCCGCCGTGAATGAGTGGACTCACCTGCACGCCGCTGCGGGTATAGAGAAATCCTACTCCTTTCGGGCCGTGGAATTTGTGCGCCGAGCCCACCAGAAAGTGATTTTTCAGCTGCTGCACATCGTGCCGGTAGTGACCCATGGTCTGCACCGTATCGGTGTGAAACACGGCGTCGTACCGGGCGCAGATTTCCCCGATGGCGGTAATATCATTCAGGTTGCCAATCTCATTGTTAGCGTGCATCAGGCTCACGAAGGTGCGGGACTGCGCCGCCAGCAGCGCGGCCAGCTGGTCCAGGTCGAACCTGCCCTGGGTATCGTGATCGAGATAATGCAACTCGATTTCCCCGTTTTTGGCCAGCAACTGCAGCGGGTGCAGCACGGCGTGGTGCTCCAGCCGCGAGGTAATAGCGTGGTGCAGCCCCAGCGTGCGGATACTGCCAAAAGCCGCGTAGTTATTGGCTTCAGTCCCGCCGCTGGTGAAGGAAATCTCGGCCGGGGCCGCGTTCAACAGGTGCGCTACCGTCTTGCGGGCGTTTTCGATGGCCGCGCGTACTTGCCGGCCCGGTCCGTGCAGGCTGCTCGGGTTGCCGTAGTGCTGGCTCAGAAAGGGCAGCATGGCTTCCAGCACCTCGGGGTCGAGGGGCGTGGTGGCGGCATTATCGAAATAGGTGAAGGCCGGGACGACAGAAACAGAAGAAGCCATGAAATAAGGTAAGAACCCGCAGCTGAACGGCACTGCTACCGCCAACCCCAGATTATTAATATAGTTATTTATTCAGTTATAATCCTCGAAATTTCAACGGGCACCCGATTTTTGTCGTACCGGGTCCGGCCGCTCCACCGACTGATCAATGATTAGGCCTTGACGGCAATGATTTCCTTGATGTCGCCGATAATTTTCTGGGCCAGGTAGTCCGCCGTCGCATTGGAATCGGATTCCGCGTAGATGCGGATAATCGGTTCCGTGTTGGATTTGCGCAGGTGAACCCATTCCTTATTGAACTCGATTTTCACCCCGTCGATGGTATTGACGGGCTGTTTGGCGTAGCGCTTCTGCATCTGGGCGAGCACTTCGTCGGTATCGATTTCCGCCGTGAGCTCGATTTTATTTTTGGAGATAAAATAGCCCGGGTAAGAATTCCGCAGACGGCTCATGGTCAGCCCGCCCTTAGCCAAGTGGGTGAGAAAAAGGGCAATGCCAACCAGCGCATCGCGGCCGTAGTGCAGCTCGGGATAGATGATGCCGCCGTTGCCTTCGCCGCCAATAACGGCGTTGGTTTCCTTCATCTTCGTCACCACGTTGACCTCACCCACGGCGGCGGCGGCATAGTGGCCGCCAGCTTTCTCGGTCACGTCGCGCAGGGCGCGGGTGCTGCTCAGGTTACTCACCGTATTGCCGCCGCCGAGCTGCCTGAGTACGTAATCAGCCACGGCGACCAGGGTGTATTCTTCACCGAACATCTCCCCGTTTTCGCTTACCAGCGCGAGGCGGTCCACGTCGGGATCAACGACAATGCCGAGGTCGAACCCGCCTTTTTCCAGCACCTTGGCAATGTCGCGCAGGTTCTCGGGCAGCGGCTCGGGGTTGTGGGCGAAATCGCCGGTGGGCTCGCAGTGGAGTAGCTCCACAGTGTTCACGCCCAGGGCCGTGAGCAACAACGGCACCGCAATGCCGCCCGACGAATTCACCGCATCCACCACCACCCGGAAATTACGGGCCCGAATGGCTTCCACGTCCACCAGCGGCAGCGCCAGAATAGCCGAAATGTGCTGCTCAAGAAAGGTGTCGTCCGTGATGTACTGCCCCAGCCGGGTGACTACCGCAAAATCAAAGTCCTCGCTTTCGGCCAGCGCCAGCACCTGCTGCCCGTCGGCTTCGGAGATAAATTCGCCGTGGGCGTTGAGCAGCTTCAGAGCGTTCCACTGCTTGGGGTTGTGCGAAGCCGTGAGGATAATGCCGCCGGCGGCCTGTTTAGCGGGCACGGCCATTTCCACGGTGGGCGTCGTACTCAGGCCCAGGTCGCAGACATCCAGTCCCAGCCCTTGCAGGGTGGCGGCCACGAGACGACTGACCATCTCGCCCGAAATGCGGGCATCGCGCCCAATAATAATGAGTTTGCTGTCGGTGGCCTGGGTCTTCACCCAAGTGCCATAAGCGGCGGCATATTTCACCACATCGAGTGGCGTGAGGCCCTGGCCTACGGGGCCACCAATGGTGCCGCGAATACCGGAAATAGATTTTATGAGAGTCACGAGTAATGTTAATGAACGGACAAAATTAAGCATTTGCGGCCGGTTGCCGGCACGCTGATTTATCTTTGAAACAATGGAAAACCCCTCCCCTACCCCTAATGTTCTGCTCACCAGCGACCGTCGGCCGGTCCAGCTCGCCGCTTTCGGCCGCCTGCTCGACGTACTCGATCGCCTCCGCGCCGAATGTCCCTGGGATAAAAAACAAACCCTGCAAACGCTGCGGCACCTCACGATTGAGGAAACCTACGAAATCAGCGATGCCATTCTGCGCGACGACCTGACCGACCTGCAAAAAGAGCTCGGCGACGTCATGCTCCACTTGGTTTTCTACGCCCGCATCGCCGCCGAAAGAGGCGCGTTCGATATCGCCGATGTGCTCAATGCCCAGTGCGAAAAGCTCATTTATCGCCATCCGCACATCTACGGCGACGTAGTCGCGGCCGATGAAGAAACCGTCAAGCGCAACTGGGAGCAGCTCAAGCTCAAAGAAAAGGGCCATACCAACGGGGTGCTCGGCGGGGTACCGATTTCCTTACCAGCCTTGGTAAAAGCCATGCGCATTCAGGAGAAAGCGCGCGGAGCGGGCTTCGACTTTGAAGAACCCGCGCAGGTTTGGGCTAAAGTACAGGAAGAGCTGGAGGAATTTGGTGACGAATACAGCCACGGCCAACCCGAAAAAATGAACGCCGAGCGGGCCGCCGACGAATTTGGCGACTTACTTTTTTCGCTGGTCAACTTCGCCCGCTTTGCCGGCATCAACCCGGAGGAAGCCCTGGAGCGCACTAACCGCAAATTTATCAGTCGCTTCCAGTACCTGGAAACGGCCGCCGCCGCCGCCGGGCAGCAACTCAGCGATCTCACCCTGGCTCAGATGGATGGGTACTGGGAAGAGGCCAAAGGCTGCCCCGTCCTGCCGCCCGGCGCGGGCTGAGATTTGGCCCTTTTCCCGCGCTTGCCGGGCCTTTCGGCCGGGACCGGACAAGTTTTCTTTGGTCAGACCACTCTTTTTGGTTAGGTTTGCCTTGCTAAGATGACTGGGGATGTAGCTGGACATTCGATAAACACTATTTAGTGTTCTCCTTGCGGGAGATTATCGATTATTATTTTACGGCCTTCTGCGCTCCTAACCAATTTTTTGCTTTTTCTTTACCCAATCAATTCAACTACCTCACACAACAACCCAAACAATCCGGAATAATGGAACAGAAAAATGCCATCAATACGAGCCCACGGCCCGCCGCAACGCC
>JAYWCH010000209.1:0-2625 GCA_043780755.1 Hymenobacter sp.
TCCACCAGCTTCACAATCTGCGAGAGCAGGGTGTCGGCCCCCACCTTCGTCACCCGGAAATGGAAGCTGCCCGTTTTGTTAAGGGTAGCCCCGAACACCGGATCACCGGCCTTCTTTGCGACCGGCAGACTCTCGCCCGTGAGCATGGCCTCGTCCACGGCCGAGCGGCCTTCGGTTATTATGCCATCGGTGGCTACTTTTTCACCGGGCCGCACCAGGACTATATCACTTAGCTGCACTTGCTCAATTGGCACGTCCACTGTCGGGCCGCCGGGCCGTACCACCCGCGCCGTCCGGGCCTGCAGGCCTATCAGCGAGCGAATGGCCGCCGAGGTCTGCGTTTTAGCTTTCATCTCCAGCACCTTGCCCAGTAGAATCAGGGCGATGATAGTGGCCGTGGTGTCGTAGTACACCTCCGGCAGCAGCCCGTGGCGCCTGAAAAAGCCGGGCGCCACCGTCGCGGCCAGGCTGTACAAAAACGCCGCGCCCGTGCCCACGGCAATCAGCGTGTCCATATTCGCCGCCCGGTGCCGAAAGCCATTCCACGCCGATACGTAAAACTCCCGGCCGCTATATAGTAGTACGGGTAGCGTGAGCAGCAGCAGTCCATAATTCAGCCATTGCAGATTCACGCGCTGCATCATCGCCGGCCAGAGCATGAGCATGCTCAGCGGCATGATGACCACGGCCAGGCCCACGGCCACCTGAAAGCGCCGCCTGAGCTTGCCGTAAGTCACGGTCTTCTGCCGGTCGATTTCCGCCTGCCGGTCGGCGGCACTGGTTTCCGGCGCCCGTTCTGTTACGCCATAGCCGGCGTTCACCACGGCCGCTTTCAGGGTGGCCGCACTGGCCAGCTCCGGCAGGAAGTGCACGGTAGCTTGCTCGGTGGCGAAGTTGACCAGCGCGCTTTGCACGCCCGGCGCCCGGCTCAGCGACTTTTCCACGGCCGAGGCGCACGAGGCGCACGTCATGCCTTCAATATCGAGGGTCGTCGTTTCTGTACTTTGGAGGGGAGAGGACATGGTAAAGGTCGCTTGCTATCAGGTAAAGGCTCCTGGGTCAACAGCAGACGCAGAAGGGACGTTGCAAAAAGGTACTGGTACAAAGGAACAGCGGAGCCCGCCCCGGGTTGGTATTGAATCCGGCCGCGAAATTGCATGATTTGGTGTTGACCTCGGCCGCATTTCTACCTTTGCCCCAATGCGCGTCTTCGCTCTGCTTTTTGCTTTCTACTTTACGGTGCTTGGCGGTATGGCCTGCCCCGAAGTGGAAGTCTGCGCCGGGCCCCCGCAATCGGCGGTTCTGCAAGCCTTCCCCCGCGAAGGTGGCAATCTGCCCGGCGGGGTTGGCGACTGGTGTTCACCGCTCTGCCAATGCCACTGCTGTCCCGGTTTTGCCGTGCCGGCCGGGCTGCCCCTGACCTTTGGGATCCGCCCGGATACGAAGTACTTGGCGCGGCGCTTCGGCGCGCGGCCCGGGCCCGCCGTGCCGGCCCGCGCGCCGGCCGCGCCCTGGCAGCCACCCTAAGGGGCCTAGTTTTCGTTTGCTCCGGCCGCCGCCGCGTCTGGCCAGCTTCATCGGGCCCCGCGGTCGCCGGAAACTTCCGTGACTGGTTCCACCGGACGCCGCCCGGCGTCCTTCCCCTTGTTTCATGCGTTTTCTTATTTTAATGGTGCTGCTGCTCAGCAGCGCCGGCGCGACCCTGGCCCAGAGCCCGCTGCGCGTGCTCGTACGCGATGCCCGCACCCGCAACCCGTTGCCCGGCGTCACCGTGGCCATTGCCGCCCTCAAAACCGGGGCCGCCACTGACGCGGCCGGCCGGGCCACGCTACCCGACCTTCCCGCCGGCCCGCAACTGGTGCAGTTTTCCAGCCTTGGTTACGGCGCCCAGGCCCGCACCTTCACGCTGCCCCAGCCCGACGATAGGCCCGTAGTGGTGGACCTGGAGCCGGGCGGCGTCGAGCTCGCCGGGGTTGTGGTCGAAGCCACCCGCACCAACTCCCGCATCGAGGACGTGCCCATTCGCATTGAAGTTCTGGGCCCCGAAGAGCTGGAAGAAAAAACCAGTATGCGCCCGGCCAATATCGCCATGCTGCTCACCGAGGCCAGCGGCATCCAGCCGCAGTTTACTTCGGCCAACTCCGGCAGCGTGGCCTTCCGCATCCAGGGCCTCGACGGCCGCTACACCCAGATTCTGAAGGATGGTTTCCCGCTGTTCGGGGGCTTCTCGCAGGGGCTGAGCCTGGTGCAGGTGCCCCCGCTCGACCTGCGCCAGGTGGAAATTATCAAGGGCGCTTCCTCGGCCTTATACGGCGGCGACGCCATCGCCGGCCTGGTTAACCTGGTCAGCAAAACGCCCACCGAAACGCCCACCCTGAAGCTGCTGCTGAACCAGACCCAGAAGGGCGGGCGCGATCTCACCGCGTACTACGCCGGTCGCAGCGGCCGGCTGGGCCTCACGCTGCTGGCCAGCCAAAGCACCCAGCAGGCCCGCGACGTCAGCGGCGACGGCTTCACCGACCTGCCCCAGGTGCAGCTGTCCACCGTCAGCCCGCGCCTCTACTTCTACGCCACCGACTCTACCACCCTGTACGCCGGCCTCACGGCTACCGTCGACACCCGCAA
>JAYWCH010000210.1:0-2829 GCA_043780755.1 Hymenobacter sp.
CTTAGTTGGAATGGCCGGACGCTTGCCGCGCACCAGCGTTACCTCGTAGCGCGACACCCGATAGCGGGCATCATCCGGCAGGAAGGTGGCGAAACCAGCATCCGGAATTGCTTTCAGCGTCATCGAGCGCACGGCAGTACCGGGGGTACCCTGCTTCTCGTTTGCCTCGCGGCCCCCAACGAAGCACTTAATCTCCGGCTTGGGAATAGGACGGACCTGGAAAGTCTGCGAACCAATGGCATTGCCACCACTGCTTACATTCAGCGTCACTTCCTTGGAGTTTGGAACCAGCGTCACATCACCCAGCTTAGAACCCTGGATGACCGAAGCCCCCGAAGCGCTGAAGCCCGGCTTGTACTGCGCTCCCAGCGCGGGAACAGCTACGCTGAGTTTGTTACCGCACTTGAAATACAACGCCTGCACCGAAGCCGACTGAATCTGCATGACCGGCTTGGTAACGGTGTAAGCCGTTTTCACCGTGAACGTAGTGTCACGACCGTTCTGGTTGAAACGAATCTTGCCTTCCCACGAACCCTTGGCATTGCCGGAAGCATCGAAGTTGCCCGGCCGGGCCATGAACTCCACTTTGCCGTGTCCATCGGGACCCACGGCCAGCGAAGAACCATTCAGGGTCATCGTGGGGTGAATACTCGTGGCCGAAGCCGTCAGGAACAGCTCTGCCTTGTACTTAGTACCGGCTGCCACCGTATTCGACTCGGCGCTGGCGAAAGCGCCGATTTTATCAAACACAATGGTTTTGGCACCTACTTTTTCCGATTGCTTCTGCAAAGCATCCGCTTCGTACTTCAGCACTTCGGTTTCTTTCTGCGAAATCGTGGCCAGGGCGGCGACAACCGGCGTATTCTCAAAGTTCAGCTCGGCGAAGTTCTTCGTCTTCTGAGACTTTTCGGTCACGCGCTTGTCGTCCTTGGCGTCCAGCGCCAGGGGGCTGGCATCAGGCACGAACTGCTTGATGTACTCGGCATACTCATTGAGTTTGGGCTTCAGGCCGGTGTAGGCGGCACCGTTGCGCTTGCCACCCAACATGGTCATCGCCACCTTATCGTCACCGGTCATGTTGGTGATTTCCGGGCCGGTGTTGGCCGTCGCTTTCAGCAACTGCTGCCGGACGGTGCGCAGGTAGGTGATAAGATCCTTGGTTTTGGCCCGGATCTCCTCACTCTGCTTCAGCACGGCTAAGTCGCGGGGCTGATTCTGGTTTTTCTTCACCGCCGCCTCAATGCTCTTCACTGTACCGTCGGCGGCCACCGCACTTTTGTCGTTGACACCCAGCAGGCTGTCATCGATAAACTTAAACTTCAGCAGAATCGCTGAGTTTACCTGGAGCGCCAGAAGAGCCGTTAGCACGAGGTACATCATGCCAATCATCTTCTGCCGCGGGGTTTCTTTTCCGCCTGCCATTATCTGTTTCCTCTAGATTCGAATAAAGAACTAACTGCTTTGCCGCCTGATCGTTAGGCTTGTAGTGGAGTCCGCATAGCGTTCAGCATGTTGCCGTACACGCGGTTGAGCGACGTCAGGTTGCCCGTCAGATCGGCCACTTGCTTCTGGAAGCTTTCGGTGTCTTTGCCGGCCTGGGTCATGTTGTCCATGGCCTTGCTGAGCGTACCGTAGAATTGATTCATGGACTTGAGGTGCGTATTGGCATCCTGCAATTCCATTTCGTACACCGCGTTCAGAGCACCCAGGTTCTTGGTCACGTTCTGGACTTGCATGTGATACTCTTTGGCATCCGAAGTAGCATTCGACATGGCCGAGATTGCTTCCACTGTATTGCCGTAGGCCACGTTGATTTTGTCGAGCGAATCGGCGGCCGAGCGCACTTTCTTGGTGTATTCATCGGTCACGTTGGTCGCCTCACCGAGCTGCGAGAGCTGTGCCGTGGTCGTGCTCAGACGATTCAGGCCCTGGCCCAGGCTGGTGAGGGCTTCGGGCGTCACGTTGGCATTCTTCAACATGTCGTCCAGCTTCATGGTCAGGCCTTTAGCCGAAGCATCCTTGGTCAGGCCGGTGTTGCCCGTCGAAGGGTCGTAGCCTTCGCTCAGCTCAGGATAGACCAGCGACCAGTCGTGCTCTTTGCTTTGCGGCTGGAAGGCACTAAGGGCAAAAATGACTGCTTCCGTGCCCAGACCCACCATCAACATGATGTCGGCACCCTCCCAGTGCTCAATTTTAAACAAAGCCCCGACAATAACAACAGCCGCACCGAGGCCGTAGATTTTGGGCATCAACGTATCGTAGAGAAAACTTCCTTTAGCTGCCATGATAATTTAAACTATTGAGAGAGGTGGGTGAAAAAGGTGTTGAGAGAGGAATGACGATACCAGTTGCGGCCGCCATCAGGTGACAAGGTGACTCTTAGTTGAGGGCGCTGTTAGAACCCATCCCAATCTGAATCATCGAGCACCGGAAACCGATGTAAGAACGGGCCGAATCCTGGTATTCGAAATTACGGGTACCCGTTTCCAGGAAGTAAGCAATGTCTTTCCACGAACCGCCGCGCACTACTTTGCGAGGCTCATTGTCGTCCGGATTGGTCGGGTTCAAGTCCCACACCACCGGCACGGAAGCTTCCATGTAAGCGTCTTCACACCACTCTGAAACGTTGCCCGCCATGTCGTACAGGCCAAAATCGTTCGGGAAAAAGGACCCGACCGGGGAAGTGTAAGCGTACCCATCGGAAACATAGTCTCCCCGACCGGGCTTGAAATTGGCCAGCATGCAGCCTTTGCTGTTGCGCAGGTAAGGGCCACCCCAGGGGTAAGTAGCGAGGTCACGACCCCCGCGGGCGGCGTACTCCCACTCAGC
>JAYWCH010000211.1:0-10011 GCA_043780755.1 Hymenobacter sp.
ACGATGGTGATGAGGCCGCGCAGGGGCGCTTTGAGATCGTGCGAGGCCACGTAGGCAAACTGGTCGAGCTCCTGATTGCGTTTTTCCAGGGCGCTGAAACTGATGTTCAGGGTCTGGGTCATGCGGTTGAGGGAGGTGGCCAACCCGCCGAGGTTATCCTCTGCCGAATCGGTAATCTTCACCGTATAATCGCCTTGCACCACCTGTTCGGTCAGCGTCCGGATCTGGGTAATGCGCCGGCTGATCTCGCCATTGACCGTGGCCAGCTCATCTTGCAGGCGGCGGTTATCGGCCAGCTCCTTCACGATTTTGGTCACCAGCCACACCACAATCAGCACCGCCAGCACGGCCGATACGAGCACGACAATAGGCGTGGCTTTCTCAAAAACATCCTGCAAAGCGCTGCGCTGGGCTAGCAGGGCGGTTTCATTCTTTTTGATCCGGCCATACAGCATGCGCACCCGACGCAGGGTCTGGCGATCGGTATCGAGCAGCGTCTGCATGGCCGACTTACTCAGGGAGGTTTTGATTTCCGTCAGGGGCCGCAGAATCCGGAATTCCTGTTCCACCAGCTGGCGCAGGGAATCGAGCCGGGCCTGCTGCGGGCGGTTGTCCGCCGTCAGAGCCTGCACGCGCGCCAGGCTGGCGGGCAGCTGGCCGGTGGCCATGCTGTAGGGCCGCAGGTACACCGTGTCGCCGGTAAGCAGGTAGCCGCGCGTTCCGGCCTGGGCATCTTTGAGCACGGAGGTGATTGTTTCCACCTCCTGCATCACTTTGTAAGTGTGTTCCACCCGTTGGGTCAGCACGCTCAGGCCGCGAATGCTCCAGAACGAGGCTGCCGCCGTGAGTAAGAGAATGCCCACGGCCAGGGCAAAGCCGACGGTGATTCCGGTGTTTGTTTTTCCGGTGTTTGTTTTTATGGCCATCGATTGCTAAAGTAACAGCCCGCCGTACGCCGTCGCCCGGGCCAGGGTTGGGCCGCCGCCCGGTCGCCCGTATCTTCGCCGCCATGCCGCTTGCCCCTTCCGATCGCCTCAGTAGTCCCCAGAATCCACGCATCAAGCAGTTGCTGCGTCTCCAGCAAAAGTCGGCCGAGCGCCGCGCCCTGGGGCTCACGCTGGTTGAGGGCCTGCGCGAGCTCACCATTGCCGTGGAAGCGGGCGTGGCCGTCGCCACGGTCTATAGCTGCCCCGAGCTGGCGGGCGATCCCGGCTCTGCCGCGCTGCACCAGCTTTTTGCCCACTCCCCGGCGGCCCCGGAGTGGTTCGAAGTAACCCGGCCGGTCTTTGAGAAAGTAGCTTACCGCGAAGGCTCCGATGGTCTGCTGGCAGTCCTGCGCACGCCCGCCCGCACGTTGGCCGACCTACGCCTGCCGCCCAACCCGCTCATTCTCGTGCTCGAAGCCGTGGAGAAGCCCGGCAACCTCGGCGCCGTCCTGCGCACGGCCGACGCCGCGCCCGTCGACGCCGTGCTCATCGGCGACCCGCGCACCGATTTATTCAACCCCAACGTCATTCGCGCCAGCATCGGCTGCGTGTTCACGGTGCCGACGGTGGCCGCGCCGGTGGCGAATATCCTGGCTTTTCTGCGGGCAAAGGGCATTCGGACTTACGCCGCCGCCCTGGCACCCGATGCCCGGCCGTACACGGCGTACGACTTTCGCGGCCCCACGGCCCTGGTCATGGGCACCGAGGCCGACGGCCTGACGCCGCAAATGCGCGCTGCTTGCGACGAAACCGTCATCATCCCCATGCTGGGCCGCATCGACTCGCTGAACGTGAGCGTGGCCACGGCCGTGCTCACCTTCGAAGCCATCCGTCAGCGGATTCAGGGCTAATAAACCGTCAGGCCAAAACCCAGCTCCCGGGCCCGGCGGCGGCTTTCCTCCGCCTGCGTATCGGCCACCACGCTCAGCGGGTAGGCGTCGCTGTCGAGCGTGAAGAGGACGAGCGCCAGGCCGAGGACTTCCAGCGCGTCCTGGACGGTATCGAGCTGTTCGGGGCCGGGCTCGCGGCGGCTGATCAGCAGAGCGGGGAGTTGCTGCGTGCGGTCCTGCTGCTGGCGCGCCAGTACTTCATTCAGGCCTTCGGCGATGGCGGGCGCGGTATCCTGCCAGTCGCTTTCCCAGGCCAGATCTTCGCTCAGCAACGCGTCGATGAGGGCCAGATCGCGCAACTCCTGCGCGGGCAGCCCGGCTCCGATGCCACGCTCCGCCAGTTCCTCCGCAAACTGCGTTTCGTAAGCGGCCGGGTCCGCTAGCACCAAAGCCAGCCGCGCGCCGATGCGCTGGGTGGCGGCGGCGTCAGTCAGCGTAAAAAGCTGGATAAATTGATTCAGGGGATTCGGCTCCATAAAAAATCGTCTTCGAAAAAGAAAAAAACTGCCCATAAAAAAGGGCGCGACCAAAGCCGCGCCCTTTTCAAAACGTATCGACGAACTCAACGGAGTTAGTCAGCCTGCTTGGCGTAGCGCAGACGCTCGTTCTCGTCGAGCAGAATCTTGCGCATCCGCACGCTTTTCGGTGTTACTTCCAGATATTCATCCTTCTGGATGTATTCCATGGCTTCTTCCAGGGAGAACTGACGCTTGGGAACAATCTTAGCGTTGTCGTCCGTACCCGAAGCGCGCATGTTGGTCAGCTTCTTTCCTTTCTGGATGTTAACCGTCAGGTCGTTCGGGCGGGTGTGCTCGCCGATCACCTGGCCGCCGTACACTTCCTCACCCGGCTCCACGAAGAACGAACCCCGGTCCTGCAGCTTGTCGATGGTGTAAGCGGTGCCGGGACCGGTTTCCAGCGAGATCAGCGAACCCGCGATGCGGCCCGGAATGTGCCCCTTGTGCTCTTCGTAGTCCACGAAGCGGTGGTTCATGATGGCTTCGCCACCAGTGGCAGTCAGCACGTTGTTACGCAGGCCGATGAGGCCGCGCGACGGAATGTTGAATTCCAGGTGCTGCAAGTCGCCCTTAGGCTCCATGATGGTCATTTCGCCTTTGCGCATGCTCACCAGCTCAATCACTTTGCCGGCCGATTCCTCGGGCACGTCCACCACCAGCAGTTCGATTGGCTCGAGGCGCTTGCCGTTGGCATCTTCCTTGAACAGCACCTGGGGCTGGCCCACCTGCAGCTCGTAGCCTTCGCGACGCATGGTTTCAATCAGCACCGACAAGTGCAGAATGCCGCGCCCGAACACCAGGAAGGTATCCTCTTTATCGGTCGTTTCCACGCGCAGGGCGAGGTTTTTCTCCGTCTCCTTGAACAAGCGGTCGCGCAGGTGACGCGAAGTCACGAACTTGCCTTCCTTGCCGAAGAACGGCGAGTTGTTGATGGTGAACAACATGTTCATCGTCGGCTCGTCGATGCTGATGCGCTCCAATTGCTCGGGGTTGTCGGCATCGGCCAGCGTATCACCAATGTCGAAGCCTTCAATGCCCGACACGGCGCAGATTTCGCCGCTGCTCACTTCCGAAACCTTCACCCGGCCGAGGCCTTCGAAGACGTGCAGCTCGCGGATCTTTACTTTTTTGATGCTGCCATCGGCTTTGCACAGGCTCATGTTAGCGCCTTCCGTCAGCGTGCCGCGGTGAACGCGGCCGATGGCGATCCGACCCACGAACGACGAGTAGTCGAGCGAGGTGATCTGCATCTGGGGCGTGCCCTCCAGGGTAGGAGCGGGGGGGATGGAAGCCACCACCGCGTCAAGCAGCGGAATCAGATCGTCGGTTTTGTGCTTCCAGTCGGTGCTCATCCAGCCCTGCTTCGAGGAGCCGTACAGCGTCACGAAATCAAGCTGATCTTCAGTCGCGCCGAGGTTGAACATGAGGTCGAAAACCTGCTCGTACACCTCGTCGGGCCGGCAGTTTTCCTTGTCCACTTTGTTCACCACCACGATTGGCTTCAGGCCCAGATCGAGGGCTTTGCCGAGCACGAAGCGGGTCTGCGGCATGGCGCCTTCGAAGGCATCCACGAGCAGCAGAACGCCGTCGGCCAGCTTCAGCACCCGCTCCACTTCCCCGCCGAAGTCGGCGTGACCAGGAGTGTCGATGATGTTGATCTTTACGTCTTTATAGCGAACCGATACGTTCTTGGAAACGATGGTGATGCCCCGCTCACGCTCCAGGTCGTTGTTGTCGAGGATGAGATCATCGAAGTGCTGGTGCGCGTCGAAAATCTTAGATGCGTGGATGATTTTATCCACTAGGGTTGTCTTGCCGTGGTCAACGTGAGCGATGATGGCAATGTTCCGAATATTCTGGGCCATATGGTATGTTTTTGCGGGTGCAAAGGTACAGAGAAATCGGCGCAAAGCCTTGTGGTAGTCAAGTATTAACAAGCCATGCGCCCGCATACCCGGCCGCATCGCACCCGCGACGGCCAAGCGTGTCGTTCTAAATCGGTTAGCTGGCGCGGAAGGTTCCCGCCCGGTTTTCGGCCGGTCCGCCGACCGAACCGCCCCCCGGCGTCGTATGTTGTCCCCGCATCACTCAACCCATCTCCCCCATGCGTTTCTCCCTGCTCGTTGTTTTCGTTTCCGTGCTCACCCTGAATCTGGCCTGTTCGCAAAAGCGCGAAGCCGCCGCCAGTACGGCCCCGCCGGCCCGTACCGTGGGCGGAAAAACCTATCCCCAGCCCAAAACCGTTACCGGTAAGCCCGATGAGTATCCGGTGCGCAAGACGGACGCCGAATGGCGTAAACTGCTCACGCCGGCCCAGTATTTCATTCTGCGCGAAGCCGGTACCGAGCGGCCGTTCGCCAATAAATATTTTGACAACCACGCCGTCGGCATGTACTACTGCGCTGCCGACCACAACCCGCTGTTTCTCTCCGATACCAAGTTTGAGTCGGGCACCGGCTGGCCCAGCTTTTTCGCCCCGGCCACGGCCAACAGCCTCAAAGTCACCTCCGATACCAGCCTGGGCATGAGCCGCGACGAGATCGTGTGCGCCAAGTGTGGCGGTCACCTCGGCCACCTGTTCACCGACGGTCCCAAGCCCACTGGCCAACGCTACTGCATGGATTCGGATGCCATGCTGTTTGAAAAGACCAAATAGCGCGTCCGCAGCCTTTAAATCAGGATAACCCGTTAATGCAAGCTCCCCGGCAATCCGCGCCGGGGGGCTTTTTCGTTGATAGTTAGATTGCTGACAAGCAGTTAGCCGCCCAATGGTGCCGTTGTGCTGATCCAGTCCGCCCGGGCGGGCGGTGCTAAATCTTGACCCTTCAATTTCTGTCATCGATGAAAGCTGTATCCGATCCCATCGACTACCTGGAGCAGGAAATCGCCCCGGCCCGGCGGCTGCTCCTCAACAACGGCTTGTACGCGCGGCTCAAAACGCTGGCCGACCTGCGGCGATTTATGGAACACCACGTTTTTGCCGTCTGGGATTTCATGTCCCTGCTCAAAGCCCTGCAACGTGAGCTAACCTGCGTGCAGGTGCCCTGGGTGCCCACGGCCAGCGCGTCGCTGCGGCACCTGATCAACGAAATGGTCCTGGAAGAGGAATCCGATCTCGACCCGCAGGGCCGGCCCATCAGTCACTTCGAGCTCTACGTGCGGGCCATGGATGAATGCGGGGCCGATGCCGCGCCGATTCGCCGGCTGGTGGCGGCCGTGGCGGCGGGTCGGCCCGTGGCGCAGGCGCTCGTAGCCGCCCCGGCGCCGGACACGGTGCGCTATTTCGTCGAAACTACTTTTCGCATCATTCGTTCGGGCCAGCCGCACGCGCTGGCGGCGGCCTTCACTTTCGGCCGGCACGATCTGATTCCGGTGTTGTTCCGCGAGTTGGTGGGCGAGCTGCGCGACCGGTTTCCGGGCCAGCTCGATACCCTGATTTATTACCTCGACCGGCACGTTCACCCGGATGAGGCCGGGCCCGCGCTCCGCGCCCGGCAGATGGTGCGCGAGCTCTGCGCCGACGACCCCGGCCGGTGGCAGGACTGCCAGCAGGTCGCCACCCGCTGCCTGGAAGCGCGACTGGTACTCTGGGAAGGCATCAAACCCAGCACCTCCCGGCCCGTGCTGGTCTAGCGCCGCGAACCCCCGGCGCTCCGCCCACGTTGGGAACGGGTGACCCCCGCGCTGGGCGGCCGGTTTTTTTGTTGGCAATGATTATTTCCTCCGCTTTTGCCCGCTGGCCGCTGTTGGCTTTGGTGGCCGCGCTGCTGCTGTCGGCCTGCACGGCCACCGAGCAAGCCACCGAATCGGCGGCCCCGTCGGCAGTTCCGAACGAAGTCCGGACCGATGCCGACCGCCGCGCCATTTACAATAGCAATGGCACCAATTCGGCCGTGCCCGACGCCACGCCCAACCGCGTTAATCTGGGCGAGCAAGCCGCCGACATCAACCGCCAGAAGCGAATCGAAAACGTCAATACCAACGACCCCAATAATTCAACGCCGGAAACCCGCCTGCAACGCCTCAACAACAGCCCGCCCGCCGACACCTCGCGCCGCCCCTGAAACCGCTGACTACCACTAATAAAAAGCCCGCTCCCGATGAATCGGGAGCGGGCTTTTAAGCGGTGGAATAACCCGGAAACCGGAAAAACTACTCGCTTACTTCGCCGGTGCTGGCGCTGTCGGCCGAGTTCGTCACGTCGTTCACCTCCGGGGCGGCCTGCACGCGGGGCTTGGGACCGCGACGGGCAGCCGGGGCGGCGCTGGCAGCCGCAGTGGCCGCCCGGCCCCGGCGGGCCGCGATGGGTTGCGCCTTGGCGGCCGCGGCGCCGGGCTTGCGGCCCCGGGGCTTCACGGCGGGAGCTTCGGCGGCGACAGTGGCGGCGGCGGGAACGCTGGCTTCCTCGCGGGGCGTGCGGGTTTTGCGGTGACTGCCGTCTTTGTTCAGCTTCTGGCCTTTCTTGCTCGCTTTGGGGGCGGTTTTTACCGGCGTTTGGCTGGCGGCCTGGCCGTTCTCGCTGCTCCCCACATTGGCCGATACGGAATCGTAGTGGCGCACTATCGTGTGCAGGGCTTGCTCAAACATGCGCTCCGTGTCGCTGTCGAGGCGGCGCGTGGCTTCTTTCACCACTTCCTTCAGTTTGTCCTTCGTTTCTTTGCGGATGCGAGTCACTACTTCGTTCATCCGGCTGTTTAGCTCCTTTTGCAGGAGCTTGGCGGCCGACTTGAGTGACTTTTTCTGGCTGGCCTTTTTGTCGGCACGGTCATCACTCAGATCGGCGGTGGCGCGGCCGGTTTCTTTGGCCGATTTACGGGCCTTTTTTTCCTCCGGCGTGCGTTTTGCCGGCTTTTCCGTCTGGTTGGAAGCAGTAGGTTTTTTCATCTGAAAACTAGCTGATTGAAGGTGAATGGATGAGCGTGAATAGCGTTGGGTCCGGGGCATTAAAAAGCAGTCGCACTCAAATGTAAAGTGAATTAAATTCCAAACGCTTTATATGATTCTTTTGTTGGTCTAGGCCGTCACATTTCCCCCAGTTGCCGCCGTTTCGAATGCTGATTTATTCGAAATTATCCTGAAAATAAGCGCCTGATCCGGGCTTTTCCCTTTTTGTTTTTTTATGACGCTACTTCCTAAACGTTACACAGTTACGGCTGCGCTTCCCTACGCGAATGGTCCGGTGCACATCGGTCATTTAGCGGGAGTTTATCTGCCCGCCGATATTTACGTGCGTTACCTTCGTTCGGCGGGTCGGGACGTGAAGTTTATCTGTGGTTCGGATGAGCACGGCGTTCCAATTACCATTCGCGCCCAGAAAGAAGGCGTTACTCCGCAGCAGGTAGTTGATAAATACCACGTCCTGATCCGGGATTCCTTTCGGGATTTTAACGTGTCGTTCGATGTGTACTCGCGTACGTCCTCGGCCACGCACGCGGAGGTTTCCAGTAGCTTTTTTACCAAGCTTAATAACGCCGGGCAATTCATCGAGCAAACCACGCAGCAGTATTTCGACGAGCAGGCCCAGCAATTTCTGGCTGATCGCTACATCGTGGGCACTTGTCCTAATTGCGGGAATGAAAACGCGTACGGCGACCAGTGTGAGCGCTGCGGTACTTCGCTCAGCCCGACGGAGTTAATTAATCCGCGCAGCATGCTCAGCGGCGCGCAGCCAATTTTACGCGATACCAAACACTGGTTTTTACCGCTCGATCAATACGAGCCCTGGCTGCGCGAATGGATTGTGGAAGGCCACAAAAACGACTGGAAAGCCAACGTTTACGGCCAGTGCAAATCGTGGATCGACCAGGGCCTGCTGCCCCGCGCCGTGACCCGCGATCTGGACTGGGGCGTGCCCGTGCCGGTGCCCGGCGCCGAAGGTAAAGTGCTCTACGTCTGGTTCGATGCGCCGATTGGCTACATCTCCGCCACCAAAGAAGCTTTCCCTTACGAGTGGGAATTATACTGGAAAGATGCCGGCTCCAAACTCGTGCATTTTATTGGTAAGGATAATATCGTTTTCCACTGCATTATTTTTCCGGTAATGCTCAAGGCGCACGGCGAATTTATCCTGCCGGATAATGTGCCGGCGAATGAATTTTTGAATCTGGAAGGCGATAAAATCAGCACTTCGCGTAACTGGGCGGTGTGGCTGCACGAGTACTTGCAGGATTTCCCCGGTCAGGCTGATGTACTCCGTTACGTGCTGTGCGCCAATGCCCCCGAGAATAAAGACAATGATTTTACCTGGAAAGATTTTCAGGCCCGCAACAACAATGAATTAGTCGCTACGCTCGGTAATTTTGTGAACCGGGCGGCCGTGCTCACGCACAAATTCTTCGATGGGAAAGTCCCCGCGCTGGGTGAATTATCGGCTATCGACGAAGATGCTTTCGCGCAATTAGCCGCCTTCCCAGCCAAAATCGGGGACCTGATTGAAAACTACCGGTTCCGCGATGCGCTGGCGGAAGTTATCAGTCTGGCGCGTTTGGGGAATAAATACCTCGCCGAAACCCAGCCCTGGCATCTGATTAAAACGGACGTGGCGCGCACCGGTACCGTGCTGCACGTGGCGTTGCAGATTGCGGCTTCGCTGGTCCCCGTGCTGGCGCCGTTTCTGCCGGAGTCGGCGCAAAAGCTGGCCACGATGCTCGACCTGGAAATCGGCAATTGGGCCAGTGCCGGCCGGCCGGATGCGCTCGTGGCCGGTCATCAGCTGCGGGAACCCGAGTTGCTGTTTGCCAAAATTGAAGACGCCACCGTGGAGGCGCAGGTGCAAAAGCTGCTCGATACCAAAAAAGAAAATCAGCTCGCCAATACGCCCGTCGCACCGGCCAAACCCGATGTTTCGTTCGAGGAATTCGGACAGATGGATCTGCGCGTGGGCACTATCGTGGCCGCCGAGAAAGTAGCGAAAACGAAAAAGCTGCTCAAGCTCACCATTGATCTGGGCCTCGAGCAGCGCACCATCGTGAGTGGTATTGCCGAGCATTTTATCCCCGCAGCCCTGATTGGGCAGCAGGTGCAGGTGTTGCTCAACCTCGCGCCCCGCGAAATCAAAGGAATTCAAAGCCAGGGCATGTTGCTGATGGCTGAAAATGCCGACGGCACGCTGGCGCTCATGCAGCCCGGCCAGCCCGTGCGAAACGGCAGCGGCGTGGTGTAGAAATGGCCGGTTCCCGCTCGTTACGGCTCGGGAATCGGACTTTATTTCACATTTACCAGATTCATCGCGCGCTCCAGGCCCAGCGCACCAAAAGCCAGGACGCCATCGGCGGCCTTTTCGATGCGGGTGGGCAGCTCGATGGATTCATCGGGCGAAAACGGGTCCAGCACGTAATCAACCTGGCGGCCCTTGGGAAAATTAGCGTCCACGCCGAAGCGCAGGCGGGTGTAAATATCGCTGCCCAACGTGGCCTGAATATCCTTCAGGCCGTTGTGCCCGCCGGGGGAGCCCTGGCCTTTCAGGCGCAGCTTTCCGAAGGGCAGAGCAAGGTCATCGGTGACGACAATCATCTGCTCGACCGGAATTTTGAGCGTGCTCAGCCAGTGCGCGGCCGCTTTGCCGCTCAGGTTCATGTAGGTGGTAGGTTTTACCAGCGCGTAGGCGTGGCCCTTGTG
>JAYWCH010000212.1:0-3886 GCA_043780755.1 Hymenobacter sp.
CGGGCGTCGGCAGCGGCATTTGGGCCGCCGCCGGCGCTCCCAGACTCAGCATTCCCAGCAAAAGCAGATACAGGTGGCGGCGCATGGCGCAAAGCTCGGCACAAAGACGCGGCATCAGGCCCGGCGCAGCTGCTCGCCCATGCGCAGGGAGCTATCGACGAACACCATGCGCGGGTTGGCGTTGCGCTCGATGTGGTAATGGGCGTCGGTGAGCTCTTTGGTGAGGAGATCGGCGTTGCGCGGGGTCACGAATTTGGCGAAGCCGGCCACGAAATGCTGCTCGCCGCCGGCCAGGTGCGGCACAAATTTGGGGTCGATCCCGAACAGCAGCACCTTGCGGATAAGGCCCAGCGAGTAGCTCAGCAGCTCCTTTTGGTTTTCGCGACCCAGCTTCTGGAACTCCTCGCTTTTCTTGAGAATCTCGGCTGCCTTGCCGCCGAAGTTGAAGCAGAGGCGCATCCAGTCGCGGAAGAATTCGAAATAATTGTGGTCGGCCGGGGCGTCGCGGCGGGCCAGGGCCGCGCCCAGACTGCCCTCGGCGAGCTGGGCCAGCTGCCGGGCTTTCACCTCGGGCACGTGGTGCTGCTTGTGCAGGTATTGGGTAATGTCATCGTCCGAAAACGGGCGCACCACCACCGGCTGCACCCGGCTAATGATGGTGGGCAGCAGCTGCTCGGGCGCGTGGCTCACCAGTAGGAAGATCGTGGCAGGCGGCGGCTCTTCCAGCAGCTTGAGCACGGCGTTGGCGGCGGCCGGGTGCATGAGCTCGGGCAGCCAGAGGATCACGATTTTGAAGCGCGCCTCGAACGCCTTGAGCGACACCAGCTTCAGGATCTGCACGGCTTCTTCCTTGGAAATGTTGCCCTGCTTGTTCTCCGCCCCGAGGTGCTGCATCCAGTCGTTGAGGCCCTGGTAGGGGTTGTCGAGGACAAAGGCCCGCCACTCGGACATGAACTTGCTGCTCACCGCTTCCTTGGTCACCGTTTTGGTGGTGGTCACGGGCACGATGAAGTTCAGGTCGGGGTGAACCAGCCGGGCCGTTTTGGTGCAGGCCGGGCAGTGGCCGCAGCTGTCGTCGGCGTCGGCGGCGCGGGCTTCGCAGTTCAGGTACTGGGCGTAGGCCAGCGCCAGCGCCAGCGCCGCGCCGCCCTCGCGGCCCCGAAACAGCTGGGCGTGGGCCACGTGCTGCCGCTGCACCGACTGGCGCAGGAGCTGCTTGACGGCGGTCTGGTTGGGAATCTGGGCGAAGGTCATGCGTTCCCCTTCTCCCAGACCCGCCCGTCGGCCGTGGCGTCAAATACCGTCTGCATAATCGCCTGTTCCACGGCGTCGTACGGCAGGCTGCGGCGGGCCATCACCCGCTCCGCCACCTCGCCGGCCTTGGCCAGCTTGAAGGTTTCGAACCCCGCTGCGCCGCCCCAACTAAAGGAGGGAATGAACGTGCGCGGAAAGCCCGCCCCGAAAATATTGGCCCCCACGCCCACCACCGTGCCGGTATTGAACATGGTGTTGATGCCGCACTTGCTGTGGTCGCCCATCATCAGCCCGCAGAAAGTCTGGCCCGTATCCACGAATCGGTGGGCGACGTGGCTCCAGATTTTGACGGGCGCGTAGTTATTTTTGAGGTTGCTCGTGTTGGTATCGGCCCCCAGGTTACACCACTCGCCGATGACCGAATTGCCCAGGTAGCCGTCGTGGCCCTTGTTGGAATAGCCCAGCAGGATGCTGTTGCCCACTTCCCCGCCCACTTTGCAAAACGGTCCCACGGTGTTGTCCCCGCGCATTTTGGCCCCGGAATTAATGTGCGAGCCCTCGCACAGAGCCAGCGGACCTTTGATAACGGCCCCCTCGTGCACCTGCGAATTCTTGCCCAGGTAAATCGGACCGTCCTCGGCGTTGAGAATGGCGGCGCGGATTTTCACCCCTTCCTCAATAAAGATATTTTCGGCCCCGTACACGATGGTGTGCGGGTCGTTCACCGGCTGCGAGGTGCGGCCGTGGGTGAGCAGGGCAAAGTCGCGGCGGATTTCTACGCCGTTGCGCAAAAACAGCTGCCACGGCCGGTCGATGACCGTGACCGGCTCGGTGACCTGCCGGGCATCGGGCAGGCCGTCCTGAATCAGCTCGGCCACTTGGCTGGCGTCGGCCACGCGGGCCGCCACCAGCAGCTCGTCGCAGTACAGGGCCTGGCCGGGCGTCAGGGCCAGCACCTGCCGGGTCAGCAGGTCGTCAGGGCACACCGCGCCGTTGATAATCAGGGCGGGACCGCTCACGTCGCCGGCCGGAAACTTAGCCTGCAAATACGGCTGGGTGAGGTAGCCCACGCCCGGCACGCCGAGGCGGTGCTGCCATTTTTCGGCCAGCGTGAGAATGCCGCAGCGCAGCGCTGCCACGGGCCGGGTGAAGGTGAAAGGCAACAGATGCGGCCGGATGGCCGGATCGTCAAAAAGCAGAACGTGCATAGCGAAGCGATTGGGGCCGGCCGGGAGCCAGCGGAGGGGACGCGCAAAATTAGCCACCGCCACCGGGCCGGCACCTAATCAAAAAAAGCTCCTTCCGGAAATCCGGAAGGAGCTTTTTCACTAACCTCGGGCGGCGGACCAGAAGTCCCGCCCGGATACCTATTCTT
Source organism: Hymenobacter sp. (assembly GCA_043780755.1). GTDB lineage: Bacteria > Bacteroidota > Bacteroidia > Cytophagales > Hymenobacteraceae > Hymenobacter. The sequence goes on from JAYWCH010000212.1 coordinate 2,630, forward strand.
TGTTGGCGCTGGCCTGCTCCTTCTTGGCGTAGCGGCTGCGGAATTTCTCCACGCGTCCGGCCGTGTCAATGAACATGTTTTTGCCGGTGTAGAAGGGGTGCGAAGCACTGCTCACTTCGATTTTTACCAGCGGATACGTTTTGCCGTCTTCCATCGTGATGGTGTCGGTCGGCTTCATCGTGGAGCGGGTGATGAATTTGAAGTCCGAGGAAGTGTCCTGAAACACGATTTCCTGATACTCTGGGTGGGTGTCTTTTTTCATATCGGGGGGCCGGTTTTACCAGTTGAACCCTGCCGATTTTGCGGAAGGGACTGCAAAAGTACGGATTAGCCCGGAAATACCCAACGATTGGCCCAATATATTCCGGGCGGCGGGCTCCGCCAGCGCGTGTCGCTGAGGAAGTTGGCGAGCCTACCCCGGGCCCGGAGTACGCCACTATTTAGGTATTTTTGCACAAATAGCGCTTTATTCTGCCATTGTTACCCCCCAATGTCCGCCTCAATCCAACTCTGCTTCGCCTCCAATAACGAGCACAAGCTCGCCGAGATTCGCCCCCTGCTGCCCCCCGGCCTCACCCTGCTGAGCCTGGCCGACATCGGCTGCCACGAGGAGTTGCCCGAAACCCAGGACACCCTCGCCGGCAACGCCCGCCAGAAAGCCGAATACGTGCGCCAGCACTACGGCGTGGACTGCTTCGCCGACGATACGGGCCTGGAAGTGACGGCCCTGCACGGCGAGCCCGGCGTGTACTCGGCCCGCTACGCCGGCCCCCAGCGCCTGGCTGCCGACAACGTCGCCAGGCTGCTCCGGGAGCTGACGGGCGCCACCGACCGCTCGGCCCGCTTCCGCACGGTGGTGGCCCTGGCCCGCGCCGATGGCGCCACGCACGAGTTTGCCGGCGAAGTCACCGGCCACATCACCGGGGAGCTGCACGGCACGGGCGGCTTCGGCTACGATCCCGTTTTCCGGCCCGCCGAGGGCGACGGCCGCACGTTTGCCGAGATGAGCAACGATGAGAAGAACCTCATCAGCCACCGGGCGCGGGCGGTAGCCGGGCTACTGGCCTTTCTCAAAGCGGAGTAACGGGCGGCCCGTTTCGACGGTACCCATCGGATTCCGGCCCGGTTATCCGTATTCCTTCTTACGCGCCGCGTTCTACCTTTGCGGGCTATGCAGACTCCGTATCTTATTGGCATCACCGGTGGCAGCGCCTCGGGCAAAACCACGTTTCTGCGGCGGCTCCTGGCCGCTTTTCC
>JAYWCH010000213.1:0-5877 GCA_043780755.1 Hymenobacter sp.
GCAATGCTGGCCACCACGCCCAGCGGCTTACGCTCGGCGCGGGCTTCCACGCCCTTGCTAACCTCCAGCACTTCGCCCCCGATCAGCTGCGGCAGCGAACAGGCGAATTCCGTCAGCTCGATAGCCTTTTCCACTTCGGCCCGGGCTTCGTCAAAAGTCTTGCCGTTTTCCTCCCGCACCAGGTCGGCGAGGGCTTTCATATCGCGCTCCAGCAGGGTTTTGTAGCGATAGAAAATCTGCACCCGCTCCTTAATCGGCGTGGCCGACCAGGCCGAAAATGCCGCCAGGGCCGCCGTCACGGCCGCATCAAGGGCCGCGGCCGGGCTGAGCGGCACGGTGGAAATCAGCGCCCCGCTCAGGGGACTGAAAACATCCAGGGTGGCGGTTGTGGCCAAATTCTCCACCGGGTGGCCGGCCACATAATTTCGCACGGCCGGGTATTTCACTGTCTGGGTTTCCATCACTGCGGTTTGATTAAGCGGAGTGAAAGCTAAGGATTTTGCGGGAATATGGCCAAGTTCGTCGCTGTGATACCCATTTGGGAATCACGTCAATACAATGAGCTGGTTCGCTGCAATGAGTCCTGGTCCGGGCGAAGGGCTATTGTTTAATTTCCTCCGCATCCCGGTTGATCACGAAGCTGCGGCCGCCCTGCGTTACGTGTGCTTTACCGGCGACAAAGTCAGTGGCCTGCTGGTAACGAGCGAAGGGTTTGGAGCCTTTGGTGGGGTCTTTGAGGTAAGCGGGCGTGATGAAAGTGTAGCCGTCGGCCAGCTTCACGCGGGCCAGTCCATCGCTAAAGGAATAGGCTTCGGCAAAAAAGACGGGGGGCGTTCCATCTTCGGGCGGACCGCTGATGTAGAACCAGCCGCGATAATCGAGCACGGCGGCAAACCCCTCGGCGAAGTCGAGCGCATTGAAATAGTAGTGGTCGAATTCCTGGCCTTTTGCGTCGATAAAGGTGTAGGTATCGCCCACCCGGGCGCGGGCGTAACCACCCGCGTAAGGATTCAGCGCGTCGTAAGCCGGCAGTACCGTTTCCTGGCCCTGTTCATTCACAAAGCCGTAAGCGCCGTCTTTGGCCACCACGGCCCGCCCCGCCTGGAAGGGACCCGCGGCTGAGTACTGCGCCGGTACCACGACCTTGCCGCCGGCATCCGCGTAGCCCCAGCGGCCGTTTTCCTGAACCGGCACCGGCGATTGGGCACTCAGGTGGCTCAGTCCCCACCCGCCCAGGCTGAGGAGGGCCAGCCCAGCCGCCCCAGCCGCCACGCGCGGACTGCGCCGGCGCCACCCCTGCAACAGCCAAATCCAAAACTGCGGCCCCGGGCGGACGGGCCGGGCCGCGGGCCGCCCGCCCGGGGCCGGCGACAAGGCGGGGGTCGCGGCCGGCACTCCACCCGGCACCTGGGCCGGCACCCTGGCCGGCTGGGCGCTCAATTGCTCAATGAGTTGGCTGAGCTGCTGAATCTTGGCATCCAGCTCCTGGTTACGAGCGGCCGACTCGGTCCGTGAGGCTTGCATGGCGGCTTCCAGGGCCGCTTTTTCGCGGGTTTCGGTGCCCAGGCGGGATACCAGGGCCGTGGCTTCCGAAGCCACGGCGGGGGCCTGGGCCAGCTCGGCCCGGAGCTGCGCGATGCTGCGTTCGCGCTCGGCTTCGCGAGCTTCCAGGGCTTGCAGCTGGCCGGTGAGGTCAAGCTGCATTTGCTGGCGTAGTTCTTCCAGCTGCTGCTTTTCTTCACGGCGGGCGGCCGCCGGGTCGTAGCCGTAGGCGGGATCGTCGTCGGGCACGTCGGCCGCGCCCAGCCAGCGCCAGATGGCCCTCACTTTCTGCCCCAGAAAATTACCGGTTGCCGCAGCCGGGGCGGGACTACTGGCGGCCGCCGGCAAAGCACTGCCACTAATAGAAGCGGCGGCAACTTCGCCCGCGGCGGCCGCCACCGGGTTGGGCGGCACAACTGGGCGGGCGGGCTGCTCCGCCGCAGAAAAAGCGGCCAGCTCCGCGGCCCATTCGGCCAGATCGGCGGGACTCAGGTCGATTTCGGGACTGGCCAGCTGGCGCAGGCGGCGGGTTAAATCGACCACCGCGCTCAGAAGCTGAAATCCCGTGCCGACGGTGCTGTTGATTGCCGCCTCTACGTCGGGCGCGAAAACCAGGGAACCCCCAAAGAGCACGATTCCGGAGATAAAGCTCAGATTGGCCTGCTCCGGGCTGAAGCGGGATTGCAGCCAGGCTTGCAGGACCAGTTTCTGGGTCACCAGCTGTTCGAATGGGTTATCAAAATCTGCGCCCGCCGTCAGGGGAACTCCATCGAGCTGCCACCGGCCGTAGCTCAGGGCGGGAATGCTGAGCTGACCGCTACGGGGCACCAAAACCAACAGCGTGATGCCGTGCGGGCGCACCACGACGGCATCGAGCGGCACGGCCCCGTCCTCCAGCACCAGGTTGCCGAGCAGGAGCGAATCGGTGGCCGCGTCGGCTTGCAGGACGGCGAGCACGGCGGCGAACTGCCCCGCCTGGGCCGGATCGGTAAATGGAGAAGCGAGAAAACTATGAACCATCGTTCAGACAACAGTGAGCGGCCGTGGGGCCAGAAAAAGGGTAATGGCGCCGGCAGCGGCGAGGATTAGTCGTCGTCCTCCTCCTCTTTCCAGTGGCCGCGACCATGGCCCTTACCGTGGTGTTTTCTGCTTTTTTTAAACTTAAAAAAACGGTCGTCTTCGTCACCGCCGCCGAAGATTTCTTCCAGCAGAGACCGGCCGGCGCGGCCCCGGTCCGCAACAACGGGCGCCGCCGGGGCGGCAAATACCACCAACCCGTTAGCCGCCGTAAGCACTGCCACGGGCTGGCCGCGCAGGTTGCAGCCCTGCCCTTCGCGCAGCTCAGAGCGCTGACCGTCGGGCCTCAGCACGAAGCCGTCTTTGGTGACGGTGACGCCCGTGGGCAGGTGCGCGTCACGGGTCATGGGCCGGGGCAGCCCATTGCGCAGCACCTGCATCTGCCCATTGCGCCGCTGAAAGCCGTCGTTATTCAATTGTTGGGCCCGTGTGGGGGCTGCCAGCAACACCAGACTCAGAGCCCCGGCCAGCCAGTCAATCCGCATTCTAAAGGTGAAAACAGCCATAAAAAGGACGGCGCCGTGGCTAAAACCACAGCGCCGCCGCTTATACGTCAATTACTGCAGGCGGCTGCCCGACGGGGACATTTTTTGGTCGACTAAGCCCGAATGACTGACTCCGATTCACGGTTGCAAAAAATATTTTGCGGCCCGGACCGCCGACGAAAATTTGATTCCGGCAGCTTTTCCTGGTACCAGACAGCTATTTTTTAACTACTTCCGTGCCGTCGGCGTGAAAGAGGACGTCGTGGTGCTGGCCGCCCTGGCTGATTTCAGCCTCGTAGGTCGTGATGCCGGTGGCAGCGGTCACAATTTTGGCGGCCTCGGTGATTTTGGCGGCTTTGTAATTGATGTTCAGCGTTTTTTGGATGGCGGCCGGGAGTTGGGCCACGGGCAGCGTCGTTTCGGTTTCCCGGAGCACACCGGCGGCGGTGATGACGGCCGACATCTTCATTTTTCCCACGGTGAAGCCGGCTTCGTAATCGTGGTTCTCCTTTTCCCACTTTACGGTTTTCACCGCCGGGAAATTTTTATGAAACGATGCCACAACGACTGCGGGCACCCGAGTAGCCGCGAGGACCTGCGCGTGGGCAGAATCAGCCAGGAGCCCGGCCAGGAGAATAGTTAACAAGGAGGTTTTCATCAGCCTGAGTTAAAGTTAAATTACGCTTCGAACTTATTCAGTTATTCTGTTGATAATCTGTGGTCAGGAATACCCATGATCCTCATTCGGCCGTGGTTTGTCAGACGAGTGTAGAGACGCAACCCTACGCGTCTCTATACCAACCAGCCGATCTCCACATTCCATTTCAGCAGAAAACACAATACTGGTACTGTGGAGGCCGGAAAGAAGATTGGGCTGGTGGAGAAGCTGCCGTTTTCCGGCTACCAGACGGTTTGCTGCGTCCTGTTTCCGGGCCGCTCAGGCGGCGGACGGCCAGGCTACCCGCAGCGTGTGGCGGGTGCCGGCTTCGGCCACCGAATAGCTGATTCCGAACCCGTAATACCCGCAGATTTGCTGCACGATACTCAGGCCCAGGCCCGGCGAATCGGAGGCGGCGTTGTGCTTGCGGAAGCGCTCAAAAAACCGCGCCGGGTCGCCCTCAGTGGCCGGGCCCGGGTTGCTGATCGTGAGCGATTGGGGCGTGAGCGTGATGGTGAGATCGCCGCCGCGCACGTTGTGCTTCACGGCGTTTTGCAGCAGGTTTTGCAGCAGCGAATCGGCCAGGCCGGGATGCAGGTGCAGCACCGGCGGCGGACCGCTGATTGTCAGGTTGAGGCGCAGCTCGCGGGCGGCGAGCAGGGGTTCGAGCTGGCGGACGCGCTCGGTCAGGAGCTGATCGAGCCGGACGGGCACGGCCTGAGCGAATTGCCGGTTCTCAATCTTACTCAGCAAGCTCAGGGCCTGATGCAGCCGCGAGAGCCGCAGCGTGGCCCCGTAGAGCTCGGCCACGAGCGGGGCGGCGGCCGGATCGGCGGCCAGCGCGGGCACCTGCAGAAGCTGCTCGAGCTGCGCCTGCATGATAGCCAGCGGCGTCTGGGTTTCGTGGGCGGCGTTGGCCGTGAACTCGCGCAGGCTGGTATAGTCGGCCACCAGCCGCTGGCTGAGCAGGGTTAGGGCTTGGTTTAGCTCCGCAAATTCGGTCACGGCCGGTGTGGGCAACCGTAAGACCTGGTGCTGCTGCAAGTCGTAGCCGCGCAGCGCCGCCAGCGTGGCCTGAAACGGCGCCCAGATGCGCCGCGACAACCAGGCATTGATCAGCACCAGGCCGGCCAGCAGCAGGGCCAACCCGCTCAACAGTAGGGGCAGCACCACGGCCAGCAGGTCGTCGGCCTCCACCAGCGACTTGCGCAGCGTCACCCACACGGGGCCTTCGCCGCGCACCGTGAGCTGGAAGCTAAGCTGCCGGGTGGGGATCCGCTCGTGCTGACGGGCATCGGGCAGCAGCGTGTCGCGGAAGCCCAGCGGCTGGGGCCGCCGGCTGATGCTGAGCAGGGTTTGCAGCAGGGCCACGGGCGGCAGCTGGTTGGCCTGCGCTTGCTGGCGAAGCTCCTGACGGCGGGCCAGCAGCTCCTCCTCCACCTCGCCGCGCAGGGCCCAGTCGATACCGTGGTACAGCCCCACGCCGCCCACGACGAACAAAACCGTAGTCAGCAGCAGGTAGTAGCGGGTGGTGGTGGCGAGCAGCTTCATGGACGAATTTCTGGATGAACGGGCGGGCGGCGCCGGGCCGGGGCTCAGTCGTGGCTCAGCTTGTAGCCCACGCCGTACATGGTGCGGATATAGTTTTCGGCCCCTTTTTCCTGGAGCTTTTTGCGCAGGTTTTTGAGGTGGGTATAAATGAAGTCGAACGAATCGGCGGCGTCTACGGCGTCGCCGCAGAGGTGTTCGGCGATGGCTTCTTTGGTGAGGATGCGGCCGGGATTGGCCAGCAGGTAGAGAAGCAGATCATACTCCTTGCGGGTGAGCGTAAGCAGCTCGCCGCGCACGTGAACTTCAGCCAGCTCGGGCCACACCAGCAGGTCGCGAAATACAATTTGCGACTGCCCCTGAAACTGCCGGCGGCGGATGATGGCCCGGAGCCGGGCGTTCAGCTCCGAAAGGTGGAAGGGCTTGCTGAGGTAGTCATCGGCGCCGAGGTCGAGGCCGGTGATTTTATCGTCCAGGGCATCGCGGGCGGTGATGATGAGCACGCCGGCCGGCGAGCCTTCGGCCTTGAGGGCGCGGAGCAGGTCGAGGCCGTCGCCGTCGGGCAGG
>JAYWCH010000214.1:0-4492 GCA_043780755.1 Hymenobacter sp.
CCCGCTGTTTACAGCGGGCGCTTCTTCGTGCTGGCCGGCCCGGTCGGCCCGCTACAGAAAGTCCATCACCGCCTCGCCCAGGTCGAATACCGGCACGCCGGGGAGCGCATTCTGGATGATGCTGCGGCCGGCGGCCGAGCGGTAGCCGCCCGCGCAATGCACCAGTACGGGCTTGTCGGTGGGGATTTCGTGGGCGCGCTCGCGTAGCTCGGGCAGGGGAATGAGCAGGGAGTTGGGGAAGACGGGGGTCGAAACTTCGGTCCGGTTGCGGATATCGACAATGGTAAAATTCTCCGCGTGGGTGCGCACTGCGGCCACGTCGACGGCGGCGGCCGTGACCGGCAGGACGGCCGGCGTAAGCAAAGCGCCTTTGATATTGCCCTCGTAACCGATTTTGGCGGTTTTGCGCACCACGGCATCGAGGCCAATCTTGGAATCAGCCAGCAGGTAAAACCGTTCTTCGGGCCCCACAATCGAGCCGAGCCAGGTTTCGAACTTGCCGCCGTCCTGCAGGTTGATGGCGCCCGGCAGGTGCCCGGCGCAGAACTGTGCGGCCGGGCGCGTGTCGATGAGCAGGACGCCCGGGCTGAGCAATTCGCCGGCGCCGGGGTGCGGTACGGCCCGGATGCTGTCCTCAAAACTGCCGGCGCCGAGTTTATTCAGGGCCACGTTGTGCCCGAAGTACTTGGGCACAAAAGGCTGATCGGCAAGCAGCACCTTGACGAATTCATTCTGCGTCATGGCTTGCAGGGCGTAGTTCGTTTTCAACTCTTTGGCAATGGTACTGTCAAGATCCGGGCTGGTGGTTTTGCCGCAGAGCGAGTCGGGGCCGTGGGCGGGATAAACCCGGGTAGTGCCGGGCAGCGTCATGAGCTTGTGGCGGGTGCTGCGGTAGAGTTGGGCGGCGAGCTCAGCGCGCAGGTGACCGCCCACGGCGGCGTTTTCGCGCAGGTCGGGCCGGCCTACGTCGCCCACAAAGAGCGTGTCCCCGGTAAAGACAGCGCGGCTCTGGGCCAGCTCGTCGAGCAGCAGCACGCTGATGCTGTCGGGCGAGTGGCCGGGGGTATTGATGGCGTGCAGCTCGATGGCGCCGAGCTTGATCCGGTCGCCGTCGTCAAAGGTTTTGTGCGGGTAGCGGGCCCCCACCAGCCGGCTGCAATAGATCGTGGCGTCGGTTTCCTCCGCTATTTCCAGGTGCGAGGAGACGAAGTCAGCGTGCGGGTGCGTCTCAATCACGGCGACGATGCTGGCCTCGTGCTCGTCAGCAAAATCGTAGTAGGGCTGCGGATCGCGGCTGGGGTCGATGAGGGCGACCTGCCGGCCGTAGCGCACGGCGTAGCTGGCGTGGGCCAGGCCCTTGTCGTAAAACTGCTGGATTTGCACGGCCGAGGCCGTGCTACTGGGGAGGGGAGGCATGGCGAGCGAAGTATTGGGCAGAACCTGGAGCCCGGGATTTGGTCAAATATAGGTAGCGGTGGGGAAGCAGAAAATACTTCAGCGGATAAAAAGGCCCAAAAAAACCCCAACCGATCCGGCTGGGGTTTTTGCGGCTGGGGCGCCGGGCGTTTAGACTTTGGCTTTGACTTTCCGGGCCTGCCCGGCTTTCTGCTTATCGTGGTGGGCGGCCTTGAGCTGGGTGAGTTTGGTGTATTGCTCGGCCGAAAGGATGGTTTTGAGTTGGGCTTCGTAGCGGTCGTGGGCGTCTTTGCGGGCGGAGCGGCCGGCTTTTTTGTCGGTGCCGTACTTGGTTTTGAGCACGGCCGTTTCCTGCTGGCGGGCCAGCATCAGCTTTTCCACGCGGGCTTCCTGGTCGGCATTCAGACCAAGCTCCCGGGCCATTTTGCTGGCGTGGCGGTCGGCTTTCTGGGCGGGGCTCTTTGTGCCCGCAGCCTTGGCGGTGAGCTTTTGGTGCAGGGCATTCTGGTTGGCATCGGAACCGGTGGTTTTCACGGGCGTCTGCGCGAAGGCGGGGCCGGCAGTGGCCAGCGCGGCCAGTAAAATCAGGAGCTTTTTCATGCTAAAAGGGAAAAAATGAGGGATTTACAGGGATTTAACGTCGCGGACGGCCCGTCGGAGCCGGCTGCTCTAAAGCGGACATGGCAATGGTCGGGCCAAGTGCGAATTGCCCGCCCGCAGCCAGCGCAACGGATTTGCTCCCTATATTTCGAATCCGTCGCTGACTTTGAACTCGAATTTCACTGTAAAAAGTACACGGCGGGGTTGCTTAACGGTTTTTCTTATTCCAAACTTTTCCCCTATCCACCAAACACATGGCAAGTATTTTCGCCAAAAAACCCCTGTCCGTGCTTCTGGGCGAGGCCAACTCTTCCGGAGCTGGCGCCCTCAAGCGCACGCTGGGCGCGGGTAACCTCGTCGCCCTGGGCGTGGGCGCCATCATCGGGGCGGGCCTGTTCGTCCGCACGGCCAACGCGGCGGCTCAGGCCTCGGGCCCCGGCGTCACGCTGGCCTTCATTCTGGCGGCTTTCGGCTGCGTGTTTGCCGGCCTGTGCTACGCCGAGTTTGCGGCCATGATTCCCATTGCCGGCTCGGCCTACACCTACGCCTACACCACGATGGGCGAGCTGGTGGCCTGGGTCATCGGCTGGGCGCTGATCATGGAATACGCCCTGGGCGCGGCCACTGTCAGCATTGCCTGGAGCGAATACCTGAACAAGCTCTTCGAGGTGTTTGGTACCAGTATGCCTTACAATCTAAGCCACTCGCCGTTCGAGCATGCCGTGATCAAGGGCGTTACGGAGCACGGGCTGATCAACCTGCCGGCCCTGCTGGTCATCATGGCCCTGAGCCTGCTGCTGGTGAAAGGCACGCAGGAATCGGCGTTGTTCAACGCGGTGGTCGTGGTGCTCAAAACGGTGATCGTGCTCGTCTTCATCGCCGTGGGCTGGCAGTTTATCAACCCCGCCAACCACACGCCCTACCTGATTCCGGCCGATGCCGTGGTCAAGAACGCGGCCGGGGAAGTGGTGCGCACCTACGAGGGCTGGAACAAGCACGGCCTGGGCGGTATTCTGGGGGGCGCGGGCATTGTGTTCTTCGCCTTCATCGGTTTTGATGCCGTGAGTACGGCGGCGCAGGAAGCCAAAAACCCCAAGCGCGACATGCCCATCGGCATTCTGGGCTCGCTGGCAATCTGCACGGTGCTTTATATTCTCTTCGGCCACGTGCTGACGGGCGTCGCCAACTGGCGCGAATTTGCTGATCCGGCCCTGGGCGGGGAGGCGTCGGTGGCCTACGCCATTCGGGCGCACATGCCCGGCTACGGCTGGCTGGCCACGGCCGTGACGGTGGGCATTCTGCTCGGTTTTACGTCCGTGATGCTGGTGATGCTCATGGGCCAGAGCCGGGTGTTTTTCTCGATGGCCAAGGACGGGCTGATGCCCAAGGCGTTCGCCGCGCTGCACCCCAAGTTCAACACGCCCTACAAATCCAATCTGATCCTGATGGTGTTCGTGGGCGGATTTGCAGCCTTCGTGCCCGGCTCGCTGGCCGGCGACCTGACCTCGTTCGGCACGTTGCTGGCCTTCGTGCTGGTGAGCCTGGGCGTGTGGATCATGCGTCGCTCCGATCCCGATCAGCCCCGGCCGTTCCGGGCGCCGTTCTCCACGCCGTCGCTGCCGCTGGTTCCCATCATGGGCGCCGTCGTCTGCCTGGCGCTGATTGTGGGCCTCGACACCTTCACCCTGAAAGTGGCTTTCGCCTGGATGTTCCTGGGCCTGGCCGTCTACTTCATCTACGGCCGCAAAAACTCCAAGCTGCAGCAGGGCATCGTAGTGGTACCCACGGAGATGGACGAGGAAGCCTTCATCAAGCCCGACAAAAACAACTGGTAAGCAACCAGCCGGTTTTTAACCGCAAAAGGCCCCGTCAGCAATCGCTGGCGGGGCCTTCTTGGTGGTTCTGAGGGCGCAGATTCAGCGCGGTGGCCGCTCAGCCAACCGGCTTTACTTCGCTCTTGAGCTTGAGCACCCGGTCGCCGTTGTCCTGCAAAATGACCAGGGCGGGATCGGCCGGGGAGCCATTGCGGTGAATCTCGCTGCCCTTGATGGTGCGGGAAACGGGTTCTTTGTGCACCGATTCGATTTTGCCGGTGGCCGTGCCGGTGCCGTATTTCCAGGTGACTCTGGTGCCTTTGCGCATAAAAAACGGAGGGGAAAAGCGGGTAGAAAGCGGGGGTGATTTTTCTTGTTACCGCGAATATCGGGCGGCCGTTGCCGCGCCGCAGCCGCGCGACCTACATTTGGCTAACGACCCGGAACGGCTGCCGTCATTGCGAGCGCATTTTCCGGGTTTGCACCTTCTTCTCTGCATGAAAATCTGTACTTCGAAACTGCCGCTGGCGGCGTTCCTGGCTTTGGTGGGGTCCGCGGCAGCGGCCCAGCCCGGCACCTTCCCGCGCAATGGCGTGTACGATCAGCGCGCCGGCCTGTTCGCCTTCACCCACGCCACACTGTTCACCGATTATCAAACCCGC
>JAYWCH010000215.1:0-2898 GCA_043780755.1 Hymenobacter sp.
GCTTCACGCTACGGGGGCTGAATGCGGGCAACACCTCCCAGGCCCAGACCACCGACGGCGCCACCACCGTGCGCCCCGGCGTGTACCTGCTGGCCGCAACCGGCCGGGCCACCAGCGCCTTCACCGCCCAGACCAGCTTCAACCGGATCAAGTTGAGCGAATTTGTGGCGCCTGCTGCCACCGAGCTCGGGCCGCAGGTGCGCCACACGCCGCCCACGCAGACCACCGCCGGCCAGCCGCTGCAGATCACGGCCACCCTCACCGGCATCGCGCCCGGCGACAGCGTGCTGCTGATTGCCCAGCACTACTTCGGCCCCACCCGCCGCCTCCCGATGACCAGCCCGGCCTACGCCACCGTGACCGCCACCGTGCCCGCCGAGCTGCTCTACCCCGGCCAGCTCCACTACTGGCTGGTGCTGAAAAAAGCCGCCCGGGCCCTCACTTTCCCCGGCGGCTTTTCCGGCCAGCCCGGCGACTGGGACTATGCCCACGCCGAGCACTACGCCGTGGCCATTGTGCCCGCCGGCGCGCCCCTGCCGCTGTTCGAGGCCGCCCGCGATCAGGACCAGATCGAAGCCCGGGGCCTCGCCGCCAACGCCTGGACCGACTACGTAACCGCGCCCGAAGGCGCCCTCACCCTGCGCCTCGTGCAGGGCCCACCCCGCGCCGGGAAGCCGATTGAAACCGGGCCCGCCGCGGGCCTGCGGGCTTATTTCGGGGATAAGCTCGACAGCCGCGCCCGGGAGCTGGCCGGCTTTACGACTCTCGTCGTGCGGGCCCGCGCCAGCCAGGCCAACGCCCGCGCCACCGTGACGCTGACGACCAAAGACGCGGTGACCTTCGCCGCCCCACTGCCACTCGGCCCGGAAATGCGCGACGTGCGCATTTCGCTAAGCACATTCCGGCCGGCGGCGCTGCTGCTCGTGCCCCGACCCTACCCCGGTTTCCTGCCCCTGCACTACCAGCCAGCCGTCCCATCGACCCTGAAGCTGGCTGATGCTGAGGTGCTCCAGATCATCTGGGAAGCGGCCGGCGCGCCCGGCAATCTGGATATTGAATCGGTTTCCCTGCAATAAAACCGTCCTTGCTAACTGCTTTTTTTCTGTAGAACGTCGTGCGAATTATTACCAAATCTGGTTTATCCGGCCTCCTTTGTCTACTCAGCGGGCTGCTGCCCGCGCGGCCCGCAGTGGCCCAGAAACTCGCGGCTGATATCAGCAACTTCAACCAGAGCTGGCAGTTCCGCCGGGACGGGGATACGACCGTGACCGCCGGGCTGTTCAGCAAAGCGGCCGGGAAGTGGGCGGCGGTTTCGCTACCGCACACCCCGCGCATCGAGCCCGTGGTGACCGACAAAATGCAGTGGCAGGGCACCTGTTTCTACCGGCGGTTTTTTCGGGTGCCGGCAGCCGGACCGGGGCCGCGCGTGGTGGTGCAGTTCGGCGCGGCCATGCACACCGCCGACGTGTTTCTGAACGGCCGGCGGCGGCAACGGCACGTGGGCGGCTACCTGCCCTTCACAGTCGATATCTCGCGGGCAGTGAAATATGGTCAGGAAAATTGCCTGCTCGTGCGCCTCAACAACGAGGACAACCCCGTGTTGCCGCCCGGCAAACCCCTCAAAGGGCTTGATTTTAACTACTACGGCGGCCTCTACCGCCCCGCCCAGCTTATCGTGAATGACCGGCTGCATATTGCCGACGCCGTACAGGCGGGCCATGCGGCGGGCGGCGGACTGCTGCTGCACTACGAAAACATCAGCCCCGCTACCGCTACGCTGCACCTGCAAACCGAGCTGCAAAACGACCATTCCCATGCCCAAACCGCCCAGGTCCGCACGATCTTACTCGCCGCCGACGGCTCGGAAGTGGGCCGCACCCTGAGCGCCGCCCTGACCGTGGCGCCGGGCGCCTACGGGCGGGTTGCCCAGCAGCTCACCATCGCCCGGCCCCGGCAGTGGTCGCCGGCGCAGCCCTACCTGTACCGGGTGGTAGTGGAAGTGCTGCGCGGTAGCAAAATTATTGACCGCCAAACCACGACTACCGGCGTGCGCAGCATCCGCTTCGTGGCCAAAAATTGCTACCTCAACGGCCAGCCGCTACGCCTGCGCGGCACCAACCGCCACCAGGAATATCCCTACATCGGCTACGCGCTGTCGGACAATGCGCAGTACCGCGACGCCTGGAAAATCCGCGACGCCGGTTTCAACTTCGTGCGCTGCTCGCACTACCCGCCCGCGCCGGCTTTCCTCCAGGCGTGCGATGAGCTGGGCATTCTGGTGATGGACTCGACGCCCGGCTGGCAGTTTTTTGGCAATGCAGAATTTCAGCAGAATGCCCTGCAGAATATCCGCGATATGGTGCGGCGCGACCGCAACCACCCCAGCGTAGTGCTCTGGGAAGCGGCTCTGAACGAAACGGATATGCCCAAACCCTTCATGGACGCCGCCCACCGGGCCGTGCACGAGGAGCTGCCCTTTGCCGAAAGCGTGTACACCTGCGGCTGGCTCGATTACGCCTACGATGTGTTCATCCCGGCCCGCCAGCACCTCAAAGCCCCCGACTATTTCAACAAGTATTCCAACGACAAACCCCTGCTGCTCTGCGAGTACGGCGACTGGGAATACTACGCCCATAATGCCGGCTTCAACCAGAAAGCCTACGAGGGCTTGAAGGAATCGGAGCGCACCTCACGCCAGCTGCGCGGACAGGGCGAGCAGGCCCTGGCCCAGCAGGCCCTCAACTACCAGGAATCGCACAACGACAACTTCCGCGGCCCGACCGTGGGCGATGCCAACTGGCTGATGTTCGACTACAAGCGCGGCTACGCGCCGGATGTGGAATCGTCGGGCATTGCCGATATTTTCCGGCTGCCCAAATTTGCCTACTACTTCTACCA
>JAYWCH010000216.1:0-4035 GCA_043780755.1 Hymenobacter sp.
CTCAGCAACACGCCCGCTACCAACCGCAGCCCGTACAATCTGCTCGTTGAGCAGCGCACGGCGGCCGTCTACGGGCAGGTCGATCTGGGCCTGTTCAACCAGTTGTTTCTGACCGGCACCGTGCGCGGGGAGCAGGCGTCTACTTTCGGCCCGCTGGCCAACAGCACGTTTATCTATCCGGCCGGCTCGCTGGCCTGGCAGTTCACCAAGCTGGGCGTACTGGCGGAGAACAGCGTGCTGAGCTTCGGCAAGCTCCGGGCCTCGTTCGGCATTGTGGGCGTGCAGCCCACGCCGTACCTGACCCGGACGTACTACACGGCCGCCAGCAATGGGGTTCTGGTCGATGGCTGGGGCTCGTCGGTGGATGCGGCTAACTACGGCGGCGGCTTCGTGCGCTCGACCAGCAAGGGCAACCCGTTCATCCGGCCCGAGCGCAAGGCGGAGTTTGAAGGCGGCCTGGACCTGCGCTTCCTGCAAAACCGCATCGGCATGACGGTGACCGGCTACAGCAATAACACGACCGATGCCATTCTGCCAGTCCCCGTACCGGCTTCGACCGGCTTCCTGAACACGACGGCCAACGCCGCGACCATCACCAACAAGGGCCTGGAAATCAGCCTGGACGGCGACGTGGTGAAAACCGGTGACTTCAGCTGGAATATTGCCCCCAACTTCTCGCTCAACCGCAACAAAGTGACGGAGCTGGCCGGCGCCGCATCCATCAACCTGACGGGTTTCAACAGCGTTTCGTCGCGGGCCGTGAAAGGCTACCCGCTGGGCGCACTGTGGGGCACGGCTTTCGACAAGAATGAGAATGGCAGCTACAACACCGACGCCAACGGCTTCCCCAAGCTGGCCGACAACGGCACAGCCCGCGTCATCGGCGACCCCAACCCGCAGTGGCGCGGCGGCATCAACAACTCGTTCCGCTACAAGAACCTGTCGCTGAACGTTCTGATTGACCACGTCCACGGCACCGACGTTTGGAACGGTACCAAAGGCGCCCTCTACTACTTCGGTACGTCGAGCGATCTGGGCGAGGAAACCACCGTGACGGCCGCCCAGGCCGCCACCCTCAAACTCTACAACGGCGCCACCCTGGCATCGGCCCACAAGGCCAACGCCGACGGCTCGGTGACCTTCCGCGGCAAGGTGCAGGACTTCGGCTCGGGCAACGTGGCCCTCGATGAGCAGTGGTACCGCAACGGCCTGGGCAACGGTTTCTCGGGCGGTCCGGGCGCGCCGTTTATCGAGCACGTTTACTACACCCGCCTGCGCGAAGTGACGCTGAACTACAGCCTCAACCAGCCCTGGATGCGCAGTGCCACCAAGCTCAATTCCATCGATCTGGCCGTGACCGGCCGGAACCTCTACCTGTGGACTAACTACACCGGCGTGGACCCCGAGACCAACCTCACGGGCGTCAGTAACGGCCGGGGCATCGATTATTTCAACAACCCGAGCACCCGCTCCATCATCTTCTCCATTAAGTTCACCTATTAATTTTCGGAGAACCTCGATATGAAAAATCTCAAATCCATTCTGCTGCTGGGTGCGCTGGGCCTCTCCTTCGGCAGCTGCAATAAGCTGGTCAACGGCTACGACGTGAACCCCAATGCTCCGCAGAACGCCCCGGCCGATCAGCAGCTGACGGCGGCCGAGCTTAGCGAAGGCTTCTTCATGAGCGGCGAAATGCCACGCCTGACCGGCATCTGGGCCGACTTCTTTACCGGCGCCGACCGCCAGTACCAGGGCCTGGAGCTGTACAACACCTCCGCCAACGACTACGATAACGCCTGGGGCTCGGCCTACGCCACCACCCTGGCGCAGGCCCGGCTGGTCCAGACCAAAGCCCAGGTGCTGAATAACCTGCGACTGCTGGGCATGGGTCAGGTAGTGGAGGCCCAGATTGTGGGCACCGTCACGGATCTGTGGGGCGATGTTCCGTATTCGCAGGCGCTGATGGACGCGCCGGGCAAATACGACGCCCAACCGACGGTTTACACCGCCGTGCAGGTCCTCCTCGATCAGGCTATCACCAACCTGCCGCTGAACGGCATTTCGCCCGGCGCCCGCGACATTTTCTACCAAGGGGCTGCCGCCAAGTGGGTGGCCGCCGCCCACTCGCTGAAAGCCCGGAACTTCCTGCACGTAAAAAATTACGCGCAGGCCGCCGTCGAAGCCCGCCTCGGGATTACCAGCAAAGCCGGCGATATGCTCATGCCCTACAACGCGACCAGCGCCAACGGCAAGGATGCCAACCCGTACTACGACTTCGTGACCAACAGCCGCGTGGGCTACCTGTCGGCCGAAGGCCCGGCCGCCACTCCCGCCCTGGGCACGTACGCCTACCAACTCTACAACGCCCGGACCAACGCCAAGACCAACGAGGTGAGCCGTCGGAACTACTTCTATACGACGAACTCGGCCGCCACGCCCACCACGGCGGGCTACGCAGTCGAGATCAACGTATCCAGTGGCGCCTTTGCCGTTAATGCGTATGCGCCCGTCGTGACCTACTATGAAACCCAAGCCATTCTGGCCGAAGCGCTCGCCCGTACCGGCGACGTAACGGGAGCTATCGCGGCCCTGAATAACCTCCGGGCCTACGACGCGGCCATGTACACGGCCGCCGGGGCCAAGTACGCCGCCTACACCGTGAATGATTTCGCGCCCCTGGGGTTGCTCAACCCCGGCGTGGCCGGTCCAACGACCGCTCAGACGCTGCTGAAAGAGATTCTGACCGAAAAGTACCTCGGCATGGTGGGTCAGATCGAACCTTTCAATGATCTGCGGCGCACCGGTAACCTCATCGGCATCCCGAAGAAAAGCAGCACCGCGAACGATATTCCGCAGCGCCTGCTCTACCCTCAGAGCGAGATCGATACGAACCCCAACGTACCGAAACCGATCCCCGGCCTGTTCATTAAGACGGCCGTGAACGGCTAAGATTCCGATTTTTCGGACTTTCCAAAAAAAGGCTGCCCGTTCGGGCAGCCTTTTTTTATTGCCCCATTCGGCCGGTTCCCGCCGTGCTGCTGGTTCGGGCCAGCCGGACGAAAGCTCGCCGGCGGCCGGCTTCGGGACCGGGACTAAGAACCCCAGGGGGACCTTCCCGAAAACGATAATAGCTTAGTAAACAACAGTAGCAAGCCCCTGACTGCGTCGGACAGCACACAAAAGGTCCTTCTCCACCACCCCGGCCACCGATCTTTTACAGCGTTCAAAACCCTGCCGACGACCTGACAGAGTGCTTATATGACTATTAACTTTATATCATATTTAGAAGATTCAGCTGTGATCAAATCGTGAAGTTTTATTGAATAATGTGCTTTAGTCGTGCTATTTTTGAAAATCAACAACACACATTCTTTTTCACTTTTATCATTTATGCACATGAAGAAATTCATACTCATGAGCCTGCTGCTCATGTTTACCCTTCTGAACGGGGCGATGGCGCAAACGCGCTCCATCTCCGGACGGGTAACCGACCAAAAATCCGGCGAAGGCCTGCCCGGCGTCACCGTTCTGCTCAAAGGCACGACCAACGGTATTTCCACCAATGCCACCGGCGACTTCAACCTGAGCGTGCCCGAAGCCGGCGGTACGCTCGTTTTTTCCTCCGTAGGCATGGCCACCCAGGAGCGCGTCATTGGCAGTGGATCCCAGTTCAATGTGGCCCTGGCCCAGGACACCCGCGAGTTGAGCGAGGTCGTCGTCACTGCCCTCGGCATTGAAAAAGACACCCGCTCGCTGGGCTACGCCACCCAGCAGATTAAGGCCGACCAGATCTCCCAGCGCTCCGAGCCCAACGTGCTCAACTCCCTCCAGGGTAAAGTTCCCGGTGTCTCCATCACCTCCGCCAGCGGCCTGCCCGGCTCGTCGACCAACATCAACATCCGCGGCATTACCTCCCTGCAGGGAAACAATCAGCCCCTGTTCGTCGTCGACGGCATTCCCATCAGCAACGACCTGGACCGCAGCCTGGGCGGCGCCGGCCTCGGCTCGCTCGGCGCGGCCCAGACCTCCAACCGC
>JAYWCH010000217.1:0-2790 GCA_043780755.1 Hymenobacter sp.
GTACTTCGAAATCGCGAAGAATTTAGATATTTTCGCTACGCTATTTAAGGAAGTCAATACCTATTACGTCGACGAGATCACCCCCGCCAAGCTGGTGAAAACGGGCATCGACGCCATGCTGCGCTCGCTCGATCCCTACACCAACTACATTCCGGAGGACGATATCGAGGATTTTCGCACCATGACTACCGGCCAGTACGGCGGTATCGGTGCCTCGGTGGTAAGGCGCAATGGCAAAAACGTGGTGCAAAGCGCCTACGAAGGCTATCCCGCTCAAAAAGCCGGCTTGCTCCCCGGCGATGAGATTCTCAATATCAACGGCGTGGTGGTTGATAAAAAGACTAATTCCGATATCAGCAAGCTGCTCAAGGGGCAGGCTAATTCGGTGGTGAAGCTTATGGTGACCCGCTACGGGCAGGATAAACCCGTTGAAATCAACATCACCCGCGATAAGATTCAGGTCGACAATGTGCCGTACGTAGGCATGATTTCCGGCGATGTGGGTTACTTCCAGCTCGGCGGTTTTACCGTGGATGCGGGCCGGGAAGTCCGCGCCGCCATTGTGAAACTCAAGGAGCAGGGCGCGAAGAAAATCGTGTTCGACATCCGCGACAATCCCGGCGGCCTGCTCAATGAGGCGGTGAACATCTCCAATCTGTTCATCGACAAAGGGCTGGACGTGGTGAGCACCAAGGGCAAGGTGACGGAGTGGAATAAGACCTACAAAGCCCTCGACCAGCCGCTCGATATTCAGATTCCCATCGCCATTATCACCTCCAACCGGTCGGCGTCGGCCTCCGAAATCGTATCGGGCGTGCTGCAGGATTACGACCGGGCCGTGCTGGTGGGCGAGCGTACCTTTGGCAAAGGGCTCGTGCAGGCCACCCGCCCGCTGAGCTACAACTCGCAGCTCAAGGTGACTACCGCCAAGTACTACATTCCCAGCGGCCGTTGCATTCAGGAAGTCGATTATGCCCATCGCGCCGAGGATGGCACGCTGGGTAAGTTTCCGGACTCGCTGCGCACGGCTTTTAAAACCACTGCCGGCCGTACCGTGTACGACGGCGGCGGCGTAGCACCCGACATCGAAGTGCAGGACCGCGAAATTGCCGACATCACCCGCATCCTGCTCCAGAAAAGCTACCTCTTCGATTACGCCACCCGCTTCCGGGCCGAGCACGCCGCCATTGCCCCGGCCCGGCAGTTCAAACTGGCCGATGTTGAGTACCAGAAGTTCGTGACTTACCTCCAGGGTAAAAATATCAGCTACAGCACCGAAGCTGAAAAAGCTCTCACCGACCTCAGTAAAAAAGTCAAAGAGGAAAAGCACTACGACGACGTAAAATCGGAGCTCGACGCCATCCGGCGCAAAGTGACCGCCAACAAAGCCAACGACCTGCAACGCTTCAAACCCGAAATCAAGGAATTGCTGGAGCAGGAAATCGTCTCGCGTTACTACTTCGAGAAAGGCCGTACCGAAGCCGGCTTCGATGATGACCCCAACATCATCGCGGCCGTCGCTGTCCTCAACGATCCCAATCGTTACGCCGCGCTGCTCAAGCCTACCGGGCAAGCAGCGAGTGCGCGAAAGTCGGCCGGATCGAAGTAATTCCCGCCTCAGCTGCTTGTCACATCTGACTTTTTATCTTCCGCTATGACTGCTGACCAACGCCTCGATCAACTCGAACCGCTGGTTGCGCAACTCATGGCGACTGTCGACTACCACACCGAGTTGATTGAGCAACCTTTGTGTCCTTTGACGCAGATGAGCGAAAAGAGTAAGCCGCTTGTTGGAGAAACTGCATACGTCTTCAATTGCAGCGGGATATTCTGAAGTGGCATCAGTTGCTTTTAAAGAGAGAGGTGATGGTATCAAGCTTTGGACAATAGCAACTGAAAGCGAAGCTATAGAGGCCAAATTCGAAACAATGGACTCGAAGCTTGACTGTATTATCGACTTGCTGAGCGGGGATAAATAGGTTGAGCTGAGATTAAGCGGCAAGTCCAAACGCCGGCACCGTAAATTTGCCAGCTCAACGAAAAACGCCCTTGCCCACGCTCCTCCTCTCGCTCGAAACTTCTTCTCCCGTCTGCTCGGTTGCCCTGCACCGCATTGCCGACGGCTCCCTGGTTGGCCAGTCCGAGCTGCGGCTCGATAAGTCGCACTCCACGCACCTCACCGTTTTAATCGAGCAGCTACTGGCTAATACGGGTTACCAGATGGCCGACCTCGCCGCCGTGGCCGTGAGCGACGGCCCTGGCTCCTACACTGGTTTGCGCATCGGCGCGGCAGCGGCGAAGGGCTTGTGCTTTGCGCTGGATGTTCCCTTGCTGGCCGTGAGTACGTTGCGGGCGCTGGCCGCCCAGGTAGCAACCGGTACGGTACGGCCCGAAAATTTTCTGTACGGTCCCATGCTGGACGCCCGGCGGCAGGAAGTCTACGCGGCGCTTTATACCCACGACGGACGGGAAGTGCTGGCGCCCACGCCGCTCATCCTCGACGCCGATTCGCTGGCCGAACAATTATCCCACCACTCCGTGTTGTTCTTTGGTCACGGCGCGGCCAAGTTTCGGGCGCTGTTGCCGGCATCGACAACGGCGGGTTTCCTGACGGGAATCGAGCCTGCGGCCGGGGCGGTGGGCGCGTTGGCACTCGCCGCCTATCACCGGCAGGAATTTCAGGACGTGGCCTACTATGAGCCGTTTTATTTGAAGGAAGTGTACACCACCACGCCCCGGACCTGAGCATTTGCGTGCTAGTGCCGGGAGCCCTGCCAGGTGCCGCCGTAG
>JAYWCH010000218.1:0-2242 GCA_043780755.1 Hymenobacter sp.
ACCGGCTACGATGCTGATAACCAGACCGCCGAAGCCCGCGCCTACGCCCGCCTTCCCGAGTGCTGCAAAAAGACCAACGCCGCCCACTAAACGCGGCCGGCCGGTTGGCTGAAAAAAGAATCGGGTGGCGGTAATTGAAAGCTCAATTACCGCCACCCGATTCTTTTTTTATTTGGTGCGCCACAGCCGCCACCAGGGCAGGTAGGGCTGGTCATGGTGTTCGTAGTGATAGCCGAAGAAGTAGCAGCTCACGAACGCCCAGACGTGATGGCGGAACTGGCTGCGCGCTTTGTGGAGGTTGTCCGGGGCGTGTTCGCCGCGATGGGGCAGGTAGGTGCCGAAAAAGAAAAGCTGCAACGTGGCCAGCACCGCCGGAATCATCCAGAAGGCAATGACATTGGCCTGCGGGAAGTACAGCTTCAGCACGTTGTAGGTCACGGCCATGAGCAGGACCTGCCACCAAGTCACGTAGTTCCAGGCGAAGTGCAGGAACCAGGGCAGGAAGCCGGGGTGGTGGCCGTCGTGATAATCGGGGTCGTCGGCCGTGCCCACGTGGCGGTGGTGGGCGTGGTGTTTGGGGAGCTGACTGCCGAACCAGTTGTAGGCAAACAGGCCGGCGGCCAGCGTACCCAGCGCGTTGTTCAGCCGTTTATTGGGACTAACCACGCCGTGCATGGCATCGTGGGCGGTGATGAACAGGCCGGTGTAGAGGTGCATCTGCACCAGCACGAACAGGTAGGGCAGCGGCGAGGACCAGTTGGGCCGGTAGCTGCCCAGCAGGAAGGCTAGCAGGCCCGTCCAGGCCAGCAGAATCAAGCCCGCAATGATGGCCCCAGTGCGGCCAATGGGCGCGGGCGCCACCCGGGGCAGCGTGCCGAAACGAGCGTTAGTAGACTGGGGAGCAGTTGGTGACATGGAAAACAAACAGCTGAAACGATCAAAAGGCTTTACTGCCCGTTAAAGCGCCAGCAGTCGGTCGCGCACCTGCTCCATCAGCCAGAGGGGCGTGCTGGTGGCACCGCAGATCCCGACCGATTGCCCCGGTTCGAACCAAGCGGACTGAATTTCGCCCACGTTGGAGATGAACTTGGTCTGCGGATTCGTTTCCAGACATACCTGGTAAAGCACCTTGCCGTTCGAGCTTTTGGTGCCCGAAACGAACATAATCTGGTCGAAATTCGCGGCGAAGCGACGCAGGTCCTTGTCCCGGTTGCTGACCTGGCGGCAGATCGTATCGTTGGCGTTGATCTGGTGGCCGCGCGCCTCCAGCTCGCTCTTGATGCGGTAGAAGCTGCTGGTGCTTTTGGTGGTCTGGCTGTAGAGGGTGATGTTCTCGGGCAGCTCGTGAAGCAACAGCTCGTCGAGATTCTCAAAGACCACGGCGTTGCCGCTGGTCTGGCCGAGCAGCCCGAGCACTTCGGCGTGGCCGTGCTTGCCGTAAATGAAAATATTCTGCTGCTTGTCGTAGCTGGTTTTGATGCGGTTTTGCAGCTTGAGCACAACCGGACAGCTGGCATCAATCAGCGTCAGGTTATTTTTGAGGGCCATTTTGTAGGTGGCCGGCGGCTCGCCGTGAGCGCGGATGAGGACGGCCTCATCGCGCAGCTCGGCCAGCTGCTCGTGACAAATAATGCGGAGACCCCGGGCTTCCAGGCGTTGGACTTCCTCATCGTTGTGGACGATATCGCCCAGACAATAAAGGTAGCCTTGCTCGTCGAGGAGGTCCTCCGCCATCTGAATGGCGTAGATGACACCAAAGCAAAAGCCGGAGTTTGGGTCAATACGGGCGCTTAGCTGTAACTGGTTCATACGTCTGGACAAACCGAAAAGTCTTGGTAAGGTTATACCCTGCGGATCAGTCGGATGAAAATACGTAAATTATGCTTAATTCAGTTACCCGAATATGCGGCAAGCGCCTGGGCTTCCAGCCGTGCTCGCCCCGCCTGAGCGGGCGCAGACCTATTCTTTCACCAGGCCCAGGCGCTGGGCCTGCTCCTCGCTGACGTGCCCGCGCCCGACCAGAAAGCTACGCACGGCCCGAAAAGCCTCCGCGTCGAGCCCCGATTTGGGATGGCTCAGGGCCGCGTGCAGCAGCAGCTCTTTGTCCTCGTCCACGTGCTTGCTCAGGCCCAGGAAGGCCGGTAGGTTGCTTTCGACCGAAAAGCGCAGGAAGCGGATTTCGGGATTGTGCGGGTCGAGGCCCACGGCTTGCTCGAAGGTGCGGGCGGCATCCTGCACGTAG
>JAYWCH010000219.1:0-6565 GCA_043780755.1 Hymenobacter sp.
GTCAGGGGCAGGGCCATGGCCCGAAACATACCGTTGCGCAGCCCCATGCCAATCAGGTAATAATTGACCGGATCATTGGCCCCCACCGGCGCTTTGCGGACCTGAATCCGATCAATCACCGTCCCGTCATTGAATTCGCGGATGAAGGCCCGGGCCAGCTCGCTGCGCGGAGTCTTGTATTCCGTGGTGGTGTCGGTGAAATGGACGATCTGCCGGCTTTCCGGGGCGGCCACCACGGGGCCTTTCATCCGGTTGGGGCTGCCAAATTCATTCGTCGCCGGCCGGGACGTTTCGCACGAAGCCACCAGTATTAATACCAGTAAACCCAATAAGCCCAACCCCAACAGGCGTGAGAAGTAATTCATAATCAACGGTTAAATAAATAATTACACTAAATAACCAGCGCGGTCAAACGGGGCGGTCCGCTAGCGGCTTGTGCCCCGTTTAGCCGCCCTCCGGGCAAGATAACCGATTAATTAATGCGCCCTCGCTTTGCGCCCGCGAATTCCGGAATTCATTCCGAATAAATAATTATTAATTTTAATATATATAAATAAAAATAAAATGAGTCATGCAGCGCGTCGCGAAGCATCTCGCGTGGACGAGTAAATCAATCTTTGCGACGGGAATTAATTACTCATCCAAGCGAGATGCTTCGCGACGCTCTGCACGACGGTCCTTAGTTTAGGGGTAAGTCTAATAGCTTAACGACGAGGCTTGTAGTATTTCTGCGCTTCGGGCAGCAGCCGCTCAATATCGGCAATGCGGGTGGCATCGGAGGGGTGATCGGAGAGGTAAACCGGGGTTGTGCTCTTGTTTTGGGCCGCCATGCGCTGCCAGAATGGCAATGCTCCCCGGGGGTCGTAGCCGGCCATGGCCATAAAAATCAGGCCCAGGTGGTCGGCTTCACTCTCCTGGCGGCGGCTGAAGCTGAGCAGCAGGCCCTGGCTGCCGGCGCCCACGGCATTGAGGAACAGGTTGCTGGTTGCGGTGGGATTTTGGGAAAGAGCAGTAGAGAGCAGCGCTCCGCCGGCCTGGGTGGCCAGCTGGTCGCTCATGCGCTCGGCCCCGTGGCGGGCTACGGCGTGCGAAATCTCGTGGCCCAGCACCACGGCCAGCCCGTTTTCGTCGCGGGTCAGGGGCAAAATTCCGCTGTAAACCACCACTTTGCCGCCGGGCATGCACCAGGCGTTGACTTCCTTGCTTTCAATCAGGTTGAACTCCCACTGGTAGCCGTCGAGTTGGTCCTGCATGTTATTCTGGGCCACGTACTGCTCCACGGCGTGCTGAATGCGCTGGCCCACGCGCTTGACCAGGGCGACATTAGCGGCATCGGTCGAGGGCCGGTTTTGCCCCAGAAACTGCTGATACTGCGTGCTGGCCAGCGAGTTCATCTCCCCGCTGCTCACCAGGCTGAGCTGGCGGCGGCCGGTGATGGGCACGGTGGCGCAGGCGGCCAGCAGCGACAAGCCGGCGAATAGGCTGAGTTTTTTTAACATGAGACGCATAATAAGAAGCGAAAAAAATGGGCCGGGCAGTGGTTGCGGCAACGGGTCCGTTGGGGCCAAAGCTAGGGCTGCCGGTGGCGCCTATACGACGGGGACCGGCGGAAAAGTTTAGCGGGCGCAGACCGGCGGGCGTAAAAATCGGGCGGGCAGTTGCTGCCGGCCCGGGTCAGCGCGTAGTTTTGCCGTTCTTCTGCCCAAGCTCCAACCTTTTGCCATGAAAATCATTTGCATCGGCCGCAACTACGCCGACCATATTGCCGAGCTGCACAACGAAGTGCCCGCCGCGCCCGTCATTTTCCTGAAGCCCGAAACCGCCTTGCTGCAACGCGGTCAGCCCTTTTTTATTCCCGAATTTTCGCAGGACATTCACCACGAGCTGGAGCTGGTGCTGCGCGTGAGCAAGAACGGCCGCCACATCGACGAGCAATTTGCCCACACCTATTTCGACGCCATCGGCCTGGGCATCGATTTCACCGCCCGCGACCTCCAAACTGAGTTGAAAAAGAAGGGTTTGCCCTGGGAGCTGGCCAAAGCCTTCGACGGTTCGGCCCCACTCTCGCCAACCTTTAAGCCAGTCGCGGAATTTGCCGATCTGGCCAACATCAATTTCCACCTGGAAGTAAACGGCGAAACCCGCCAAACCGGCAATTCGGGCCTGATGCTGCATCCGTTCGCCAAAATAATCAGTTTCGTTTCCCAGTATATTTCCCTGAAAATGGGGGACTTGATTTTCACCGGTACGCCGGCCGGCGTGGGGCCGGTGCGCGTGGGCGACCAGCTGGCGGGCTTTCTGGAAGAGGAGAAAATATTGGATTTAGCGGTCCGCTAAGGGCCGCTGGGGATAAATTAGCGCTATACTATTGTGTTGAAGATAAAATTGAACGGGCCGTTTAGCCGGCCGAAAGTGCGGTTGATGCTGGGGGCTTTGCTGGTGCTGCTGGCCTGGCGGGCGGGGGGGCAGGCGGCTGATTCGTCGGAGCGCCGCCTCCCGGCGCAGGGGCTGCCGCCGGCCGGGCGCCCGGTGGTGCCGGCGGGCTATTTCATGTTCCCCATTGCGCCGGGTCAGCCCGGTTTGCTGGCCGGGAGCATGGGCGAGCTGCGACCCAATCATTTCCACGGCGGGCTCGATATCAAGACCGGGGGCGGGGTCAATCAGCCTGTCTACGCGGCGGCCGATGGCTACATCTCGCGCCTCAAGCAGTCGTCGTTCGGTTACGGCAACGTGCTTTACATCACCCACGTCAACGGCCTTACTACGGTGTACGGCCACCTCAACCAGTTCAAGGGCGCCGTGGCGGTCGAGCTACTGCGGCGGCAGTACGAAAAACAGAGCTACGAGCTGGAAGCCTTTTTCGAAAAAGACCGCTTCCCGGTGAAGCGCGGTGAAGTGGTGGCGCTCTCGGGCAATACGGGCGGGTCGGCGGGCCCGCACATGCACTGGGAGGTGCGCGACGCCGCAGACCGGCAGTACAATCCCTTGCAGTGGGGCGGCTTTATGGAGGTGCAAGACCACGTGGCGCCGACGTTTCAGGCGTTTGCGCTGGAGCCGCTCGGTATTGAGGCGCGGGTGCAGCGCGTGTTTGCCAAGGCTGTGTTTACGCCCCGGCTGCAACCGGGGCCGGGCGTGGCCACGGCCTGGCCAGATACTATTAGCTGCTTCGGCACGGTGGGCTTGCTGGTGCAGGGCTTCGACCGGTTTGATAATGCCTGGAACCGCAACGGCATCCAGCGCGTGACGGTGAAAGTTAACGGTCAGCCCTTCTATCAGCACGTGATTGACGCGGTGCCGTTTCCGGCGGGCACCCGGCAAGTGGGCAATTTCGTGGATTTCCTCTACCAGCAAACCCAGGGTCGCACCCTGCAAAAACTGTGGGTCGATGAGGGCAATGACCTGACCATGTACACCACCACCAGCCCCGGCCGGGGCCGCCTGAACGTGGAAGCGGGCAAATTGTATAGCATCGACCTCACCCTGGCCGACTCCTACAATAACCAGACGCCCGTGCACTTGGTGCTGCGCGGCGAGCAGCCGGCGTATTTCAAAACCCGCGCTGCCACGGCCCGGCGCCCGGCCCTGCGCTTTGAGGTGACGCGCAACCTGCTCAAGGCCGTCGCCACCGATCCCGGGGCTGATTCCGTGGCCGGTAATTTGGTGCTGCTGCGCGGTAATCGTCGCCTCGAAATCCGCCCTAGTTATACCCAGAACAGCGAAAGCGTGTACCTCTACGACCTGCGCGCCGGCCTGCCTGATTCGTTGCAGTTCGGCCCCATCACCAAAAAATTCGACCGGCAGGTCATGATTCCCGACGGCCAGGAAACCAATTACGCCACCGCTTACCTCAACCTGGTGTTCGGTCCCGAAACGCTGTTTGATAATCTCTATCTCGCCACCAGCTTCCGCCCCGAGGCGGGCGGCAACGGCTTCTGGACGGTGGGCTCGCCGCTCAGTCCGCTCTACAAAACTGCTTTGCTCACCCTCAAGCCCGCCGTACCGCCTGCCGATCCGCAGCGTAGCGCTATTTACGCGGCCACGGCCCGGGGTGGCAAGGCTTACGTGGGCGGCAAGTGGGATGAGCGGGGGCAGATTACGGCTCCCATCCGGCAATTTGGCTCTTTCCGCATCCTCACCGATACCGTGGCGCCCCACGGCAGCCTCATCGGGCGGCCCGGCGGGCAGCTGCTGTTTCGGGTGGGCGACGACCTGTCGGGGCTGGCCAGCTACCAGCTGCTCATTGGCGGGAAATTTCGCCTGTTGCGCTTCGAGCACAAGAATGCCACCCTGTTTACCGTGCCTGGCGACACCCTCGGCCCGCGCCTGCGCGGCCCCGCCGAGCTGCGCCTGACCGATCAGGCCGGCAACGCCCGGGTGATCCCTTTAAATCTGTAGCGCGGTCCGGGCGGGGAATTCGCCGTTTCTTCGCCTCCGTTTACTTTAATATAGCCTTGTAACGCTTCACCATGACCCTTGAACCCGGCCAACCCGCTCCCGACTTCACCGCGCCCGACCAGGACGGCAACATCATCCGTCTGGCCGACCTACGCGGTCAGCGCGTGGCGCTTTATTTTTATCCCAAAGACGATACTCCCGGCTGCACCGCCCAGGCCTGCAACCTGCGCGACCACCAGGCCGAGCTCACCGCCGGCAACATCAAAGTGATCGGCGTGAGCACCGACGGCGAAACGGCCCACAAGAAGTTCGCCCTCAAATACGACCTGCCATTCCCACTGCTGGTCGATACCGACAAGACGATTGTGCAGGCCTACGGCGTGTGGCAGGAAAAGAAAAATTACGGCAAAACCTACATGGGTACCGTGCGCACCACGTTCCTGATCGATGAAAACGGGTTGATTGCCAAGGTGATTACCAAGGTGGATACCAAGGAGCACGCGGCGCAGCTACTCTAGCGGCGGCCGGTTTTCCGGCAGTGTTTTCCCTCTCCATAAAGCCCGGACAACTTCTTGTTCCGGGCTTTATCGTTTTTCTCCAAGCTCCCCGCTTACCTTTACCGGACGACTATCCCTCCGACTGATATGCCCCAGATTGCCGAAATCAGCACTGCTGAACTCCAACAAATTGCCGCTCAGGTGCGGCGCGACATCGTGCGCATGGTGCACGCCGTGAACTCGGGCCACCCCGGTGGCTCGCTCGGCTGCACCGATCTGCTGGTGGCGCTCTACTTCAAGGTGATGCAGCACACGCCCCAGCCGTTCGACATGGACGGCACGGATCAGGACTTGTTTTTTCTCTCGAACGGCCACATTTCGGCCACCATGTACTCGGTGCTGGCCCGTTCGGGCTATTTTCCGGTTAGTGAGCTGGCTACTTTCCGCAAGCTCAACTCGCGCTTGCAGGGCCACCCCACCACCCACGAAGGGTTGCCGGGCGTGCGCATCGCCTCGGGCTCGCTGGGCCAGGGGCTGAGCGTGGGTTGCGGCGTGGCGCAGGCCAAAAAGCTCAACGGCGACGACCGCCACGTATTCGTCCTCATGGGCGACGGTGAGCTGGAGGAAGGCCAGAACTGGGAGGCCATCATGTATGCCGCTCACCACAAGATCGATAACCTCATCGGAATCATCGACCACAACGGACAGCAGATTGACGGCCCCACGGCCGAAATCGGCGGCCTGGGCGATCTGCGGGCCAAGTTCGAAGCCTTCGGCTGGCACGTTCTGCAGGCTAACGGCAACGATTTTGACACCCTGCTGCCCGCTCTGGAAGCCGCGCAGGCCGCCACCGGCCAGGGCCGCCCGGTCATGTTCATCATGGATACCAAGATGGGCTACGGCGTTGATTTCATGATGGAAGGCCACAAGTGGCACGGCGTAGCGCCCAACGACGCCCAGCTCGCCACCGCCCTGGCCCAGCTCACCGTGGGCACCGTCGGCGACTACTAAGTCGTCCCCCGCGGCTCATGCATCTGGTGAACAGCCCTGCTCCATCCGGCTTTATTTGCCGCTGCCGTCGCGCCCTGCTGGGGCTGGCGGTAGTGGGAGCGGGGCTGTTCACCACCACTGCCCACGCTCAGAATGCGCCGGCCGAGAAGCCCAAAGTCACCCGCATCCTCTTTTTGCTGGATGCCTCGGGTTCGATGATGGCGCCCTGGGAAGGACAGCCCCGCTGGAACGTCGCCAAACGCATGCTGGCCCGGATGGTGGATTCGCTCAACACCTACCCCAACCTGGAGCTGGCCCTGCGCGTGTACGGCCACCAGCATCCCAACACCGAAAAAAACTGCGAAGACTCGCGCCTGGAAGTGCCCTTCGCCCCCCGAAACGCTCAAGCCATCAAGGCGAAGCTGCTCACGCTCAAGGCCCAGGGTAATACGCCCATCACGTACTCGCTGCTGCAATCGGCCAAGGATTTTCCCGCCGATAAAGCCTCGCGCAACGTGCTGCTGCTCATTACCGACGGCCTCGAATCATGCAACGCCGATCCCTGCGCGGCGTCCGTGGCCTTGCAGCGCAAGCACGTTTTTCTCAAGCCCTTCATCATCGGCATCGGGGCCGAGCGGGAGTTTGGCAAGCAGCTCGAATGCCTGGGACACTACTACAACGCT
>JAYWCH010000220.1:0-7699 GCA_043780755.1 Hymenobacter sp.
CGGCATCGACTGCCCGTTGAAAGCCAGCGTGCGGGCGCTGCTGGACACCAGCGCCAACGTGCCCGACCCCGTCCCGATGGTCCCCGAATTGAGCAGGTCCCCGTTGTTGAGCGTGAGCGTGCCCGCGTTGGGTACGTAGGTGCCCGCATTCTGGAAGGTGCCGTTGGTGACCACGTCCCCGCCCTGGAAAAAAGTCGCCCCCGGTCCATTGTAAATCTGCGCCCGACCCGGCCGGCCGGCCAGCAACAGGAGGCCCAGTCCCAACAGGGTCCAGACCCAGCGAAACTTAGACCTAATCGGTAATTGGTAATGTGTTCGCATAATATGATTAAAAAGAGTGCTTAAAAAGAGAGGAGCCCCCGGAAAAGAAACCAAAAAGGACCAGCGGGCTTCCCGTTGGGGAAACTCGCCGGTCCTGGAGTCCGGCGCGTACGGGCGCCGCGTTACTTGGCGCGCGCGGTGGTGTGGTTGGCCGACTGGGCCTGCAACTCGGCCCGCAGGCTTTGCAGAGCCGCTTGCAGCTCGTTGACCGTGCTGGCCGAGGCCTTGCCCGACAGCTCGGCTTTCAGACCGGCGTTAGCGGCCGTCAGGATTTCAATCTGGGCCTGCTGCTCCTGAATGGCTTTGGTGAGCACCGGAATCAGCTGGTTGTACTTCATGCCGTAGTGCTCAGCGGCCGTCTTGGGTACGTCTACCGCCTCAGGCACCAGGGTTTCCATCTCCTGGGCAATGAATCCCACCATGGGGTTACTCGTCGGCGCCGTCTTCCAGTTATAGGTCACCGGCCGCATCTTCATCACCGTCCCCAGGCCGTAGCCCGAATTCACGATGTTCGTCTTCAAGCGCCCGTCCGAGGTTTGGATGGTCCCATTGACCGCATATACGGTCGCCCAGCGCGATTGCGGTATCCCTAAGTTCATACTATTGTCATCCCGTGGAACAACGTGTCCCCCGAAGATGTGATTCTCCCAGCCGCCCACATCATAGACCACATTATTGAAGGCAGGAACTGAGCTAACTGCGGCAGTCGTCGTCGTTATATCCAAAGTAGGTCCACCATTAGAGCTAATATGGAGGCCATTACGTACGATGGTGGAACCATTCACGTCCAGAGTAGCCGCCGGACTCGTGAGGCCGATGCCCACAGTGCCGTCATTGTTAATCGTCATCGCAGCTCCACCTCCGGCATCGGAACCTTGGGTGATAAAGGCTAATGGTGAGCCGTTCGACCCGATGCGGGCCCAATTGCCAGTGCTCGCGGACCGCAACGACAACAATACGTCGCTACCGTTAGAAGTGGGGTCCAGCGTGATGCCTTTATTACCACTCGCTACGCTAAAGTTGCCGTTGTTGCTGAAGCGGGCAAACTCCGTCAAGTTATTACTCGCGTCCGACCGGCCAAAGCGAATCCCGGCGTTGCCGCCCCCGCCACCTTGTTGGTTGATCAGCCACGTTTCGCCGTCCCCTCCGCTCCGATTCCACTGCAGGTAGGCGCCCTGCCCCGAAATCCCAGTGTTAGCCCGTGCATACAGGCTATTGGCATTCAGGTTGCCACCCACGCCCACGTCGCCGTTCACGCCCAGGTAGTTATTCACCTGGGCATTGCCGTTTACAGTCAGATTCGTGCCCACCGTCACGTTGCCACCGCCCCCGTTGCGCTGTAGATTCAGACCACCCGAGCCCTTGCTGTCCAGGTTCAGGTCCACGCTCGGGTTGGAACCCGTGCTGCGCACTCCCCCATAATAGAGGCCCACCCCCTGAGTCTGGTTGTTGGCCTGCGCGTCGATGATGTTCGTGCCAAAATTGTTATCGGCCGAGACCACCTGCAACTTCGTCCCCGGCGCACTCGTGCCGATGCCCACGTTGC
The DNA here is from genome assembly GCA_043780755.1 of Hymenobacter sp. Lineage (GTDB taxonomy): Bacteria > Bacteroidota > Bacteroidia > Cytophagales > Hymenobacteraceae > Hymenobacter. The sequence goes on from JAYWCH010000220.1 coordinate 1,868, forward strand.
CATTGCCCTGAATCCGCATCAGCTCCTGCGAGGCCGTTGCGCTCGTACCGGCGTAAAAAGCGTGGTTTGCCCCCGTGCCATCCACCTGATAGCGCAGCATGCCCCCGTTGATGCCCAAGCCGTAGAACTGGTTGTCGTTGTTACTGCCATCGTACAGCACGATTTTGCGGTTCACAATCGTGTTACTCAATTGCAGCTGCGCATTGGGCGAGCCCATGCCGATGCCCACGTTGCCCGTGTTCAGCACCTGGTTGCCATTCAGGTTCAGCGCCTGCGTCGCCGTATGGTTGCCCAAGTTGTCCCCCTGGTTCGTGGCCGAGGTCGTCTGGAACGTGCCATCGGGGAAGATCAGCCCGCTGCCCAACGTCGAGATCTTAATGTTACCGCCGGTGACGTCCAGCTTCTGGGATGGGGCCGTCGTACCCAGGCCCAGGCTGCCGTTGCCTACAAAACGCGCAAATTCCGTCACGCTGTTGTTTGTGTCCGACGTGCCAAAGCGAATCCCGTTATTAGGGCCGTTGATGCCCCCACCCGGTTGGTTGATGAGCCAGGTTTCCCCCTCGCCCCCCGTGCGGTTCCACTGCAAAAAGGCCCCCTGCCCCGAAATCCCGGTGTTACCCCGCGCATACAGGCTATTGGCATTCATATTACCGTTGACCCCCAGGTTCGTCCCTACCGTCACGTCGCCCGTGCCCCCGTTGCCCTGCAGCACCAATCCGCCCGTGCCCTTGCCGTCCAGGTTCAACGCATTGTTGGCGCTCGAACCCGTGGTCCGTACCCCGCCGTAGTACAGACTCGTGCCATAGGTCTGGTTGTTGGCCTGTGCGTCAATGATGTTCGTGCCAAACGTATTATCCCCCGAGACCACTTGCAGGCGCGTAGCTGGGGCACTCGTGCCGATCCCCACGTTGCCGTTGCCGCCAATGAACATGTTGGTGATGGTGCCCGTGTTAGCTTCGGCATTGGCCACAGTGCTGATGCCGGCATTATTGAAGTTCTGGAACAGGATGTTCTCCCCCACCAGCCGGATCCGGTCCGGACCCGCTCCCGCGTCGGTATCATTTCCGGAATACATATACAAATCATTGATCTCGTTCGTGCCCGCGACCACGGTGTGGCCAATGACTGCATTTGGGTCGGAACTGGAGGTAAACTCAATCCGCTGCTTGGCCGTGTTGTTGTTGATGCCGCCGCCCTGTCCGTCGAGCACCAGTACGCCCGTGCCCGTCGTGCCCGTCGATAAGATCAGGTTGTTGTTGCCCAAAGGAATGTTCGTGCTCCCCGTCAGGGCCCCACCCAGCGTGAAGTTGTTGCCCGACCGGCTCAACCCGTTGTTGGCCGTCAGCAGATCCCCGCTCGTAGCTGCCGTAGTCTGCAACGAGCCATCGGGGAAGATCAGCCCGTTGCCCGCCGTCGCGATCTTAATGTTGCCCCCCGTCACGTCCAGCTTCTGGCTGGGCGCACTCGTGCCGATGCCCACGTTGCCAACTGAGGTGATGCGCAGACGTTCGGCATTATTAGACCCCAAAAGCAGAGCGCCCGTGCCTGTCGTGCCTACAATCAGGTTGCTCGCATTGGCGGCCCGAAGTGTCACATCGCCAGCCACGGCAGAACCAAAGTACTGCCCACTGCCTCCGGCTACCGCTATCAACCCATCTTCCCCCGTCCGGCCCAGCACGATCGCCGTGTTGGCCGCCGGATCGCCGGAAAGTTTGATAAGGGTACCGGTACCCGTAAGTGTGAGCCCGTTGCCCCCTTGGGTAATGTTCGTGCTCCCCGTCAGGGCCCCACCCAGCGTGAAGTCATTGCCCGTGCGCGTCAGCCCGTTGCTGGCCGTCAGAGCCGTGTTGCCCCCGCCGGCGGTACCCTGCCAACTGCTGTTACTGTAGACCAGGCTCAGCGATTGCCCAGCCGAAATCAGCTGGCCACTAAAGGTAGCCGCGTAGGCGGTAGGGTTATTTATGGTCAGGAGTTGCCCCGCAACGACCACCGGCGAAGTAGCCGCCGTGAGGACAATCGGCCCCGTGGCCGTGCCCGTGAGCCGTACCAGGCTGAAGCCGGTCGGAATGGTGGCCGCGTTACCACTCACCGCCGCCAGCCCTTCCGCCACGGCAATAGCGCCGTTCACGTCCAGCGTCGTGCGCGGGCTAGTCGTGCCGATACCCGTCTGAGCCTGCGCACTAGCCCCCAAAACAACCGCAAGTAAGCTCGTGGCTGAGAGTCTAAAGTAATTGATTTTCATTGATAAGAGATTAACAAATGATAAGTGTTACAAATATACTTACGTATTCTTTCATCTACTATTAAGTAAATTGAAATATACCAAACTTGATACATTATAAAAGAATAAGCCAGTGAAACTGATCGTAATTGCTTGAAACGGGTAATTTTTCTTCGCCCGGGCCGGCACTTTCTCCTCCACCGCCGTCCCCCGCAACCATCTGACCTCGACCCCATACCCGCGGCCCCGCCGGGAAGACGACGCTACGTATTAACCACAGACCCCTCCATGCTGGAAGCGGGCAGAAGTTCAGGATGAGGGTGCCAGGCACGCCGCCCGCCGGGCGAAGCCTTGGGATGAGAAAGCAACAGTAACTATTGATGGAGATTACACCGCGCATTCTGCGCATGGACCGAAAAGAAGCTTCTCGCGTGGACGAGGGAAAACAACTACGACCGGGCCCGCACCGCCGCCCAGTGGCCCGGCTTCGATCGGGCTACCACCAACCGGGGCAACGGCCGGTACCTGGCCCGCGACCGCGAAGAGCGCCGTACGGCCCTGCGCGACCTGCTGCTCCCCGCCGTGGCCGGCGCCACCTTCGCCGAGCGGCCCTACGGCACGGCCTTCTGGCAGCCCCGCTACGACGAATACACCGCCCTGCTGGGCCAGAGCGAAAACCTGGCCGGCCAGGTCACCCGCTCCGTCAGCCAGAAAGATGCCGGCAAAAAGGAGCTGCGCCGGGTGCTGCAAGCCGTAGTCTACGCCCTCAAGGCGAACTACCCCAATACGTTCGAAGCGGAGCTGCGCACCTGGGGCTTCCGCAAGGAGAGCTACTAGCGCGGCGCCCGGCGCTAAAAAAACCCCTCCTTTCTCCGTTGGTCCGCCAATCCCGCCGCGGGTTTGGGGTGAGCACGGGGAGGGGGCGGGTTTTTTGTTGATTACGCCCGTCATGCAGAGTAAACACGCCCGTCATGCAGCGCATTCTGCGCATCAAGCAGAGACGAAGCAGCTCGCGTGGACGAGTAACTCTTTTGTTGAACGCGAATGATTACTCGGCCACGCGAGATGCTTCGCTGCGCTCTGCATGACAGACGCGGATTAATAGGCGCGGACTGACGACTGACAGGCGCGGGATAAACAGGCACAAATCGGAAGATCCCGATAAAGACTACTCGGGCCCTACTGTCGCACCACGCGCAGCGTCGCCTCCTGGCGGCCCTGCCGGGCCACTAGCGTGTAACTGCCGCTGGGCAGCATCACCACCTCATCCAACACCAGCTCCTGGGGTCCGGCCAGCTCGCCGCTCAGCTCCCGCCGGAGCACCGACCGGCCTTCGGCATCGAGCAAGATCAGGCTCACGGCGCCCGCCTGGGGCAGTTGCACGCGCACCATAAGTGGGCCGGCAAAGGGATTGGGCCAGGCCGTGAGGCCAAAAGCAGCCACCGCCCCGGACGGCTCCGCAGCAGCTACCGTTACGGAGACCAGGGGCGAATAGCTCGTCGTCGTGCCGTCCAGGTCTACCAGCCGCAGGCGGTAGTAAACCCGGGATGCGGCGTAGCGGCGCAGGTTGCGGTCGGCAAAGGCGTAGTCCCGAGGGGTCGTGCTCGTGCCGGAGGCCGCTACCTGGCCCAGCACCTGCCAGCGCTGCCCGTCGGTGCTAGCCTGCACTTCCATGAAGGCCGAATTGCGCTCCGAGGCCGTCTGCCAGCGCAGGTCCCCGTCGCCGCCCACGTTGGTGGCGGCGAAGCGGAGCAGCTCCACCGGTAGCGGGGCAGTCGTGGTGCTCACGGTGTAGAGGGCATTGAGCTGGGTAGTGCTGATGGTCAGGTGGCGGCCCGTGCCGTCGGCGGCGGCGTTCTGCTTCACCCACTGGCCGCCGTTGTTGTCCGAGCGCCACACCTGGGCATTGGTGGGGGAAAAAGCCAGGCCGTTGTCGTTGTCCGAGAGCCAGGCCAGGGTCACCGTCACGGGCGCAGTGATGGTACTGGGGCTGCTGAAGGCCCAAAGCCGGTCGATGCTCTGATTGGTCAGGGCCGGGTTCCGGCCCTGACTCACGTTATCGGTCAGCAGGCCGGCGCGCCGGTCCACCGTCAGCGTGAACGGTTGCCCGGCCGGGGTCACCGTCAGGCCCATCTGGCCGAAGTCAACGGGTGCGGCGCCGGCGCCGCTGATCACCTGGGTCTGATTCACGTGCCCCTTGACGTAGCCCGCGCTGGTTTCGCCGATGAGCACCGCCGCCGGGGCCAGGATGAGCATGTTAACCGCCGAAGTCTGCAGGTCGCCGCCGAGCAGGGTGAGGCTCCCACTGACGGTGCCGCTGTTGGTCAGCGTCGTCCCGGCGGGTACGTTGAGCGTGAGCTGGGCCACCGACTGCCCGTTGAGCGCCAGGCTGCGGGCGCTGCTGGCGCGAAGCTCCACCGTGCCGGGCCCCGCGCTGATGGTACCGGTATTGAGCAGATCACCGTCGCTGATAATCAGCGGACCGTCGTGGGGAACGTAAGTACCGGCATTCTGAAAAAGGAGGCCACTGGTGTACACCGTGCCACTCTGAAAAAAGATAGCCCCCGGCGCGTTATAAAGCTGCGCCTGCACCGGCCCGGCCAGCAGCCCCGCCACCAGCACCGTGCTCCCGAGCAAGCGGGCCACTGAAACCACCGCCGAAGCAGCCAAACCGTAGAATTTCATGCAGCGAAAAGAGAACGCGTAAAAAGCCGGACCGGACTTCCCCGTCCCCAACCGCCCTGAATCACGGCCGGCAGCCAATCGCACCTTCATCCGTGAAGGCAGCGGGCCAAAGTCCAGCAAAGGTACTTACGTACTCGCTCATTTAGAGTAGAAAATACCTTAATATGTTATATATCATGTATTAAGAAGGAATTAGCTAACTGGCCACCGCCCGCACCTTTGCGAAAAAAAGGCCCCCGACTCGATCAGTGGGCAAGGGCGGCGGGCGGCTTTCGGCCGCGCCGAGAGGCTTGGTGTCGCTATTCAGGGCGCGGGCGGCGGCCAGCGGGGAGTTCCTTTCGCCGGCCAGCCGCAGGGCTTCGGCACGGAAGGCCGCATCCAAACGCGGGCGTTTTGTAGGAGGGGCTTATTCCAGGGGATTGGCAAGTTACCCCCTCTCTCGCCGGGTTCACCCGACCACCCTCTAGTGCGTGAGCCCGGTCAGTTGGTCGGCCAGGTACGGGCCCGGGAATTCACCCGGCAGCTCACCGAAATACTGCCCGTACAGCTGTAACGTCGCTTTCATGGCTTTTCCTGATAAGCCACTCTTTGGACTAAACATTATATATATTAATGTTTAGATTTAAAGACAGTACATTTGAGCACGCCTGTGCCGGGGTCCTGCTTTAAAGGAAACTGATTTTACCGGCCGGGTTGGCGGGTGTTGCCCAGACGCTCTCTTCTCCACTCCATTGCCCTATGTGCCTATGAAACCGTTCTTTACCTTCCTGTTGCTCGTTGGGGTGGTTAGTGCCCCGCCCCCCGCCGCCGCCCAGGACCTGCTTAACCAGGGCGTGGCCCTGCTCGTCCAGCCCGGCGCCGTGCTCGGCGTGGGCACCGGCGGGCTGACCAACCTGACCGGCGCCACCCTGGCCAACGCCGGCACC
>JAYWCH010000221.1:0-4454 GCA_043780755.1 Hymenobacter sp.
GTCATATTCACCCCCACAAATCTGCCGCCACGCGGTACGTATTGGCGTGGGCTTCCACGATGTCGCTGAGGCGCTCGGAGTAGCCGCCGCCCATGCCCACGGCCACGGGCAGCCGGTGGCGATGGCAGAGTTCGAGGACGATCTCGTCGCGGCGGCGACAGCCGGCGCGGGTGAGGGCCAGGTGGCCCAACTTATCGGTGGCCAGCACATCGACCCCGGCCAGGTAGAACACGAAGTCGGGCTGCACTTCGTCGAGCAGGCGGGGCAGGGTTTCGGCCAGCAGCCGCAGGTACTCGACGTCGGCGGTGCCTTCGGGCAGGGGCAGGTCCAGGTCGGAGGTTTCCTTACGGGCCGGGTAGTTGCGGGCGCCGTGCATGGAAAAGGTGAACACGCGCGGCTCCGTTTCAAAAATGGCGGCCGTGCCGTTGCCCTGGTGCACGTCCAGATCCACAATGAGCACCTGACCCACGCTGGGCGCGTGCGCCAGCAGCCAGGCGGCGGCGGCGGCCTGGTCGTTGAGCAGGCAAAACCCTTCGCCCCGCGCCCGGAACGCGTGGTGCGTGCCCCCGGCAATGTTGAACGCCACGCCGTGCGTCAGCGCCTGCCGGGCACTCTCAATCGTGCCGCCCAGAATGGTGATCTCCCGCTCAAACAGCGCCGCCGACCACGGAAAGCCGGTCGTCCGCTCCTCCGTCCGGGTGAGCTGCCCCAGGCGCAGGCGCTCGAAATAGTCGGCATCGTGCACCCGCAGAATATCTTCGACGGGCGGCGGCGTGGCGACGAAAAAATCGCCGGGCGCGGCCGTGCCTTCGCGCAGCAGCTGCTCGGGCAGCAGCTCGTACTTGAGCATCGGGAAGCGGTGGCCCGCCGGCAGGGCGTGGGCGTACAGGGGTGCAAAGGCAATGGGCAGCATGAGGCAGCAACAGCTGAATGGTCCGGCCGGCCCGATCACCCGGCTATTTCCGGCAAACCAAGGACCGGATACCATAAAAAAACCCTCTCTCTGAAACAGAAAGAGGGTTTCCGTGAGGCGTATTGGGCTCGAACCAACGACCTCCACCGTGTCAGGGTGGCGCTCTAAACCAACTGAGCTAACACCCCGGAAGCAGCCCGCCAGGCGGGATTGCTGCCCCAAAGGTAGCGCCCTGCGCCCAAGGTCGCACCTGCGGCCCCGTTTTTTTTTCGCGGGCCGCCCCCGGCGACAACTTTCCCGCCCCGGCAAAGTATAGGGGCGGGTGGAAAAAGTGATTTCTTCCGCCCATTAATTTTATCCTATCTCCTTCCTTTTCCCATGAAAAAGACGCTTCTCTTTCTATTTCTGGCCGTGGCCAGCGCGCCGGCGGCTTTCGCCCAGGCTCGCCCGGGCGGTGCGCTTACTTCCAAAGACTACACCAGCGGCGGCACCACCGAGTCGAACAATACCGGCTTCGGCATCAAGGGCGGCTACAGTTTGTCGAATTTCTACGGCAGCGGCAAGGATATTTTCCCCGGCGGCCGGGAGAATCTCAATGCTTTCAACGCCGGCGTGTACGGCCAGTTTGGCTTCAACACCTTCTCCTCGGTGCAGGTGGAGCTGCTATATTCGCGTAAGGGTATCCGCACCGACAACGGCAACAACGACCTGCGGCTGGACTATCTCTCCCTGCCCATTCTCTACGTGGGCAATGTGACGAGTAACCTCAGCTTCCACATCGGCCCGCAGGTTTCGCTGCTCACTAAAGTTAAATACCTCGGGCAGGACCGCGATCTGAACGCCAGTGGTTTCAACAGCATCGATTTCGGCGGCGTAGCCGGGCTCGAAGCCCGCATCGGCCCCGCCCGGCTGGGTGCCCGCTACGACCTCGGCCTGAGCCGCGTCATCAAAAGCGGAACCGCTTTCCCCAATACCATCAACCTGGGAAATAATGCCGATAACAGCATTCACAACCAGACTTTTCAGGTGTACCTGGGCCTCGGCTTCACCCAATAAAAGTGGTAGCCAGTTGGTCAGTGATTAAAAAAGGAAGCCCCACCGGCTTCCTTTTTTTAATCACTGTCTGAGAAGTCAAACGCGCTGTCATCCTGATCTAGCGTCCGCTTGCGAAGGACCTTATCGCGCCTGAATGATGACCGCTCAGCCGTGATAAGGTCCTTCGCAAGCGGACGCTAGATCAGGATGACAACGCGTTTGAAAATCGAGTTCCTGAACAGCTTTTTTATCAACGACCAAACCTGCTTACGCTTTTTCGCTTTAGCAGGTGGGCAGTTTTGAAGGACGGCGCTCTTACTATATTCCCTCGCCGGGGCCTCAACTTTCCCGGTTAATTAACGGCCTGACCCGATGCCCGCGCTCACTTCCGCCGAATTAGCCGCCTTTGATCAGGCTCGTGAGCTGCTGCTGGGCCGGGGGCTGGCCGTGCTGGCCGCCTGGGCGCTGCTCAATCTGATCGGGAGCGGCTACGCGGTTTCCCGAGCCGACCGGCGCGGCGAACCTTATTTTTTTCACGGCATGAACGTGGGCTGGGGCCTGGTGAATGCGGTCCTGGCCTGCGCGGGCATTTTGCAGCTGCACTTCCACGCGCCCCCCGGCCTGCGGCTGACCGATCTTTTTCAGGCCCAGCTCACCAACGAAAACCTGTTTCTCCTCAATGCCGGACTCGACGTGGCGTACATCATGACGGCGTTTTACCTGCGGGCGCAGGGCCGCCAGGCCGAGCAGCTGCACCCGGCGCGTATGCTGGGCTTCGGCCGCTCGCTGTGGGTGCAGGGCGGTTTTTTGCTCGTCTTCGATACCCTCATGTGGAGCCTGCTGCACCACCAGGGACGCGGTTGGCTGCCGCTGGTGGGTTGACTCCAGCGCCCGGCTCCCCGTCACTTGCCGGAATCAAAAGAGCCCCGAAAACGATGGTTTTCGGGGCTCTTTTGGCCGAATTAATACTCCGCAGCGCGGAGCCGGAGCTTTACTTGTGGGCCGCGTGCTGGGGCTCCAGCATTTCTTCCACGATTTTCTTGTTGAAGGCCGGAATATCTTCGGGCTTACGGCTGGTGATGAGGCCGTGATCGGTCACCACTTCCGCGTCCTGCCAGTGGGCTCCGGCGTTGCGCAGGTCGGTTTGCAGACTGGGCCAGCTGGTTACTTTCTTGCCGCGCACCACGTCGGCTTCGATCAGCGTCCAGGGAGCGTGGCAGATGGCGGCGAGGACTTTGCCCGAAGCGGCGAACTCTTTCACGAAGGCTACGACATCTCTATTGGTGCGCAGCACGTCGGGGTTCATCTGGCCGCCTGGCAGCACCAGGGCGTCGTAGTCGGCGGGCTTCACGTCGGTGATGACTTTGTCCACGTCCACTTTGCTGCCCCAGTCCTTGGCCGGACCGTCCCAGCCTTTGATGGAACCGCTTTTGAGGGAAATGACGTGGATTTCGGCGCCCTCGCCGGCGAGGTATTTTTTGGGTTCGTCGAGCTCGGCCTGCTCAAAGCCGTCGGTGGCAATGATGGCAATTTTCTTGCCCTTGAGTTTATCGCTGCTGAAAATGCTCATGGTGGCGGGTAGCGTAAGTTTGGAAGGACCGGGGATATACCCGGCGTGCCTGCTGTACGCCGCCCCGGGCCTTTGGTTCCTGTCGACCCCGGGGCAATGGCGGCCGGGTTCGCGGGGCGGCCGGGGGCGGCTTACTTTTGGGCTGCGCAACTGGCTCCCATTCTCCCGCTCTCCCATATGATTCGTTTTGTCCTGATTCTGCTCCTGCTCGCCGGCCTCAGCCGCTCCGCCGCGGCGCAGGCGCTGTATTTGCCGCGCGATATTCAACAGGCATTCAACAAAGGCACCCGCAGTCCCGACGGCCGCCCCGGCCCGCGCTACTGGCAGAACCGCGCCCGCTACGATATCACGGTGCAGGCCCGGCCGCCCGCCCGCGACATTCGCGGCCGCGAGCGCATCACGTACTTCAACAACAGCCCCGACACGCTGCAGCGCTTGGTGATCAAGCTGATCCAGAACATTCACCAGCCGGGCGTGATCCGCGACGGGGACGCCTCGCCGAATTACCTCACCTCCGGCGTGGAGATCGATACCGTGACCGTGGCCGGCCAGCCGCGCCCGCTGCCGCCCACGCCCGGCCACGCCACCTGGCGCGTGCTGCCGCTGGCCCGCCCCCTGCTCCCCCACGATTCGGTGCAGCTGACCTGCGCCTGGCACTTTCCGCTGGCGCTGGAAAGCAACCGGGAGGGCATGATTGATAAGACCACGTACTTTCTGGCCTACTTCTACCCCCGCGTGGCCGTGTACGACGATTATAACGGCTGGGACCGCCTCGATTTTACCGACGCCCAGGAGTTCTACAACGATTTCAACGACTACACGCTGCGGGTGCAGGTACCGGCCAACTTCATCGTCTGGGCCACCGGCACGCTGCAAAATCCCGCCCAGGTGCTGCAAGCGCCGTTTGCCCGCCGGCTGGCCCGCTCGCTGACCAGC
>JAYWCH010000222.1:0-4571 GCA_043780755.1 Hymenobacter sp.
GGCCCACACGCCGGGCATTTTTGGTGGTTGGTATGGATGGTTTTCTGGATTTTCTGCGCTTTGAGCGGCGGTATAGCCGCCATACCGTCACTTCGTACCAAACGGACCTGGGCCAGTTTGCCGCCTACCTCCGGGCCACTTATGAGCTCATGGACCCGGCCCAGGCCACCCACCCGCTCATCCGCGGCTGGGTCGTGGCGCTGATGGAACAGCACCTGGACCCGCGCACCGTGAACCGCAAAGTGGCCTGCCTGCACTCTTACTACAAGTTTTTGCTCCGCACCGGCCGCATCAGCGCCAACCCCATGCTGCGCATCAAGGCCCCCAAGATGGCCAGTAAGCTGCCCGAGTTCGTGCCCGAGGATGCGTTGAATGGCATGCTGAACTCGTTTGAGTTCGGCGCTGATTTTGCCGGGCAGCGCGACCAGCTGGTGCTGGAAATGCTCTACGGCACCGGTATCCGCCTCTCGGAGCTGATTGGGATTCACGCTGAGGACGTGAGCCTGGGCGCGGGCACGGTGCGCGTGACCGGCAAGGGCAACAAGCAGCGCCTGGTGCCCCTGAACCCTTCCCTGAAGCTGGTCATTGAGCGCTACCAGGCGTGCCGGGCGCGGGAGTTCGGCGCGGCGGCCGGCCCGCTGCTGCTCACCGACAAGGGCGAGCCGATGTACGACAAGCTGGTGTACCGCACCGTGAAGCGCTACCTGAGCCAGATCACCACGTCGGGCGCGCAGCAGCACCCGCACGCGCTACGCCACGCCTTTGCTACCCATCTGCTGGGCAAGGGCGCCGATCTGAATTCCATTAAAGAGCTGCTGGGTCACGCCAGTCTGGCCGCCACGCAGGTGTACACGCATCTGTCCGTGGATCGGCTGAAATCCGTATTTGATCAGGCTCACCCCCGGGCCTGAGTGTTGTTTCCCCTTTTACCTCTTAATCACCTGCTTTATGAAAGTTCAGATGCATTCGGTGCACTTCGATGCCGACCAGAAACTGCTTGAGTTTATTCAGCAACGCCTTAATAAACTGGAAACTTTTTACGATAAAGTGATCGAAGGTGAGGTGATCATGCGGCTCAACAACAAAGACGGCATCGACAATAAAACCGTAGAAATTAAGCTCCTGGTGCCCGGTAGCACGCTGTTCAGTCAGGAAGATGCGGCGTCGTTTGAGGCCGCCACCGACGCGGCCACGGAGAGCCTGCGGCGGCAGATTACCAAGCACAAAGAGAAAGCGCTGAGCCACTAACGTTTGTCATTTTCAACAAAAAACCCTGCCTGATGCATCAGGTAGGGTTTTTTGTTGCCGGGCGGCGGCAGAATTACAGGCCGAACTCGGCTTTGATTTTCTCCACGTAGTCGAGCTTTTCCCAAGTGAAGGTTTCCACGGTGCGGGTGCTGCCGTCGGGGTTGTGCACCAGTTTGGTGCCGGGCTGCCGGCCCATGTGCCCGTAGGCGGCCGACTCGGCGAAGATGGGATTGCGCAGGCCCAGGCGCTGCACGATGGCGTAAGGACGCAGGTCGAAGAGCTGCTGCACTTTCTCAGCAATCTGCCCGTCGCTGAGCTTCACGCCGTGGGCGTCGAAAACCTTGGTCGTGTCGTAAGTCGTGACGAAAACGCCGACCGGCTGGGCCACGCCGATGGCGTAGGCCACCTGCACGAGCACCTGATCGGCCACGCCGGCCGCCACCAGATTTTTGGCGATGTGGCGGGTGGCGTAGGCCGCCGAGCGGTCTACTTTGGAGGAGTCTTTGCCGGAGAAGGCGCCGCCGCCGTGGGCGCCCTTGCCGCCGTAGGTATCCACGATGATCTTGCGGCCGGTGAGGCCCGAGTCGCCGTGCGGGCCGCCGATGACGAACTTCCCGGTGGGGTTGATGTGGTAAGTGATCTGGTCGGTGAACAGGGCCTGGGCTTCGGCGCTGAGCGTGGCCTTCACCCGGGGAATGAGGATGGCGAGCACATCGGCCTTGATCTGGGCCAGCATCACGCTTTCGGAGGCGTCGAACTCGTCGTGCTGGGTGCTGATGACGATGGTGTCGATGGCCTCGGGGCGGTGATCATCGGAGTAGCGGATGGTGACCTGGCTTTTAGCGTCGGGGCGCAGGTAAGTCATGGCGTGTCCTTCGCGGCGGATGGTGGCCAACTCCTGCAACAGGCGGTGCGACAAATCTAGCGCCAGCGGCATATAGTTGGCCGTTTCGTGGCTCGCGTAGCCGAACATCATGCCCTGGTCGCCGGCGCCCTGGTCTTCGTCCTTGGCCCGCTCCACGCCCTGGTTGATATCGGCCGACTGCTCATGCAGGCGGTTCATTACCTCGCAGGTGTCGGCGTTGAACAGGTACTCAGGCTTGTTGTAGCCGATTCGGCGGATGGTTTCGCGTACAATGGGCTCGGCATCGACGTGGGCCTTGGACTTGATTTCGCCGGCTACGAGGGCAAAATCGGTGGTTACGAGCGTTTCGCAGGCCACTTTAGCCGTGGGGTCCTGCCGCAGGTACTCGTCGAGGATAGCGTCGGAAATCTGGTCGGCAACTTTATCGGGATGGCCCTCCGAAACCGATTCGGAAGTGAATAAATAGGGCATTGAAAACGCGAAAAGAGCAAAAGAAGAAAAAAAGGCGCCCGCCTGACCGAAACCGGAGGCGGGCGCCCTGCAAAACTACAGAAATCCGGGCTATTGATCGTCAGGAATTATTCGGGGAATAACATCCCGCCCCGCCGCCGCGCCGGCTATAATTGCGAGAGCCGGCCGCCGTCCACCACCAGCGTGGTGCCGTGGATGAAGCTGGCCTCGCCGGAAGCCATGAAGGCGATGGCGGCGGCCAGCTCGGCGGGCGTGCCCACGGGGCCGTCGATTTTTTCAACTCCGCTTTTTACGTTCGGGTTACTCCAGAGCATGGGCGTATCGACCGCGCCGGGCGCCACGGCGTTGATGCGGGTTTGCTTGATGTCGAGCTCGCGGCTCATGCCCCGCACAAAAGCCTCCACGCCGCCCTTGCTGGTGGCGTAGGAAACGACGCTGGGCGTAGTCTGATGGGCATGAACCGAGCTGATGGCCACAATGGCGCTGCCCGCCGGCATGTGCGGCAGGCAAAGCTGAGTGAACTGGGCCAGCGAGCGCAGGTTGACCAGCATGAGCAGATCCCACTTTTCGAGGGGCAGGTCCACGAGGCGGTCAAACGTCATCATGGCCGCGTCGCATACCAGCACGTCGATGTGCTGGTACCGTCCCAGCACCTGCGCGACGGTCGCGGCGATGGCTTCGGGCTGGGCCAGGTCGCAGGCGATGAAAATGGCCTGGCCGCCCGCTTCGGTAATGAGGCTAACTGTAGCGGCTCCTTCGTCCACGTCGCGGCCCAGGGCGATGACCAGCCCGCCTTCAGCACCCAGCCGCAGGCAGGTCGCCCGGCCAATGCCGGAAGTTCCACCCGTCACCAGGCATACTTTATCTTTAAAACGCATTAGATAATTATTAGCAAAAAAGCAGTGGGCTTAAGCTGGCTTCGCTTACGCAGGACCCGCGCCGGGGGCCGTCTTTCGGCGCCGCGCCGGGCGCCGGGGAATTCAACCGATGACCGGAGCCGTCACCTTGTGGCACACCAGCACCACGGGCCGGCCGCGCAGGTCGGTGGTCGCGAATAAGTAGACCTCGCCGCCCTCGCGGATGCCCGTGCGGCGCCGGAAGTCGGCCACCGAATCGGGGAAGTTGCGGGTCGTGACGTGCGCCCGGCCTTCCGGCCCGAGGTATTTTTTCAGGGCCGGGCCGTCGGCTTTTTCCACGGCCAGCACCCGGAAGATGCGCCCCGGAAAATCTTCCCGCAGCACGTCAGAAGTATACAGGTGGCTGTGCTGGTGCAGCTTCAGTAGCTCGAAAGCCGTGCCGATGCTGCGGAACGCGCCGGCTTTAAGCACGGCCGCATTGGGCTCGTAGAGAAACTCCTGGGCCTCGGCGTAACGGGCGACGGCCCGGGCTTCGCGGGCGCGGTTGCTGCGGAATTCCTGCTGGCTGCCGTCGCGCCGCAGGTTGATGGCGTAGCGCTCGGGATCGACGGCGGGTTCCTGGCCCAGCTCGTAGAGAACTTCCTTGCACTCATTATCCACGGCCAGCACCCAGAGGCGGCGCACGTGGCCGAGGCCCAGCACGGCGTGCTCAATATCGAGCATGGGTGAGGTTTTGAGCAGAATTTTCCCCGCCTTGTGCAGCAGCAGGGGCAGGAGCTTCACTACATCGGGCTCGCAGTCGCGGAGCAGGAAGATTTTGCGGGCCGCCGTATCGCGCCGGGCCGGGTCGAGGTAAAGCCAGTCGAACTGATGCGGGGTGCTTCTGAGAAAAGCCAGCGCATCGCTGGCGTGCACCGTCACGTTGCCAATGCCGAGCTGAGTCAGATTGTAGCGCACCACCCCGGCCAGGGCGGCATCGCGCTCGACGTAATCCACTTCAGCCACGCGGGCGGCGAAGTGCGCCGTGTCGGCCCCGAAGCCGCCGGTGAGATCGGCCAGGCGCTGGCCTTCGACCAGGCTGGCCTTGAAAGCCGCCGTGCGGGCCGACGAAGCCTGTTCGACGGAAAGCG
>JAYWCH010000223.1:0-5264 GCA_043780755.1 Hymenobacter sp.
TGGCGGCGTTGGTGCCGGCCAAAGGCGAAGCGCCCCGCACGCGCCAGCGAGCCCGGAGTATTTTTCGTAGCGAGGCGTTTGAATGGGTGAGCGGGATGCGGGCCGGCGGGCTTTGGTGGTGGGCAGTATTGTTTGCGGGGGCTCTGTGGCAGCGCGAAACGCCATTGGGGCCGGGATTAGCCCTGGTCGGCTGGCTGCTGGTGGTACTGGCCGGCTACGGCCTGCCCGAGCCGGTAACCATGTTGGTTTTGGCTGCGCGCGGGCCGGGGTCATTTCTGCGGCGTCGGCTGGCCCTGGGGATGGGCTACGCAGGACTGACTGCCGCGCCGTTTTTGTGCCTGCTGGGTTACGGGCCGGCTGGGATTGGCGGCATGGTGGCCGTGGGCGGATTCTGGCTGGGCCTGGTCGGGCTGATTATTCTGACCAAATATGCCTTTTACCCCAATGCCCTGCATATCCGGACCACGCAGGCGCTGGTGGTGGGCGTGGCGCTGCTGGGGGTTGGCAATCCAGTTTACCCGGTGTTGCTGGTGGTGGCGGTAGGCGGGCTGATCTGGCAGAGCCGGCGTCGGCTCCGGGTGGTGCTGGGGCCGGTAGCAGACGGTTAGCGGCGGCGGGGCAAGAGTTTGTTTAATGATTATCTGACGATTATTCAGCCAGATTCTGGCGCGGCTTAATGCTTGAAATCAGTAATTTACGCAAAGCTTACGGTGACCATGTCGTCCTGCACGAGGTCAGTCTGCAACTGCGGCCCGGCACGATTCACGGGCTGGTGGGGGCTAATGGCGCCGGTAAAACCACCCTGCTCAATTGCCTCTACGGCCTGGAAACCAACTTTACCGGCACCGTGCGCAGCCCCGCCGGGCAGGCCGTGCGCGAGCACACTGGGCTGCTGCCCTACGAACCCTATTTTTATCCCCGCCTCACCGCGCGCGAGTACCTGGAATTTTGCCTGCAAGCCCGGGGCCGGAGGGTGCCGGATTTCGCGGGCTGGAATCAAATTTTGGAGCTGCCGCTCGACCAGTACGCCGACGAATACTCGGCCGGAATGCGCAAGAAGCTGGCGCTGCTGGCCCTGCTGGTCCAAAACTTCGATTACTTGATTCTGGATGAGCCCTTCAACGGCCTGGACCTGGAAGCGAACCTGCTGCTCAAGGAGATTCTGCGGCGGCTGCGGGAGCGTGGCACCGGGATCCTGTTGACCTCGCACCTGCTGGGCGCCCTCACCGAAACGGCCGACGAAATTACCGTGTTGGTGGCCGGGCGCGTGCAGCGCCACTACGCCGCCGCCGAGTTCGGAACCCTCGAACGGGACTTGCTCGATAGCCTGCACTACGAAAAACTGGGGCTGTTAAATTCCCTGATTCAACCCATTATCCCGGACTGATACGGCCGTTCAGCGGGGGCGTAAAAAATGGCGGCGTACTCTACAAGGCCAGATAAAATCCGGTCAGCCGCGCCCGAAACTCTGCCGAATAAACCGAGTCGTCATCGGCAGTGCGAATGGTCAGCTCCGTTGTCAGTAGCTGGCCCGCTACCCGCCCAAACCCGGTGATGTGCCGCAGCGGCCGGCTGCCGGGCCGGTGACGCACCACTAGCCGGGTAGCGGGATAAAGCTGAGCCGCCGCCGCGATGGCTTCAAATACGTGCATTTCCGGCGGCGGCAGCAGCACGGTCAGGCGGCCGTCGGAGCTGAGGAAACGGGCGGTAAATTCGACCAAGGCTTCGAAGGAAAGCGTATTGGCGGCCTCGTGACGGGCCATTGTCCGGCCCGCATTGGGTGAGCGCAGCGACTGCCGGAAAAACGGCGGATTGCACACAATGTGGCTGAACGCGGCGGGTTGCGTGGCCGCGTAGGCGGCCAGACTCAGCGCCCGCACGCGGATGCGGCCGGCCCACAGGCTGGCGGCCACATTGGCCGCCGCCTGTGCGGCGGCGGCGGCGTCAATCTCCACGGCTTCGATTTTCACGTTGGGCTGGCGCTGGGCGGCCATCAGGGCCAGCAGGCCGGTGCCGGTGCCGATGTCGAGCAGACGGGTGGCGCCGGCGAGGTCGGCCGTGGCGCCCAGCAGGCAGGCGTCGGTGCTCACTTTCATGGCGCACTGACTCTGGTCGATGCGGAACTGCTGGAACTGGAAGTAGTCGTTGGGCATCGGCAGCGGCTAGAGCAGCGGCGTTTTGGTCAGGGCCTCGTAGCCTTCATCGGCGGGGAGGTTTTTACCCAGGGCGCTTTGCACGGCCAGCACGTCGCAGCGCTCGTTTTCAGCGTGGCCGGCATGGCCTTTCACCCAGAGGAAGCTCACTTTACGCTGCCGGTAGATTTTTAGAAAACGCCGCCACAGGTCCTGATTGGCTTTTTTGCCGAAGTCGGGTTTCTTTTCCCAGCCAAAAACCCATTTTTTCTCCACGGCATCAACCACATATTTCGAATCGGATACGACGCGGATAGGTAGGTCGGGCCGGGTCACGGCTTCGAGGCCGACGATGACGGCCAGCAGCTCCATGCGGTTGTTGGTGGTGCGGCGGAAGCCTTGGGTGAGCTCTTTTTCGTGGGGGCCGTAGCGCAGAATGGTGCCGTAGCCGCCGGGGCCGGGGTTGCCCCGCGCCGAGCCATCGGTATAAAGATGAATCATAAATAGCGCCGGCCCGGGGCCGGCCAATCGGTTACTCCAACACTGGGTCGAAGCATCACTAAACAGTAAGTCGCGCGCCAAATGCCGCGAGCAGAGGGGGGATTACTGCGGAAATTCTTTAGCAAAAAACTGCACCAGCGCTTCAAAAGCGACATCGGGCACGGCCGGGAAGTTGGCAATACGGATGGTCGTATTCTTCAGCGGGCCGTAGCCGCTACCCAGGTACAGGCCAGCTTCGAGGGCTTTCTTCTTGATTTCTTCGATCACCCCGGCGGGTCCTTGCAGGCCGATAACGGTGGTGGAACGG
Organism: Hymenobacter sp.; assembly: GCA_043780755.1. GTDB lineage: Bacteria > Bacteroidota > Bacteroidia > Cytophagales > Hymenobacteraceae > Hymenobacter. The sequence goes on from JAYWCH010000223.1 coordinate 2,941, forward strand.
GTTTCCAGGTTGGTGATGAGCGGTCTGAGCGGCGTGGCCTGCTCAAAGAAATCATAGAGCTTCTGGGCGCGGTCGGCCAGGTGCTGGTGCACGGTTTTGATGGGCTCGCGGTCGGCTAGTACCCGGCCCAACAGGTAGATGCCGAGGACGTTGGGCGTGTAGTTGGTCTGGAAGTTAAGCATCTGCACCAGCATGGCGGGCAGAGAATTGTAGTGCTTCCGATCGTTGACGAGGCGCGCCTGCGCCACGGCCCGGGGCGAGAGAATGAGTACGCCCAGCCCGGCCGGCAGTCCGAAACACTTCTGGACCGAGGCAAACCAGATATCGGCCTTGATAAATTTCAGGTTCAGCCCGCCCAGGCTGCTGGTGGCGTCCACGGCCAGCAGGGCCCCGCCGAGGCGGTTGTACAGATTCAGCACGAAGCCTTCGCGCAACTGCGTGGCGGTACTGGTTTCATTTTGGGTGATGCAGACCAGGTCGGTTTCGCCGGCGGCGAAGGGCAGGGTGGCGATGTCGGGCACCTCGTCGGTACCGAAAGCCAGGCCGGTGCTGGCGGGTTGCAGGGCCTGGGCGTACTTCAGCCACTTGGCCCCAAAATCCCCGTTGTAGAGATGAAAGCTGCGGCGGGGCGTGAGGCTCTGGGCCAGAATTTCCCAGCACTCGGTGGCCGAGCTGGTGAACAGCACGGTATAGTCCTGCGGTACGTTGAGCTTGGTTTTGAGGTCGGCCACCGTCTGGCGCACCAGGCTGGTGACTTTTTCGCTCCGGTGCGGAGCCGACAGCCAGCCCTCGTCAAAAGCATCGGTCAGGTACTGGCGGACGGCGGGGTACACGGCCGCAGGTCCGGGGTTGAAAGTATACATGGGGGAAACCACGGAGTTAGGCAGATGAAGAAGATGGCGGCGGCCGCCCGCCCCGCAAAGGTAAAGCCGTGGGCGCCCGGCCCGGCGCCGCCCGGCGGGTTCAGCAACCGCGCGACGGTTTACTAACGAAGCGGGCGCTGGTTTTCGCGCTTTGAATTCAACAGTCAAACAAAGCCGGCGTGCCAATGGCCGTCGGTCAGTTTGGCTGGGTCTGATTACATCCGGAATCCCACGCGCTTGGGCTGCTGATTTACAAACCATTGTACCGCCAGGCGGTAGCTTTCCAGGCCGAAGCCGCTCACGCAGCCCGCGCAGTGCCGGCCCAGCAGGCTTTTTTGCCGGAAGTCTTCGCGGGCAGCGAGGTTGCTCAGGTGGACTTCCACTACGGGCGTGGCGATGCCGGCCACGGCATCGGCCAGGGCCACACTGGTGTGCGTGTACCCGCCGGCATTGAGGATGATGCCGTGGTGGGTGAAGCCTACTTCGTGCAGCTTGTCGAGCAGGGCGCCTTCGTGGTTCGACTGGAAATGGGTTAGCTGGAGATCGGGGAACGCGGTTTCGAGCTCGGGGAAAAAGCTTTCGAACGAGCGGGTGCCGTAAATGCCGGGTTCGCGGCGGCCCAGCAGGTTCAGGTTGGGGCCGTTGAGGATGAGGATTTCCATGAGGTCGGAGGGAAGGGAAAGGATGGCTGCGGGCGGGATAATTGCGCCGGTTGCCCCTGGTCCCGTACTTTGAAGCTGCAAACTACGTCCGGCCCGTGGGGTTTGGCACATCGGGCCCGGCCCACCAAAAGATTGGCAGCCCACCAAAAAACCATCATCCTTTAATTCCGCCCATGACCTGGCCCCAGGCTCTTCAGCAATTTCAGGGCTACCTCCGGCTCGAAAAGTCGCTCTCGCCCAATTCGGTGGAAGCCTACGTGCGCGACGCGACCAAGCTCCAGCAGTTTCTGATTATGGAACGGCGGCACATGGGTCCCACGCAGGTCACGACGGCGGTGCTGCGCGATTTTCTGGCTACGCTCCAAGGTTTGGGCCTCGGCGCCACCTCGCAGGCCCGGACGCTATCGGGTCTCAAGGCATTTTTCGACTTTCTCATCATGGAAGATCTGCTGAAGCTCGACCCCACCGACACGCTGGAAGCCCCCAAAACTGGTCGTCATCTGCCCGATACCCTCAGCTATCCCGAAATCGAGCAGCTCCTGGCTGCCATCGACCTGAGTACCGACGACGGCCTGCGCGCCCGCGCCCTGCTGGAAGTGCTCTACTCCTCGGGCCTGCGCGTGAGCGAGCTCTGCGACCTGCGCCTCTCGAATATGTACGCCGAGCAGGGCTTCGTAAAAGTGGTGGGCAAGGGCAATAAAGAGCGCCTCGTGCCCATTGGCCGGGAGGCGCTGAAGCACCTGAATTTCTACCTCAGCGGCGTGCGTGGGCACCTCGACATCAAGAGTGGGGGGGAGGA
>JAYWCH010000224.1:0-41439 GCA_043780755.1 Hymenobacter sp.
GGGGCATCCGGTGCTCCGGCCGGCGCTCCCGGCGCCCGGCCCGGCGGCTACCCCGGCGCGCCAGCCCGCCTGGCCCCCGGCGCCGCGCCCACCCCGGCCAGCCCCGGCCGAGACTCGACCGCCACGCCGCCCGTGAGCCTGCCGGGCGCCCTGCCCGGCCCCCCGCCCCCCACGGCCCAGCCCGCCGACTCGACCAGCCGTCCGGCCGCGCCGGCTTCCGCCCCACTCCCGGCGCCGGCCACTCCGCCGGTGCCGGCCACTCCGCCGGTGCCCGCCGGTACGACCACGCCGGGCGGCAGCCGGCCGACGGGTAACCCCGGCGGCCGGCCCTAACGGACGGCTCGCGGGCCACGCCCTACTTTTGTCGGGCCGCCGTACTCTCCCCAATGCCTGATAAGCTGCTTCCTGCCCGCCCCGACGACGACGCGAACTTTCTACAGCGGCTGCGGCCCTCGCGGCTCATTTTGCCCGTCGTTATCGGGCTGGGCGTGGTGGGCTTCATGTTCTGGCGCAGCTACCGGCCCGGCGATCTGGCGCCCCTGGCCCACGCCCGCTGGCAGTGGCTGCTGGTGAGCCTGCTGGTGCTGCTGGCCCGCGACCTGGGCTACATCTACCGCATCCGCCACATTGCCGAGCGGGAACTGAGCTACCGCCAAAGCCTGGACGTGATTATGATCTGGGAATTCGCTTCCTGCGTGCTACCCTCGGCGGTGGGCGGCACGGCGGTGGCTTCGTTCATTCTGAATAAAGAAGGGATTTCGCTGGGCAAATCCCTGGCCTACGTCATGGTTACCGCCCTGATGGACAACCTCTACTACGTGATCATGGTGCCGCTGGTCGTCCTCATCGCCGGGGCCGGGCTCTACCCGCACGAGGCCATGCAGGGCGCCTTTATTGCCACGCTGCGGGTGGTGTTCATCTTCAGCTACGTAGCCGTGACGGCCTACGCGGGGCTGATGCTGTACGCCCTTTTCGTCAATCCGCGCTCGGTACGGCGGCTGTTGGTCCGCCTGTTTTCGTGGCGGCTGCTGCGCCGCTGGCAGCGCTCGGCCTACCAGCACGGCCAGGAAATGATGGAAGCCTCGGTGCAGCTGCGCGGCAATCCGGCCGGCTACTGGTGGCGGGCCAGCCTGAGCACGTTCTTCGTCTGGACGGCCCGCTACCTGGTCATCGGCTGCCTGATCGCCGCCTTCGTGCCCATGGACCCGGATACGTTCCTGTTCATTTTCGCCCGCAATCTTACTTATAAAGTCCTGCTGCTGCTGGCCATCACGCCCGGCGGCGCGGGCATTGTGGAAGGCGCGTTCCCAACTTTTTTCGGCAAATTCATCGGGACAGCCACGCTCACCAGCTTCATGGTTTTGCTCTACCGGGTGGTCACCTACTACCTGTATCTGGTGCTGGGCAGCATCTTTCTGCCGCGCTGGGTGGCCCGGGTTTTCGCCCGGCGTCCGCCCCCGGCCCGGAATGAGTAGCCCGCTCCGCCGTCTTTCCCCGATTTCCACCAAAAAGCCCCGCGCCGAAATTCGGCGCGGGGCTTTTTTATTTTTTGGGATAAAGCCTAATTTACTGGGCTTCCAGCATCAGGGCCGCGCCGTCGGCCGACTTTAGCGTCAGCTTTTTGTCAGTCAGCGTTTCCACAGCAAACGTGTTGCTGGTCGTCCCTTTATCGGGCGTCAGGGTGATGGTTTTGCCGGGCTGATCGAAGGTGTATTTGCCGGAAATGGCGCCCGTGTTACCGACCATGTTGTAGGTACCGTTGGCAAAAATGCGGAGCTCCTGCTCTTTCTGTTCGGCGGTTTGTTTTACTTTATCGCCGGCGGTATCGGTTTCCTTAGCGGTTTTCCACACCTTGCTGTCGGTGCCGTAGAGCATGTTTACCGCTTCTACTTTGCCTTTATCGTTACCGCAGGCCGCGGTAAAGAGCGACACGAGCAGCAGCAGGCTGGTGAGATAACGGAGCGAAAAGAGCGTCTGGGATTTCATAAAGACAAGGCTGATTGGGAAAGGATGAAATGGCGCGGCCCGGCAACTGCGGACCCGTCGACTTACGGCCCATAGACCAAAGGGTTTACCCCGAAACTTCCCGTCCCCGGGCCCGTATAGAGCCCCGGTTTCCGGGCCCAGCCGCCCGCCGCCGCCATCCTTTCCCTACCTATAACGAATTAACCCATGGGACTTCTCGATTTTCTCAGCGACAAGGGCGAGCAAAAGCCCGTCGAGCCCGCCGCTCCGGCCGCGGGTGGAACCGATTTTTTCGGCAACGGCAATCCGACTACCGCCGGTGATTCGTACACTGTTGCGAGCGGGGATTCGCTCTCAAAAATAGCCCAATCCCACTACGGCGACGCCGCCAAGTGGCACCAGATATACGAGGCCAACAAGGCCCTCATCGGCAACAACCCTGACCACATCGAAGTGGGCCAGGTGTTGACCCTACCTAGTCTCTAGGTACTTTTTTGCAGAAAAAAGGTGAGAAAAGCCATCCTGTTTCAGGGTGGCTTTTTTGTGTTTGGGCGGGGAGGAACGGACCGTTTTTTTATATACGCTACGCGCTGCGTGGCCTTTTTCTGAATTTCTGAATAGCCTCGCAATTAGCTCTTATAAGTCACGATGTACGGCGCCCTATTTTTAATATTTTGCGGCAGATTTGGTCCTGAAAAAAATCTTCCCGTATATTTGCCTCACCAACCAGGTACTGCTCCGCTCGCGGCGGGACAGTTTCAAGTTTTATAGAGAAGCGGCGAGAGACTAGGCTCCCTGACCCGCTGGCAACCTTCGACCGCGCGAAAGGTGCCAATTCCTACCCTCTACCGACTTTGGTCGGAGCGGGGCATATGAACTGAGCGCCATGGAAAACTCTTTTGCTTCCGTTTCTTCACTCCCGATTGCTCCGGCTGCTTTGCGCGCCGCTGTTTCGGGTTTCCGCGTTTTGGCCCCCACCGGCCAGAATGCTGCCCCGGGCCCGGCCCGAATGCCAGGCTGCTGTTGCTGTCCGTGCTGTTGCTAAGCTGATTTCGGCTTAAATCCTCCCCCTACCTCTTACTGGATTTTCCCCGGTGGCCCGCCGGGCCGGCTGCTCGCCCCCGGCGATCGGACGGCCAATGTCGGCTACCGCCTGACCCGGACTTGCCGGGGTTTAACAGGTTCGAAAACGTTCTTTTTCGACGGTTAATTATTCCATCTCCCTTATTTTTCTAACGTTCAACTTCATTATTTCCGCATCATGTCCGCTCAACCACTGCACTTCGAAACCCTCCAGATTCACGCCGGCCAGCAGCCCGACCCCACCACCGGTTCGCGCGCCGTACCCATTCACCAGACCACGTCTTATGTGTTCAAGAGTGCCGAGCACGGCGCCAACCTGTTCGCGCTGAAGGAGTTCGGCAACATCTACACTCGCCTGATGAACCCCACCACCGACGTGTTCGAGCAGCGCGTGGCGGCCCTCGAAGGCGGCGTGGCGGCTCTGGCCACGAGCTCGGGGCAGGCGGCCCAGTTCCTGGCCCTGACCAACATTTTGCAGGGCGGCGACAACTTCGTGACCTCCTCGCACCTCTACGGCGGCACTTACATTCAGTTTAAGGTGGCATTCAAGCGATTGGGGATCGAAGCCCGCTTCGCCGATGGCGATAACCCGGCCAGCTTCGAGCGCTTTATCGATGCCAAAACCAAGGCGATTTACCTGGAAACCATCGGCAACCCCAGCTTCAGCGTGCCGGATTTTGAGGCCATCGCCGCCATTGCCAAAAAGCATGATTTGCCCCTGATTGTCGACAACACGTTCGGCGCCGGTGGCTACCTGTTCCGGCCTTTGGAGCACGGCGCGCACATCGTAGTGGAGTCGGCCACGAAGTGGATCGGTGGCCACGGCACCAGCGTGGGCGGCGTAATTGTGGACGGCGGCACGTACGATTTCGGCAACGGCAAATTCCCGCAGTTTACCGAACCCAGCGAGAGCTACCACGGCCTGGTCTTCAGCGATGTATTCGGGAAAGGCAGCTCCTTCGGCAACATCGCCTTCATCATCCGGGCGCGGGTGGAAGGGCTGCGCGACTTCGGGCCGGCCATCAGCCCGTTCAACTCCTTCCAGCTGTTGCAGGGCCTCGAAACCCTGAGCCTGCGCGTAGACCGCACCGTGGAAAACGCCCTGAAAATCGCTACCTGGCTCGAACAGCACCCCCAGGTAGAAAGCGTGAACTACCCCGGCCTGACCAGCAGCCCCTACCACACGCTGGCCAAGAAGTACCTCAAGCGCGGCTTCGGCGGCGTATTCACCTTCCGCGTGAAGGGCACCAAGGAAACGGCTACCCAGTTCATCGATAACCTCAAGCTGATCAGCCACCTGGCCAACGTGGGCGACGCCAAGACGCTCATCATTCAGCCCGCCGCCACCACCCACCAGCAGCTGAGCGAAGCTGAGCAGTTTGCCGCCGGCGTTACGCCGACTTCGCTGCGCCTCTCCCTGGGGATTGAGCATTTTGAGGATATTAAAGCCGATTTGCAGCGGGCGTTTGATGCCATTGGCAACACCGCTAGCCTGCCCACGGCCGGCACCGCCGTGCCCGAGCCCGAGCTGGCGCACGCCCAGCCGCTGGAAGTATAGGCTTCCCTGCTGGTTATCAATAAGTAGTCTTTGATTGTTGCAGGGAACCAAGACCGTACTCCGGCCAAAATGAGGGCGTTGATTCGCCCCGAGTTCCGCTGCTACCATCACCTTTTCCGCCTGATAACCCGCTTCGGCCCGCTACCAGTCCGCAACCGCTTTTCCCCAAAATGCAAGATCAGACCTTTCATCTCCCCGACCTGACGCTGGAAAGCGGAGAAATTCTTTCGGGGGCCCGGGTGGCCTATCACACCTGGGGCCAGCTCAATGCCGACCACGACAACGTGGTCTGGGTCTGCCACGCCCTCACGGCCAATGCCGACGTGCTAGCCTGGTGGCCGGGCCTGTTCGGGGCGAGCTGCTACTACGATCCGGCGGATTGGTTTATCGTGTGCGCCAATGTGTTGGGCTCCTGCTACGGCAGCACGGGGCCGCGCGATGCGGACCCGGCCACTGGCCAGCCGCGCTACCAGGACTTCCCCCTGCTGACCATCCGCGACATGGTGACGGCGCACGAGGCACTCCGGCAGGAACTCGGGCTCACCGATATTCATACCCTGATCGGGGGTTCGCTGGGCGGGCAGCAGGCGCTGGAATGGGCCGTGCAGCAGCCCGATCTGTTTGATAATCTGGTGGTGATTGCGACCAATGCCCGGCATTCCGCCTGGGGCATTGCCTTCAACGAAGCCCAGCGGCTGGCCATCGAGGCGGATCCGACCTACGGCCTGGGCCAACCCGGCGGGGGCGACAACGGCCTGGCCGCCGCCCGCGCCGTGGCCCTGCTCAGCTACCGCAGCTACGCCGCCTACACCGATACCCAGACCGATCCCGAGGACGACTTGCTGCGCGGACACCGCGCCAGCACCTACCAGCGCTATCAGGGCGATAAGCTGGTGGCCCGCTTCGACGCCTACAGCTACGTGACCCTGGGCCGGGCCATGGACTCGCATCACCTCGGCCGGCACCGGGGCGGGGTACCGGCGGCGCTCGCCCGCATCGGGGCGCGCACGCTGGTGCTGGGCATTACGTCCGATGTGCTCTTTCCGCTCAGTGAGCAGCGGGAGTTGGCCAACCATATCCCCGCCGCCATGTACGGCGAGCTGGAATCGCGCTTCGGGCACGATGGCTTTTTGCTGGAAACGGCCGCCATCACGCACTTTCTGGAGCTGTTTTACGCGCCCACGTTTGCCCACTAAATCCAGGTAACCCTCTCCTTGTAGGCTGATTGTCCCGACTCCCCGCTCCTGCGGCAAAGAGCCGGCAGGGAGGTTATGCGGTTAATTCAAGTTGAAAATATTGCGGTCCTGCCTATCAATTTCCATTTATATAATTCCTCTTTTTTTGCAAATTGTCATGACTACCAAACCCGTTTTTCGTCGTTTCTCCGTCTACTCATTTTCCTTACTGGCCGCCCTGGCACTGCTCGTAATGGGGATAACAAGCTGCGGCAGCACGGGCCAGGAGACGATTGCGCCCACCACCGTGCGCCTCGACTACGCTTATTACAACCCCCTCAGCCTGGTGCTCAGGCAGCAGGGCTGGCTGGAAAAAGACCTCGCCAAACAGAATATCAAGGTGGAGTGGGTCCTCAGCCAGGGCAGCAACAAGGCCCTGGAGTTTCTCAATGGCAGCAGCATCGACTTTGGCTCGACGGCCGGCGCAGCCGCCCTCATCGGCCGGGCCAATGGCAACCCGCTGAAATCCATCTATATCTACTCCCGGCCAGAATGGACGGCGCTCGTAACGGGCCCCAAATCAACCATTAAGTCGGTGGCGGATCTGAAGGGCAAGCGCGTGGCCGCCACCCGGGGCACTGATCCGTACATTTTCCTGCTCCGCGCCCTCGACCAAGCCGGACTGACGGAAAAAGACATTGAGCTGATTCCCCTGCAACACGCCGATGGCCGCGCCGCCCTGGAAAAAGGTGACGTCGACGCCTGGGCCGGCCTCGACCCGCACATGGCCAAAGCCGAGCTGGAATCGGGCGCCCGGCTGTTTTACCGCAACCCGGATTTCAATAGCTACGGCGTCCTCAACGTGCGCGCGGCCTTCGCTCAGCAGCACCCCGCCCTGGTCGACCGCGTGCTGGCCGCCTACGAGCAAGCCCGCCAGTGGGCCCTCGCCCATCCCGCCGAGCTGCAAAAGGTGCTCGCCACCGAGGCTAAGCTCAGCGAAGCCGTAGCGGCCCGCCAGCTGCAACGCACTGATTTTTCCAACTTCAGCTTTGGCGCGTCGCAGCGGGCCACCATTATCGCGGCCGGCGACGTGCTGAAGAAAAGCGGCGTAATCGAGCCGACGGTGGATGTGACCAAAACGGTCAATGACCTGATCGACAGCAGTTTTGCAAGTAAGATACCCGGCCGCGCCCAAGGCGCTACTGCCGCGAAGTAAGTGCCAATCCGGGTTTACTCCCCCGACCAATCTCCCTTTCCAATGGCTGGCAATCCTTCTGTTTTAGCGCCGTTCGTGCCGGTAGCGGCCCCCATGGCAAGCGCGTCGGTAAAGCCGCCGCTGGTCCGCCGCCCCCCGCGCAACCGAGGCTGGCTGACCGGCGCCATCCTGCCGGTGGCGCTACTGGCGCTGTGGGAGATACTGGCCCGCGCCGGGATGCTCCCACCCAACCTGCTGCCGGCCCCCTCGCGGGTGCTAACCACCATTGGCAACCTGGCCCGGACCGGCGAGTTGTGGGGCCACTTAAGCATTACCCTGGGCCGCGTGGCCCTGGGCTTCGTGCTGGGTGGCGCGCTGGCTACGGGGCTGGGCGCCGCTACCGGCTACTCGCGGCGGCTGTTCCACCTGCTTGACCCGCTGTTACAGGGCGTGCGCAATATTCCCTCGCTGGCCTGGGTGCCGCTGTTCATTTTGTGGATGGGCATTTATGAAACCTCCAAGGTGGTCCTGATCGCCGTGGGCGTATTTTTCCCGGTCTACCTCAACCTGATGAACGGCATTCAGGGCGTGGACCGCAAACTGGTGGAAGTGGGGCGCGTCTACCGGCTCTCGGGCTGGCAGCTGGTGCGGCGGGTGCTGCTGCCGGCCACGCTGCCCGCCTACCTGGTGGGCCTGCGCAGCGGCCTGAGCCTGGGCTGGATGTTCGTGGTGGCAGCCGAAATTATGGGTGCCAGCAAGGGCCTGGGCTTTTTGCTGATTGATGGGCAGATGACCGGGCGCCCGCAGATCATTCTGGCCAGCATCCTGCTCTTCGCCGGTCTGGGCCAGCTCACCGATGCCGCCCTGGCCCGCCTCAGCCGCTACCTGCTGCGCTGGCAGGACACCCACGGCACGGCCCCGCGCTAGACCGGAATTCAACTTGCTGATTTTTAACTAAAAATGCTCCGCCTCGATCACATCAGCAAGCAGTTCGATAGTGGCATAACCGCCCTGTCCGACGTCAGCCTCCGGGTGCAACCCGCCGAAATCGTGGCTCTGGTGGGCGCCAGTGGCTGCGGAAAAAGTACCCTGCTGCGCATTGTGGCGGGGCTGGATTTGCCCAGCGCCGGCCACGTGTTCATCCAGGGCGAGCCGCTGGCCGGGCCGCACCCAGCCGTGGGGGTCGTCTTTCAGGAACCGCGCCTGATGCCCTGGCTCACGGTGGCGGAAAACGTGCGCTTTGGCCTGGCCCGCCTCCCGCCGGCCGAGCAGGAAGCGCGGACCCGGGCGGTGCTGGCGCGGGTAGGCCTGACGGATTTTGCCGGGGCGCTGCCGCGCCAGCTCTCGGGCGGCATGGCCCAGCGCGTGGCCATTGCCCGGGCGCTGGTGGCCCAGCCGGCTCTGCTGCTGCTCGATGAGCCCTTCAGCGCCCTCGACCCGTTTACGAAAATGGATTTGCAGGATCATTTGCTCCAAGTCTGGGCCTATGACCGCCCCACGCTGCTGCTCGTGACCCACGATCTGGAGGAAGCCCTCGTGCTCAGCGACCGGATTGTGGTGCTGCGCGGCCACCCTGGCCGCATTCACGAAACTATGCGCGTGGATCTGCCCCGCCCGCGCCGCCGCACCGATCCCGATTTTCAAGCTTGTAAGCAGCGCCTGCTCGACGCGCTCGATGTACGGCCGGCAACCCTGCAGCCAGGCTAGGTCTGATTCTCGCCGTTTTTACTTGGCGCCAAACAATACCTGCTGTTCGTCGGCTTGCTTGGGTGGGGCACGAGCTGCTTTTAATTTATTAAGAATTCAAATGAACGTTGATAAACAACCTCTGCGCATTGGCCTGATTGGTTTTGGCTGCGTAGGGCAAGGGTTTTATGATATTGTGGCGCGCCAGCCCAGCCTGGGGCTGGCAGTCACCCGTATTGCGGTCAAAAGCCCGACCAAAGTCCGGTCGTTGCCCGCCGAACGGTTTAGTTTTCAGGCCGATGAGTTGCTGAACGATCCCGAGCTGGACCTCCTGATTGAAGTAATCGACGACCCCGCCGAGGCATTCCGACTGGTGAGCACCGCCCTGCGCGGGGGCCGCCGGGTGGTAACGGCCAATAAGGCCATGGTGGCCCGCCACCTGCCCGAGCTGGTGCAGCTGCAGCAGGAATTCGGCGGCACGCTGCTTTACGAAGCGGCTGTGTGCGGCAGTATTCCCATTATTCGGACGCTCGACGATTATTTCAGTCACGAGCCGTTGCGGGCGGTGAGCGGCATTTTTAATGGCTCATCCAACTACGTGCTCACCCGCATGAGCGAGGAAGGCTCCGACTACGGCCCGGCACTGGCCGAAGCACAGGCCCTGGGCTTCGCCGAAACCGACCCCGCACTGGACATGGGAGGTTTTGACGCGTGCTCGAAGGCCGTGGTCCTGGCCGTCCACGCCTACGGAGCATTTCTGAATCCGGAGGAAGTACTGAGCCTGGGCATTGAAGGCATCGGGGCCGCCGATATAGCGTACGCCGCCGTCCGGGGCCAGAAAATTAAGGTCGTGGCCGGCATCTACCGCCTGCCCAACGGCCGCGTGACGGCGTTGGTTACCCCGCAGCTGCTGGGGCCCGAGTCGCCGCTTTATGCCGTGGAGTACGAGTTCAATGGCGTGGCCGTGGACACCGAATTCGCCGGCCCGCAGTTTCTGCGCGGGCGCGGGGCCGGCGGACACCCCACCGGCTCGGCCGTGCTGGCCGATGTGCTAGCCCTGCAGCGCGGCTTTCACTACCGCTACGCCAAGCGCGCTGCCGCCCCCACCCCGCAGCTAACGCACGGATTAGCCGCTCAATTCTATCTCCGCCACGCCGATGAAGCGCAGCTCGGCGCCCTGCTGCGGCGACTCGAAGTCCCCGCCGAGGCGCTTTTGACCGGCTCCAACGGGCCGTACGCTATTGGCTCCGTGCCCCTGGCCCGGCTGCACGAAAACCGGGACGCGCTGCGGGCCGCGGGCGTATTCGTCGCCCGCCTGAGCGAGGTCCGGCCGCTTCAGGCGCACCCGGCGGCCGAGACATTGGTGGCCGCTGGCATTCAACCAAAGCTTCCCCTTCTGGCTGATAGCTAAATTCGGCTGGCTGACGAAAACCGGCTGGATTTGCGCCCGCAAATGACGTCAACCCGGCCGGGCGGCGTTACTTGCGGGCGCTTTTGCTTATTCGCCATGTCCATCCAATTTCCGCCCCCGTTGCAACGGGGCCAGCGCGTGGCGCTGGTCAGCCCGGCGCGCAAAATCAGTGCCGCCGAACTGGCCCCCGCCATCCAGACCCTCACTGAATGGGGACTGGAAGTCATTGTGGGGGATAGCATTGCCGGCGACCACCACCAGTTTGCCGGCGATGACGACCGGCGGCGGCGCGATTTCCAGCAGCAGCTCGACGATCCGGCCATCCGGGCCGTTCTCTGCACGCGGGGCGGGTACGGCACTGCCCGCATCGTGGATGGCCTGAATTTTTCCCGCTTTATTGCCCAGCCCAAATGGGTGGCCGGCTTCTCCGATATCACCGTGCTCAACGCCCACCTGCTGGCCCGCAACCAGGCCAGCATTCACGGGGTGATGCCGGTTCTGTTTCACCAGCCGGGCGGCGAAATGGCGCTGGAGAGCCTGCGTCGCATTCTTTTTGGCGAAGCCCAGTTACCAGTTGCAGTCCCGCCGCAGCCGCTCAACCGGTCCGGCACGGCTACCGGCGAGCTGGTCGGCGGCAACCTGAGTCTGCTGCACACCATCACCGGGACGGCATCGCAGGTGAGCTTCGCCGGGCGCATCCTGTTTCTGGAAGATCTGGACGAGTACCTGTATCACATCGATCGCATGATGCTGCACTTGCACCGCAGCGGGCAGCTCGTGGGACTGGCCGGGCTGGTGGTGGGCCACTTTTCGGCCATGCGCGACAACTCAGTCCCCTTCGGCAGCACGGCGCTGGAAATCATTGATTCCTACGCCCGGCAGTATGATTTTCCGGTGGGCTACGGCTTTCCCGTGGGCCACGAGGCCGCCAATGTGGCCCTGGTAACCGGTCAGCTAGCCACGCTCACCGTGGACCCGGCCGGGGCGCGACTGCGGTTTTAATCCGCTATTCCACGTAGAGCGACTGCAGCATCGTCTGGCCCACGGCCTTCAGGGTTTTACGGTCGATGATGCTCATGTTGTCGGCGGTGGCGTGGTGGTAGGCGGGGAAGTATTCGGTGCCGGAACGCGGGTGGTCGTAGATATCCAGCGTCGGAATGCCGGCCCGGTTGGTGTACACGTGGTCGTCGGTGATGCCGCTGGTATCTTCAAAACGGAAGAAATCCGAGTAGCCGAGCTGGGCGGCGGTGTTCCAGATTTTGTCGAGCGGGCCGCGGGCGCTGGTGCGCGAGGTTTCCTCCCGGGTGAAGCTGCCGCCTTTGGCGCCCACCATGTCGAGCAGCACGCCGTACTCGGCTTTGTAGTTGGCGGGCAATAGATTAGCGGTCCAGTACTGGGAGCCCAGGCACCACGAATCGGTGCCGCTGCCGGCGAGTTGGTCCTTCAGGTCTTTCTGGGTGGTTTCATCGTGCCCCCAGTCTTCGGCGTCGAAAAAGATGAAGTCGACGCCCACGGCCGGGGCCAGGCTTTCGGGCTGCTGACTCAGGACGCGGGCCATTTCCAGGGCCACGGCCACGGCGCTGGCGCCGTCGGAGGCGCCGTCCATGGGCGCGTTTTTCTTCACCTTGTCATTGTCGGCGAAGGGCCGGGTGTCCCAGTGCCCGAAGATGGCCACCCGGCGGGCGGCCTGCGGCTGGTACTGCGCGATGATGTTGCGGGCGTGGATGTTGGTTCCGTCGAAGGTCATCGCCTCAAACGGCTGCTCCATTACCTTCAGCCCGAAGCTTTTCAGCTTGGCCACCAGGTAATTGCCGCAGGCGATGTGCGCTTTCGAGTTGGGCACCCGGGGACCGAACGCTACCTGCCTAGCCGTGAAAGCGTAGGCCGAATCCGCGTTGAAAACCGGCGCTTTGGGCAGCTTGGCTTCGGCCGGGGCGGCGGTTTCGGCGGTTTCGGCGGCCTTTTTATCCGGGCAGCCGGTGAGGAAAAGGAGGCCGGCCAGTGCCGCCAGCGGAAGACGAAGTTTCATCATGGGAAGCACCCGGCTCCCGCCGGGTGAGTGGACGCGTAAATGATACTGGACTTTGGCAAACGAAACGCCAACGGACGCCCGAAATTACTCCTCGCTATACGCCCATTCGACCCCGGCTTTGGTGTCTTTGATGACGATGCCCTGGTCTTTGAGCGCGGCGCGGATGACGTCGACTTTGGCGTAAGCCTTGTCGGCTTTGGCTTCGGAATAAAAGCTGAGGGTGAGCTCCAGCAGCTGCTCGGCGTTGGCGCGGGGCTCGTCGCGCAGACCCAGCACGTCCTGCACGAAGGTGCGGTAGCTGCCGGCAGCGGTAGCCAGGGCCTCGGCACCCACTTCGGCCAGGGCCAGTGGCGTGGCGGCCAGCGTATTGAAGCGCTTGAGCAGATCGAAGAGCGCGGCCAGGGCGCGGGGCGTGTTCAGGTCGTCGTTGAGAAACTCGGCGGGCTTGGCGGCCAGGGCGAGGAGCTGGGCGACCGCGTCCGGATTCCCGGCTTCGGGGCTGGCGCCGGGCACGAGCTTATCAATCAGGCGCAGGCCGTTCATGAGTTTGCGGTAGCCTTTGCGGGCGGCCTGCAGGGCCTCGTCGCTCACGTCGACCGGCGAGCGGTAGTGGGCTTGCAGCAGGAAAAAGCGCACCACCATGGGCGGGTAGCCCTGCGCCAGCGGGCCGGTGGGGCCTTTAAACAAGTCCCCCAGCAGCACGAAATTGCCCAGGCTCTTGCTCATCTTGGTGCCGTTGACGGTGATCAGGTTATGATGCACCCAGAAGCGGGCCTCGTCGGTGTGGGCGTGGCTGCCCTGGCTCTGCGCGATTTCGCACTCGTGGTGCGGGAACATCAAATCCAGGCCGCCGCCGTGGATGTCGGACAGGTCGCCGAGGTACTTGCGGCTCATGGCCGAGCACTCGAGGTGCCAGCCGGGGAAACCCTCGCCCCAGGGCGAAGGCCAGCGCATGAGGTGCTCGGGCGAGGCATTTTTCCAGAGGGCAAAATCCAGTGGGCTGCGCTTTTCGCTCTGGCCTTCGAGGTTGGCGCGGGTGCCGGCCAGTTGGTCGTCAATGCTGCGGTTGGAGAGTTTGCCGTAGCGCTGCTGCTCGCTGTTGTACTTGGGCACGTCGAAATACACCGAGCCGTTGACCTCGTAGGCCAGGCCGTTGGCGATAATTTCTTCCACCATCTGCAATTGCTCGATGATGTGGCCGCTGGCCTGGGGCTCGATGTCGGGCGGCAGGCAACCCAGGGCCAGCATGTGCTGGCGGTAGCGGTTCACGAAGTACTGGGCCACCTGCATGGGCTCGATGCGGGCCGCGCGGGCGGCCTTTTCCATCTTGTCCTCGCCGGCGTCGGCGTCGTTTTCGAGGTGGCCGACGTCGGTCACGTTGCGCACGTAGCGGACCTGGTAGCCCAGGTGGCGCAGGTAGCGGGTGAGCACATCGAACACCACCGGCCCGCGGGCATTGCCCAGGTGCGCTTCGCTATAAACGGTGGGACCGCACAGGTAAACGCCGATCTGGGGCGGGTGCAGGGGCTGAAAATCTTCCTTCTTGCGAGTAAGCGTATTGTAAAGCGAGAGCGACATGGTGCAAAGGTAACGGCCGGGGCCACGATAACGCCCCGCCCGGACGCCCCGCCGCTTAGCGCCGCAGCTCGTAGAGGCCCTCCACCGGAAAATGGTCCGACCACCGGATTTCCCGGTGCACCCGGCAGCCGCGTATCAGCCACTGCGGACCGGCAAACTGCTGATCGATGCGCAAGCCCGGCAGCCGCCCGTTGTACGTCGCCCCGAGGCCGGTGCCCACGCTGGCCCAGGCATTCTGCAACTGGCCGGCCAGCCGGTTGTAGGTGTAGGAATACGGCAGATCGTTGGTGTCGCCGGCCAGCAGCACGGGGTAGGGCGAGCGGGCCACCCGGGCCAGCACCGTATCGACCTGGGTGCCCCGCGCCACGGCCCCGTTGCGGAAGCGCCGCAGCAGATTAGGCGCTTTTTGGCGCAGGCCGGCCCGGCTTTCGGTGGCCGTCACGATGTCGTTCTCATCCATGCTCATGCTTTGCAGGTGCAGGTTGAAAACCCGGATGGTATCGGCCGGGCGGCCGGGGGCGGCGGGGCGGGCCAGATCGGCCCACATGGCGTGGTTTTGCGAGAGCCGGCCGAAGGGAATCGTGCCGCGCCGCACCACGGGAAAGCGGGAAAAGATCGCCATCCCAAACTGGGCCCCGATGCCATTGGTGAGGCTGGTGGAAACGAAGGCGTGGCGACCGCTGCCCGCGCCCAGGTACTCGGCCGAGCGGAACACCGCCCCGTCTTCCCGTGAGCCGTGCGGCTCGTTATAGAACTCCTGGAGGCAGAGCACGTCGGCCGGACTAGCCGCCAGCCAGCGGATGAAGCCTTTGGAAGACGCAAAATCCGGGTCGCGAAGCTGCGCGTACACATTGAAAATGCGCACGTTGGCCGAGATTAGAGACACTTCGTTCCGGGCCGCCGCCGTTTTGGGATAGGTCGTCAGGAAGCTTGATTGCGCGGTTGAATCCGCGGCTAATTCAATGGCCGTTCCTTTATTGAATAAATGCAGGGGCAGGCCGCGCTGCCAGTGGGGCCAGGTTAGCAGCAGCGCCAGGGCCGGCAGCAAGGCCACCCGCCAGTTGCGCCGCAGCCAGTACAACGTGAGCAGCACGGTGGCGACCAAAGCCCCCGGCGCAGTGAGCGCCCCGAATACGGCGGGCCAGAATACGCGCCCGGGCACCTGCGCGCAGACAATGGCCAGCACGAGCCAAAGCAGCGTGAGCAGGGTAATTTTAAAGGCGAAGGAACGGCGCACGAGAGGAGAAAAAGGGGCCGGCAAAGGTAATGACGGGGAAAGCCGGCCCCGGCAGTGACAAAGTTGATTTATCTTCGGGCACGGGGTTGGCGCGGCCAGTTTCGGTTTGCGATCCTTCCATCAGCTCCGGCGTTTGACGTTTGCATGAATCTACTTTTTCGCCCGCTCGGCCGGTGCTTTTGGCAGCGGCTATTCTTATTGGTGCTGGTGGCGTCGGCGCGGCGGCCGGTGGGCGCGGTATCGGTGGCGCCAGGCACGCCGAGTCTGGAATTTATTCAGAACAAAGGCCAGTGGGACCACCGGGTGCGCTACGAAGCCGCCCTACCCGCCGGACGCCTCTTCGTGCAGGCCGACGCCCTGACCTACGCCTTCCTGGACCCGGCGATTCTCAGTCACCACCACCGGGAGGTGGCCGAAAAAGCCGGCGCGGCAGCCCTGCCCCCACCCGCCACCGGCCTGGCGGCCCACGCCTACACCGTGCATTTTGAGCAGGCCAACGCCCGCGTGCGCCTCACGGCCGAGACGCCCACGGCCGGGGAGCGCAACTATTTTGTGGGCAACGACGCCCGGCACTGGGCCAGCCACGTGGGCGCGTTCCACCGCCTGCACTACGCCGAATTATGGACCGGCATCGACCTGACCCTCTACGAAAACGCCGGCCAGCACCTGGAATACGACCTGCTGCTGGCACCCCGGGCCAACCCCGCCCGCGTGGCCCTGCGCTACGACGGCGCCAGCGCCCTGGCCCTGGACGCGGCCGGCAACCTCGTGGTGCAGACTACCGTGGGTACCACCACCGAGCTGGCGCCCCGGGCCTGGCAAACCACGGCCGCCGGCCAGCGCCAACCCATCGCCTGCCGCTACGTGCTCACCGGCCGCACCCTCACCTTCGCCCTCGGCCCGTACGATAACACCCGGGCCCTGACCATTGACCCCACGGTGCAGTTTTCCTCCCTGACCGGCTCGACGGCCGACAACTGGGGCTTTACCGCCACTTACGACAACGCGGGCAATATGTACTCGGGCGGCATTGCCTTCGACCTGGGCGGCTCTTTTCCGGCCACGCCGGGGGCCTTCCGCACCAGCTTCAGCAGCGTGGTGGACATGGCCATTATCAAGTACAACACCACCGCTACCGGGCCGGCGGCGCGGGTGTGGGCCACCTACCTGGGCGGCAACAGCGCCGATTTCCCGCACAGCCTGGTGGTGAACGGGCAAAATGAGCTGGTGGTCCTGGGCAGCACTTCTTCTTCCGACTACCCCACCACGGCCGGGGCCGCGCAACGGCGGTTCGGGGGCGGCTCGGCGCTCGATCCGTTCCGGGCCGGGCGGGCGCCCTACGATATGCCCAACGGCTCGGACCTGGTCGTGACCCGCTTC
Organism: Hymenobacter sp.; assembly: GCA_043780755.1. Classification (GTDB taxonomy): domain Bacteria; phylum Bacteroidota; class Bacteroidia; order Cytophagales; family Hymenobacteraceae; genus Hymenobacter. The sequence goes on from JAYWCH010000224.1 coordinate 16,301, forward strand.
AGCGCCGATGGCGGCGCACTGCGGGCCAGCACCTACCTGGGCGGCTCGGGCAACGACGGCGTGCTGCAACAGACGCCCGCCCTGGCGGCCAACTACGGCGACGTCTTCCGCAGCGACGTGCTGCTCGACGGGACCGGCAATGTGTACGTGGCGGCGGGCACCAGCTCGCGCGATTTCCCGGGCCTGGCCCAGGGCTTCAGCACCAATTTTCACGGCGGCATTTCCGATGCCGTGGTGTGCAAGCTGACGCCGGACCTGACGACCGTGGTGTGGGCCGGCCTGCTCGGCGGCAGCGGGGCCGACGCGGCGTACTCGCTGCAACGCGACGCCCAGGACCGGGTGTACGTGAGCGGCGGAACGAACTCCCGCGACTTTCCGGCCACGGCCGGGGCGTACCACGAGGCGTTCCAAGGCGGGGCCGCCGATGGCTTCGCGGCCCGCATCAGCGCCGATGGCCGCCAGCTGGAACGGGCCACGTTCATCGGCACGGCGGGCTACGATCAGGCGCAGTTTCTGCAGCTCGACGCGGGCGGCAATGCTTATTTATTCGGCCAGACGCTGGGCCAGTTTCCCCTCACGCCGGGGCTGTACGGGGCGTTGGGCGGCGCGCAGTTCCTGCAAAAGCTCAATCCCGACCTCACGGCCAGCATCTATAGCACGGCTTTCGGGAGTCGCGGTGGGGTTAATAATGGGCCCAATCTGGTACCCACGGCTTTTCTGGTGGATGACTGCGAGCGCATCTACATCAGCGGCTGGGGCGGCGACGACAACGACCAGGGCGGCAACTGGCTCGGCGGCACCACCGCCGGCCTGCCCACCACCGCCAACGCCGTGCAGCGCAGCACCGACGGCAGCGATTTCTACCTGGCCCAGTTCGCCCCCGGTATGATGGGGCTGGATTACGCCACTTTCTTCGGGCAGCAGGGCGGCGGGGCCGATCACGTCGACGGCGGCACCTCGCGCTTTGACAAGCGCGGGATTGCCTACCAGGCGGCCTGCGCCAGCTGCGGCGGCACGCAGGGCTTCCCGGTGCCACCGGGCGCGGGCAGCTATTCGACCCGTAACGGCAGCCGCAACTGCAACAACGCGGCTTTCAAAATGAACTTCGAAGTGCTGCAAGCCGACCCCGGCCCCCGCCGCTTCGTGTGCCTCGACAGCGAGCCGGTACTCCTGGCCGGGGCGCCGGCGGGCGGCGTGTGGGCCGGACCGGGCGTGCAGGCGCTGCCCGGCGGCGGCTACCGCTTCGTGCCCGCCGTGGCGGGGCCGGGGCAGTTCAGCCTGAGCTACACCGTGGCCACGACGGGCATTTGCCAAAGCACCCGGACGGTGCGCTACCTGGTGGCGCCGCCGGTGGTGCCAGTTTTCGCGCTGGTGCCGGCGCAGTGTACCACGCTGGCGAGCGTCGCGCTCGCGGCCACGCCGGCCGGGGGCATATTCAGCGGGCCGGGGGTGAGTGCGGGGCGCTTCGATCCCGCCGCCGCCGGGCCGGGCGTGCACACGCTGACCTATGCCATTTCCGATTCGCTGGGCTGCGGCACCGTTACGCAGCGGGTGACGGTGGGGCGGCCGGCGGTCCTTACGATCGGGCCCGATACCACGCTCTGCGCCGACCTGCGCCAGCCGTTTCAGCTGCGGGGCTTTGCCCCGGCGGGCGGGAGTTGGAGCGGCACGGGCGTCACGGCCGGCGGCTATTTTTCGCCCCCCAATACCAATAACCGGGGCGGCGTTTTCGCCCTCACCTACACCGTGAGCGATGGTCCTTGTCAGGTCACGGCCACCCGCACGGTGGTACTGGCACCCACTTCCGCCCAGGATGTAGCCCTGAACCTGCCCGTGTGCGCCGCCGCCCCGCAGTACGCCGGCCTCGCCCCCTTCGACTCCCCGCTTACACCCGTGCTGCTGGCGCCCCGGGCTACGTACCGCTGGGATTTTGGCGATGCCAGTCCGCCCAGCACCGAGGCCACGCCTACCCATCAGTACCTGCAGGCCGGCACCTATTATATCCGCCTCACGGCCCGCTACGGCAACTGCGAAGTGCTCACCGGCTTCGCGCCCCTGGTGGTGGGAGAGGTCTTTGTGCCAAATATCATCACCCCCAACGGCGACAATCAAAACCAGACGTTTCAGCCCCGCTTCAGCTGCCGGCCGGCCTCACTGGAAGTGTTCTCGCGCTGGGGCCAGCGGGTGTACCAGACCGACGACTACCACAATAACTGGGATGCCACCGGCCTGGCTAACGGCCTCTACTACTACCTGCTGCGCGATGCCGACGACCGCCGCGTGAAAGGCTGGGTGGAAGTGCGGCGATAAGAAATTTTCGGAGAATTTCCAAGAACATACGCGCGGACCGGACCGTGTAAGCACCTCCATTTTATCTGCCAAAATTTATTAACCAGCTGTTTACTCCGGCTATTTTAATGAAATCTCTCCTTCAATTCGGCGGCCTGTGGCTGGTGGGCCTGAGTCTGCTGGCGGCCCCGGCCCGCGCCCAGTCCGGCGCCCGGCCCGGGCCGGACCGCCCATCTCTCGAATTCATTGCCAACCAAGGCCAGTGGGATGCCCGCGTCCGCTACGTGGCGCCGCTGCCCGGCGGGCGGCTCTTTGCCGAAGCCGACGGCCTCACCCTGGCGCTGCTCGCCGACGGCGGCCCCGCGCAGCGCGGACACCGGGGCCGGGGCCCCAACCCGCCGCCCGCCGCCGACAGCGTGGTGCGCGGCCACGCCCTGACGCTGCACTTCGACGGGGCCGGCCCGGCAGTCATCACCCCCGAAACGCCGACGAACGAACACCGCAATTATTTTCTGGGGGCCGACTCCCGGCACTGGGCCAGCGACGTGCGCAGCTACCGCGCCCTGCGCTACGCCGGCCTCTGGCCCGGCGTGAGCGCGCGGGTGTACGAGAGCACCGACCAACACCTGGAATACGATTTTGAGCTGGCACCCGGCGCCCGCCCGGCCAGCATCGCCCTGCGGCACGACGGCGCCACCGGCCTAAGCCTGGACCCCGCCGGCAACCTGCTGGTGCAAACCAGCGTGGGCCCAGTCACCGAACGGGCGCCCCGCGCCTGGCAGATCGACGCCACCGGCCGGCGCCAAACCGTGCCCTGCCGCTACGTGCTGACCGGGCGGGTGGTGTGCTTCGACCTGGGCCGCTACGATACCAGCCGGCCGCTGATCATAGATCCGGTGGTGGTTTTTGCCACCTATTCCGGCTCGACCGTGGACAACTGGGGCTTCACCGCCACCTACGATGCGCAGGGTAATCTGTACGCCGGCGGAATTGCTTTTGGCGTGGGCTACCCGGCTAGTCCGGGGGCATTTCAGACCACTTTCGCCGCCATTGTGGACATCGGCATCATCAAATATAACACCCACGCCAACGGGCCGGCGGCGCGGGTGTGGGCCACCTACCTGGGTGGTAATAGCGCTGAGTTTCCTCATAGTCTGGTGGTGAACAGCCGGGGTGAGCTGCTGATGCTGGGCTCCTCGGGCTCGGCCGATTATCCGACTACGGCCGGGGCGCTGCAACCCCGTTTTGCCGGCGGCCGGCCGGCCTCGCCGCTCGGCTACGGGCCGCCTTATAATGCTCCCACCGGATCCGATCTCGTCATCACGCGGTTGCGGGCCGATGGGGCCGCCCTGGTAGGCTCGACGTACCTGGGCGGCACGGGCAACGACGGCCAACTGCCGCTCAATCCCAACCTTTCGCCCTTCAACCCCGCGCCGCAGCTGGCCCACAATTACGGCGATCCGTTTCGGGGGGATATTCTGGTGGATGCGGCTGATAACGTGTACGTCGCCTCCAATACTACCTCGACGGACTTCCCAATGGCCGGCGGCTTCAGCAGCGCGTACCACGGGGGCACGTCCGACGGCGTGGTGTGCCGGCTCACGCCCGCCCTCACGGCCCTCACCTGGAGTAGCTACCTGGGTGGAGCCGGGGCCGATGCCGCTTATTCGCTCCAGATCGAACCGGTTTCCGGCGATGTGTACGTGGCCGGCGGCACCCTGAGCCCCGACTTTCCGGTTACGGCCGGCGCTTACCGCTCCGTGCGCCCCGGCAATGTGGACGGCTTCGTGGCCCGGATTGCGGCCAGCGGCACGCGCCTGCTGCGGGCCACCTACGTGGGCACGGCGGGCTACGATCAGGCCTATTTCCTCCAGCTCGGCACCGATGGCGGGGTGTACCTGCTGGGCCAGACGCTGGGCGCGTTTCCCGTCTCCCCCGGCCGGTTCCACACGGCCAACGGCACCCAATTCATCCAAAAGCTCGATGCCAACCTGGGGCAGAGCGAATTTTCCACCACCTTCGGCAGCACCACGCCCGCCAACCGGGGCCTGGTGAACCTGGACCCCACGGCGTTTCTGGTCGATCGCTGTGATCGGGTGTACGTGTGCGGCTGGGGCGGGCAGGTCAATGAACCGGGGTATACCTATCTGGACGCCAACGGCACCACCGACGGCCTGCCTACCACGCCCGACGCCGCCCAGCCCGGCACCGACGGCAGCGATTTTTACCTGGCCCAGTTCTCGGCCGGCCTCCGGGACCTCACCTACGGCACTTTCTACGGCAACCCGGACCCCAATAGCGAGGGCGAGCACGTCGATGGCGGCACTTCACGCTTCGACCCGCGGGGCATTGTTTACCAGGCGGTGTGCTCGTGCTTTTCCCCCACCGGCTTCCCCATTCCCCCCGGGGCCAACAGCTATTCGCTCACCAACAACGGCAACAACGGCCTGACCCTGGGCTGCAACAACGCGGCCTTCGTCCTCAACTTCCAGCCCAGCATTGCCAACGCCGGCGCCGACCAGACGCTGTGCGCCACGGCCGGCCCGCAAGCCCTCACGGGGAGCCCCGCCGGCGGCATCTGGACGGGCCCCGGCGTGACGGGCAACCCGGCCCAGGGCTTTTTCTTCACGCCCTCGACGGTCCTGCCGGGCATCCTGACCCTCACCTACACCGTGCTCAACACCGGCCTGTGCACCACTACGGGCACCCGCCGCGTAACCGTGACGCCCCCGCCCACGGTCAGCTTCGCGCCGCTGCCCCAAACGACGTACTGCCTGCCCACACCCGGCGCCCCGCCCCTGCCCCGGGTGCCGCTGCTGGCCACTCCGCCGGGCGGCGTTTTCAGCGGACCGGGGGTGAGCGGCAACGCCACGACGGATTATTTCTTCTCGCCAAACACCGGCCCCGGCACTTTCCCGCTGGTCTACACGCTCACGGTGAACGGCTGCACCGTGCAGGCGACCCAGACCGTGACAGTGGCCAGTCTGCCAGTGCCCGTCGTGAGTGCCGATACCGTATTGTGTGCCGGCAGCCGGCAGCCCTTTGCCCTGCACGGGCGCCCGACGGGCGGCATTTTCAACGGGCCGGGGGTGAGCGGCAGCGTCGCCACGGGCTTCGTCTTCACGCCCCCGGCCAACTTTACCGGCCCCGTACGCCTGACGTATTCGCTGAGCAACGGCGGCTGCGTGGGCACCACCAGCCAGCTCGTGTCAGTGGCCCAGGCGCCGGATGTACGGGCGGCGTGGCTACCCGTGGCCTGCGCCGAAACCCGGCTGGCACCCCTCACGATCCGCTTTACGGTCGTCAGTCCGGATAATCTCGCCGGGGCCGGGCTGGTCTGGGAGTTTGGCGATGGCAGCCAATCGACCCAGCCCAGCCCCGTGCACACCTACACCACGCCCGGCGCCTACCAGCCGCGCCTGCGGGTGCGCTACAACCAGGACCGCTGCGAAACCTCAATCGTCCTGCCGCTGGTCGAGGTGCGGGAGCGCCGGATTCCCAATATCATCACCCCCAACGGCGACAACCAGAATCAGACCTTTCGCCTGGGCCCCGACTGCGCACCGCGCCTGCAAATCTTCTCGCGCTGGGGGCTGGTCGTGTTCGAAGCCGCCGCCTACCGCGATGACTGGAGTGCCGACGGCCAGCCCGCCGGCGTGTATTACTACCTGCTCACCTACCCCGACGGCCACCAGGTAAAAGGCTGGGTGGAAGTGATTCGCTGAGAAATACCGCCACGTAATTGGTTACCAATGTAATCTGATCAAAAAAATTGGTGGGTGCCGGACGACGGCCGGACGCGAAACGGCGGCTCTGAGAACGAGCCGTCAGGATTCCGCCCCAGGCCGGACAGCCGGGCTCATTCGGGTCAGCAGCCAGCGCACGTCGGCCCGGCCCGGGAGCAGCGCCGACCACGGCGCCCCGATAGCCGGCAGGTACTGCCGGAACAGGTACCCGGTGGCCACGCTGTAGGAGGCCGACATTGCCAGGGCCGCGCCCACCAAGCCCAGGCGCGGCACCAGCAGCAGGGAGAGCGGTACGGTCACGGCCAGGCCCAGCAGGGTGGCGCGGTTGTTCACGCCATAGCGGCCCAGGCCGGCGAAGTACGTGCTAGCCTGCATAGCCGCACCGTTAATGAGAATGCCCGGCGCCAACGCCAGAATAACCGGGCGCGCCGCCCCAAACTCGGGGCCGAAAACAACCGCCAGCCAACCCGCCGGCACGGCGGCCAGGGCCAGCACGGCCCCGGCCGTGGCCAGCAGCGTGAGCCGGCTGCCGCGCAGGGCCGCGGAGGTCTGCCCGCGCTTGTCGGCGGCGTTCACCAGGGCCACGTACTGAATGAGGGCCGTGCTGCGGGGAATCAACCAGATGGCCTCGGCCAGGGCCACGCCCACTGAGAGCACGCCCAGCGCCCGGGCATCGACCAGGTAAACCACGACGTAGTAGCCGAAACGGTAATTGGCAAAAGCCAGCAGATTGGACAAATGCGCCCCCCGACTATGGCGGGCCAGCTCCCGGGCCGCCGCCCGCCGCCGCCCCGAGCGCCGATCCCAGGCATCGGGCAGCCGCAGCAGCAGCCCTGTGCTGATCAGCCAGGGGAGGCCGTAGGCCACGTAATTGGCCACGTAATACGCCCGGATATTCAGCCAGTGCCCGGGGCCAAACGCCAGCGCCAGGGCCCCGGCCAGCAGGGCGGCCTGGGCGGTGGTCAGAGCGTTGTAGGTCCATTCGCGGCGGCGGCCCAGCAGCAGAAAGAGGTTGATGGAAAACAGCACCTGCACCAGCGTGATCGCGCCCAGATGCAGCACATACGCCGGCCCCACCGGCCGCAGCAGCCCCACCCCGAGCGCCCCCGCCGCGCTCACCACCGCCGCCCAGCCGTAGGCCGGCGGCAGCAGGTGCCAGACGTTGCGCCGGGGCACGAGGTAGATCAGCGACGAGCCGCCCACCAGCCCGGCCAACAGCACCAACCCCGACACATCGGTGAAAAACAGGCTGATCTGCCCGCGCCCCGCCGCCCCCAGGTACCGCGCCGTGAGCCACACCACCACAAAGCCCAGCCCCGCCGTCAGGACCCGCGCCGCAAAATGCTGGAGGATGCGTTTTATCATGGGAAGAGGAATCCGGGGCGAAGTACGGCAGCCAGTGTCACTCGAATTACCAGACTTGTTGCTGGATTAAAAACGGGTCATGCAGAGCGCAGCGAAGCATCTCGCGTGGACGAGTAATCAGCTGCATCAAACAAAAGAGTTACTCGTCCACGCGAGGTGCTTCGCTACGCTCTGCATGACTCGTCGTTATTGGTTTTTTGGGGACAAGGCTACTGCTTTAAAACCCGCCGGTAGAGCCTCCCGAACGCCGCGCCCACCGCCGCCGGGGCGCAGCGGGCCGTGGCATCGGCCCGCAGGCGGGCGGCGTCGAAAGATGCGGTGCCGGTCAGCACGGCCGTCAGGGCGGCTTCGAGCGCGGCTTCGTCGTCGGGCGCGACCAGCAGGCCGAAAGTGTTTTCCGGCTCGAACAGCTCGGGCACGCCGCCCGTGCGGGTGGCCACCACCGGACAGCCGCAGGCCCGCGCTTCGAGCAGCACGCAGCCAAAGGTTTCGGCCCGGCTGAAGGAAACCAGCACCGTGGCCCGGGCCATTTCGCCGGCCACGGCGGCGTGGGCCAGCTTACCCAGAAAGACTACGGTATCGCCCAGCGCCGCCGCCTGGCGCCGGAGCCCGGCTTCGTCGGGACCGTAGCCGGCAATACGCAGCTGCAAGGCCGGCCACGTTGGCCGCAGCCGCGCCACCACGCGCAGCACGCCGGAAATATTCTTCACTCCATCATGAAAAGCCGAAACGTGCAGCAGCGTGGGCCGGACGGGCAGCTCGCCCGCCGCCCGCGGCCGGAATAGGTCGGTATCGACCACATTGGCAATCACCACGGAATCAGGATTAATAAAACCTAACCCCGCCATGGCGTCGCGCAGCCCACCCGATACCGTGTGCAGCGCCGCCGCCCGCCGCAGCACGGCCCGCGTGAGCCGGCGCCGCAACCAGGAAATCTCCGCCGCCCGCTGGGGCAGGTACAGCGTCCAGTGCTCCGAAACGATGAATGGAATGCCCTGCCACGCGCGCAGCGCCCAGGCAAACAACCCCGTGCGCAGCAGGACGTGGACGTGCACTAGGTCGGGTCGGGCGCCGCCCCAGCGTTGCCGCAGGCGCCGGTAGCCCCGCAGCATGGCCCAGTAATAAAGCAGCAGCTTCAGCAGCTTATCGAGCGCGGCCAGGCCAGTGGGCGCGGCGCGGTAGTAGTAGCGCAGCACGGGCCAGGGACCGCTAAAATCTTCCTCGGCCTCCAGCAGCGCCGGCAGCGGCCCCCGCGCCACGGTGGCGAAAAGCACCGCCCCGTTGGCCCCACCAAATGCTGCGATGGCCGCCACGTGCCGGGCCACGAAGTCGCCGTCCTGGTCGTCGTAGCGGTGCGGGTACCACTTGGGCAGCATCAGAACGCGGGGCGTGGGCAAGGCGGAGGACGGAAGGAACAGCGCAGAATCGCACCCGCAAGGTAAGGCCGGCGCCGGGGCCAAAACCCAAAAAACGCCGCCCCCAGCGGGAGCGGCGGTTTTTTCAACCGGGTGAGCTACGCGTTGCTTAGAACGAGTAGCGCAGGCCCAGCTGCCCCTGCCAGCGCGAGGCCAGCTGGTCGATGGAGTACGGCGTGAAGCCGGTGGCCGGAGCGGTGAAGTTGAAAGTAGCCGACTGGCTGCCGGCCGGGCCCACAAAACCCACCTGGTTCAGGCCGAAGCCGGCGGTGGAGTTGAAGGTGTTGGGCACGAAGTACTGCCGGCCCCAGCTCGAATTCACGAAGTTGCCGAAGTTGATGATGTCGAACGAAATCTGCAGCGTGTGGGCCGCGGCCGTGACGCCGGCGGCGTTCGGCAGCAGGTTGCCCAGCTTGGCTTCGAGCATGAAGCGCACGTCAGCCTGGTTGTTCCAGGGCGTGCGAGCGGCGTTCCGCTCGGTGTACTGCCCGCGGCGGGTGCTCAGGTACGAGTCGTTGCTGATGAAGTCGTTGAGCTGCTGACGCTGCTGATCGGCGGTCACTGTTACGGCGCCGGCGGCGTTCTTCTTATCCACGAGCAGAATGTCGTTGGCATCGCGCGGGACGTAGGCGAGCTGCACGTTCTGCTGGCCGTTGCCGAAGAAGTTATTGTTGTACACGTAGGTGAAGGGCGAGCCCGACTGGAACGTGAGCACCGAGGTAAAGTAACCCGTGAAGCGCTCTGCAAACGTCTTGTGCAGGTTGATGGTCGCCACTACGCGGTGGCGCAGGTCGAAGTTGGACAGGGCCAGGGCCGGATCGTTCGGGTTTTTGGCCGGGTTCAATTCCCAGTTCGACTGCGGCGAGTTGCGGATACCATTGCTGATGTCCGTCGACTTGCCGTAGGTGTAGGCCACCGACAGATCCACCAGGTTCACGAAGGTTTTACCCACCGAGCCGGTGAGCTGGTAGCGCTCGCCCTGCTGGGTGTTGGTGAGCAAAAAGGCGTTCGAGAACTTGGTGTTCACCTTGGCCGAACCGCCGGCCGGAGCCGAGTAGACCGGCGTCGAGGTCGGACCGGTGCTCAGGTACGTAGCGTTGTCGGTGAGGTTGATGTTCTCAAAGCGCACGTCCTGGAGCACTTTCGTGTACAGGCCTTCGACCGAGGTGCGGATGCCGTAGGGGAGCTTGAAGTCGAACGCCAGGCTGCTGCGCCACACCTGGGGCATCTTGAAGTTGGGGTCAATCAGGTTGACTTCGGTCGGCGTCTTGGCGGCCGGGTTGTAGGCCGACGAGGGCAGCTGCGAGTAAATCTGGGTCGGGTCCGCGTTCAGCATATACTTCGTGCCGGCGCCGGTACCGGCGGGCTGGCCCGTAGCGCCGATGGTGCCTTTCTGGATGTTGTTCAGATCCACCGAGCTGTAGTTCACGCCATTGTTGTAAAAGGCGTAGCCCAGCCAGGCAAACGGAATGCGGCCGGTGAAAATCCCCGAACCCCCGCGAATCACGATGCTTTGGTCGCCCTTCACGTCGTAGTTGAAGCCGAGGCGGGGCGAGAACTGCACCTGCCCAAAGAGCTTGTTGTTCAGATCGGACCAGGCCGTGTGCGAGTACGTCTGGTTCAGGGTCCGGGCATCGTTGGCCGGGTCATTCACCAGAGTCGAATTCAGGGCCGGGTTGTTGGGCAGCGTGGCCAGGTCGAAACGAATCCCGGGCGTAATCTTCAGGCGCTCGTTGATCTGGTACTCATCCTGGAGGTAGGCGCTGAGCAGGTTGATCTTGAACGAAGCCGATGGGTTGTTGAAGTTGTAGTCGTAGGAGTTGTTGCCCTGCGAGCCGTTGTTATACGTACCGCGAATGCGGTTGGGCTGATCGGCCATGAAGTCAGCCACGTTGTTGTACTCAATCCGGCCGTTCCAGGAGTTAATAAAGCCGTAGTCGATGTTGTAAAACTCGTTGTGCGTGCCCAGCGTCAGCGTGTGCGCGCCGGTGTAGTAGGTCACGTTGTCGGTGATTTCAAACGTCTTCTGGCGCTGGTTGAAGATGCTGGCTTCGCGGTCGGCCCCGAGCAGAATCTGATTGCTGCCGCTCACGTTGTTGATCTGAATGGCGGGAAAAACATTCGCGTTACCGAGCAGCGAGCGGTAGTCGTGAATGTTGGTGTAGCCCAGCACCAGGCTGTTGGAGAGCTTATTGGAGAAGTTGCTCTTCACTTCCAGCACCGTCGAATTCTGGGTGTTGTTCTGGTTGAAATCCTGGCTGCCGAACTTGAACAGGCTCTGCGAGCGCTCCAGGTTGGTGGCCACCGAGTTGATGTAGTTGTGACGCAGCACGATGCTGGTCTTGTCGTTCACGTTCCAGTCCAGCCGACCAAAGACCTTGTCGCTGTTGGCGTGGATGTTATAGTCGCCGTAATCGCCCACATTGTAGTTGTAGGTGTTTTGCAGCTTGGTCGTGATCTGCTGCGCCAGATCCACCGATACCGGCGAGCCGGGCTGGCCGGCGCCGTAGAACTGCGGCTCGGTGCGGCGGGCCACTTCGGCATTGGTAAAGAAGAACAGCTTGTTCTTGATGATCGGACCCCCCACCCGGAAGCCCGACTGGTAATCGTGGTAGGAGCTGCCGATTTTCGAGTTGGCGCCGTCCACGCTTTTGCCGGTCACGTCCTGGTTGCGACCGTAGCCATACACCGAACCGTGAAAGTCGTTGCTGCCCGAACGCGTCACAGCGTTAATCGAGCCGCCGGTAAAGTTGCCCAGCTTTACGTCGAACGGGGCTACCTGGGCCTGCACTTCCTGAATGGCATCGAGCGAAATCGGGTTGGCGCGGGCCGAGCCCCCGGGCAGGCCCGACGTGCCGCTCACCCCGCCCAGCGAGGGCGAAAAGCCAATGGCGTCGTTGTTGACGGCGCCATCCAGCGTAATGTTATTGTAGCGAAAGCTCGAGCCGGCGAACGAGTTGTTCGAGTTGCGCGGGTCGAGGCGCGTGAAGTCCTGAATGGAGCGCGAGATGGTCGGCAGCTGCTGCAAAGCCTCGCGGCCCACGGTGGTGCCGGCGCCAGTTTTGGTGGCTTCGGTGTTGCCTACTACCACTACTTCGTTCAGCTGCTGCGTTTCGGTGGCCAGCACGAGGTTCAGGCGGGTTGTGTTGCCCAGGGTGAGAAATACCCCGTCGATGGTCTGGGTCTTGTAGCCCACGTAGGTCACAACTACCTGGTAAGGCCCGCCGGGCGCCAGGTTAGGAATGTTAAAACCGCCGTCGGCTTCTGTGGCCGTACCGCGCTTAGTGCCCGTAGGCTGGTGCGTGGCCACGACCGTCACCCCAATCAACTCTTCTCCTTTATCGGAAACGGTGCGCCCGCCCAGGCCCGACGAAGTAACCTGAGCCGAGGCCAGGTGCTGAATCAGTAAAAAGAAGAAAGCCAACAAAGCTGACTTTGTACCAGAAAGGTGTCGCATAAAGCAAACTAGTAAGTGGGTGGAATTTGACTCTACAAAATTACCGGGGGCGTATTACGGCACTATCGCCACTGCATTACCCTATTGTTACGGCCCCGTAGGACGGCTTATCAGTTGTAATAAGCTGGTACATTTGCGGGCTTTTTCCGGGCCCGGCCCGCCGGCGGTGCCCCGGGCGGGCAGCCCGCATGCCGTTCCTTTGCAATCCCTGCCGCAGCCAGACGCTGCGCCCGGCCCCGTACCCGCTAACTGCTCCCCCCAATGCTTCTTTCCATGACTGGCTACGGCCTGGCTCACCGCGAAACCGATACCTACACCGCCACCGCCGAGCTCAAATCCCTCAATTCCAAAACCCTCGACCTCACCCTGCGCCTGCCCCGCTTCCTGCTGGCCCACGAACTGGAAATCCGCAACATCATCGCCAAAGCCCTGCTGCGCGGCAAAGTAAATTTTACCCTCGATTTTGTGCGGCCCGCCGCCACCCGCGCCACCGCCACGCTCAATAAGGATGCCCTGCTGGCCGCCTACCACGAGCTGCAGTCCGTGGCCCAAAGCCTGGGCCTGCCCGTAGGCGAGGCCACCCTGCTAGCCGCCCTACGCCTGCCCGGCGTAATCCCCAGCGCCACCGAAAGCCGCGAAGCCGAGCCCGCCGCCGAAGACCTCACCTGGACCGAGCTTCAGCCCCTGCTCACCGCCGCGCTGGCGGCCATGCAGCAGTTCCGACAGGACGAAGGCGCCACGCTGAGCACCGAAATCCTGGGCTACGTCGCCACCATCCGCCAGCAGCTCACGGCCGTGGAACAGCACGATCCCGCCCGCATCGAGCACGTGCGCCAGCGCCTGAGCACCCACCTGGCCGAGCTCACCAGCCACGAGCAGTTCAACGCCACCCGCTACGAGCAGGAAGTGCTCTACTACATTGAGAAGCTGGACATTGCCGAAGAAAAAGTGCGCCTGGCCGCCCACCTGGCCTACTTTGAGCAGGCCGTCCACCAGCCCGACGAGGCCGTGGGCAAGAAGCTCGGCTTTCTGGCCCAGGAAATCGGCCGCGAGATCAACACCATCGGCTCGAAGGCCAACGATGCCACCGTGCAGCACCTGGTAGTGGGCATGAAGGAAGAGCTGGAAAAGATCAAGGAGCAGCTAAATAATATTCTCTAGCCCGACGCGGGTAACCGCCCTTTCCGGCACGATTACAGCAAGGTCCCTCGCGCTGGATTTACGGGAGGAAGAACCGCATTAATTGTATTATTTTTATATTTTTTAAAATCTAACTGTTATTACGGACACATTAGCGGGAATCTGAAGGGCTTTGAAATCGCCAGGGCCGGCCGCTCCAACATTCCGAATATTAAGTTGTTATTAACGGCGAAGTTGAATATTATATACTCTTAGGAAATAATTAGCGATATTTACAGGCGAAAAATTGGGTGGTTAGTTATTGTATATAACTTGGGTCCCTGAATACTGATCCAGCTGCTCACTTCCTGTTTCCACTCCAATATGAAAGCTACATTTTTACTCTGTCTCCTGGGCCTTTTCCTGACGGCGGCCCGGCCCCTCTCCGAAATTGAGCTGGTGAAAAAGCGCGTGCTCAGCGAGCGGGTGGAAATCTTGATTCCCAAAGGGTTCGACGTTATGACGGAGCAGCAAATGGATTTTGCCTACGCCAAATCCCAGAGCCGCCCGAGCGTTATTTTCACCAACAACAACCTCATCAGCCTGGCCTTTAACTACAGCGACAGCGACGCCGACCAGGATATGGTGGACGTCTACGCCGCCTCGTTCGGCAAAACCTACCACAAGCAGTACAAGAACGCTACCTGGTTTGGCGATGGCGTGAAAAATATCAACAACCGCAAAGTCGGCTATCTCGAGTTCATGAAGCCCGAAATGGGCCACGAAGTCTACACGCTGGTTTTTTTCACCGACGTGGAAGGCAAGCTCATGATCTGCACCTTCAACTGCGCCGACCGCCAGAAGCCTGAGTGGGAGCCCATCGCCAAGCAAATCATGCTCTCGCTGAAAGCCAAGGGATAAGATTACCTTTTGATTGCGAAGTAGTTATACTGATAAAAAGCCCCGACCGGGAAATTGGTCGGGGCTTTTTCATGCCCGCTACCGGGCGGCGCCCAGCTCGTTGAGAAAGTCGCGCACCAGCCCGAAAGCCCCGGCAAACCCCGCCAGCGACAACGCCCCGGGCTGGTCATCTACATCGTGATAGGCCGCGCTGCCGCCCCGGGTATACAGAAAAAACGCCGGGACGCCCGCCTCGGAAAAGGGAAAATGGTCGGAGTTAGCCGCCCGCCCGCGCGGAGCCAGCGCAGGCAGATAGTGGTGGGCGTCGTTGAGCGCCACCAACCGCTGAAACGGCCCGGGCAGCAACCGGCCATTGACGACGGTCGCGCCCAGCTCGCCGGTGCCGAGCAAGTCGAGATTAATCAGAAATTTGATTTGGCGGAGTGGAATCAGCGGCCGGGCCACGAAGTAGCGCGACCCGAGCAGCCCGGCTTCTTCGGCTCCGAAGAGCAGAAAAACGACCGAGCAGGCGGGCCGGTTTTCGGGCCGGGCGTAGTGCGCGGCCAGCTCCAGCAGCAGGGCCACGCCGCTGGCATTGTCATTGGCCCCGGGGAAATACACCCGCCGGCCCATCATCCCCAGGTGGTCGTAGTGCGCGGAAACGACCAGAAAGGAATCGGGCCGTACGGTGCCGCGCACGATGGCCGCCAGGTTCTGGGTGAGGTAATCGCGCCGCAGGACGGCGGTCAGCTGAAAGGTTACCCGGGGCCTGGCAGGCTGGCCGGCGCAAGCCCGCTGCCAGGCATCTTCCGTCAGCAGCAGGCGGACCGGCCGGCCTTGCTCGGCGGCCAGCGAGGCCGTCAGTTTGGGAACCAGGGTGATGATAACGGCCGCGGAATCCAGGTGCTGCCGCAACGCTGCCGGGAGCGTGGCCAGCCGTTGGGCATCGCGGGCCCGCAGCAGCAGGCCGCCGCCCAGCGTCTGGTACAGCAACCGGCGCTGCACCAGCGAGTCGCTGAAAATCAGCGTGTCCAGCACCATCAGCCGTCTTGCCGCCGAGGACCGGCCAGGCCCGCCGCTGGACTCGGGAGCGGCAATAAAATCGCGACCCGGCCGCATGACGCGGCGTAAATCCGAACCCGAAGACCGAACCGCGCCGAAATCAAAGGCCAGCGCCAGCTTGTCCGGAAAAGTATTGACATCCAGCGTAAAAGGCTGGATGTAATCGGGAGCCAGCGGCTCCAGACCCAATTGCCGCAACCGCCCGCACAGGTAAGCGGCGGCCCGGTGCTCGCCGTGCCGCACGTAGCCCCGCCCGTGCAGGCCCGGCGCGGCCAGCTGCGCAATGGTGCGGCGCACCCGGGGCAGCTCCTGCGCCCGCAGCGGGCCCGGCCCGGCGCCCCCGGCGGCCACCGCCCCGAGCAAACCCAGCCAGCAAACCGCCGCCCGGGGGGACCGACGGGCGGCCCAGGCCGTGACGACGCCCACCGCCACCGCGGCCCCGAGGGCGTCGCTGAGCAAATCCGACCATTCGCCGTGGCGGCCCAGGCGCATGGTCATCTGCAGGATTTCAATCAGCCCGCCGAATAAAATACTGCCGCCCAGCACGATCCTGCCGAGGTAGGGCCGGAGCCGGGGCCAGCGGCGCGACTGCCGCAACGCCAGCCAGCTCAGCCCCGCCAATACCGCAAACACGCCCGCGTGGGCGGCCGTGTCGAACGACAACAGCTCCCAGACGGGCGTGACGGGCATTTCGGCGGCGGGCGTCAGCGTGAGGACCAACACCACGACGGCCCAGCCCAGCGGCAACGCCGCGTAAAGAGAACGTCGCATAAACTGGCGCTGACGGGGACCGGGCTGCGGCCGGTTTATCAACTAATTACGCGCCGACCAACTCGCCGTAGGCTTCGGCGGTCAGCAGGTTTTTCAGCTCCTCCGGCTTGGAGATGGAAATCTTCACCATCCAGCCATCGCCGTAAGGGTCGGAGTTGACCATCTCGGGAGCATCGGCCAGCTTGGCGTTGATTTCGAGCACGGTACCGGAAAGCGGGCTGAACAGGTCAGAAACCGTCTTCACGGCCTCCACGGTGCCGAACACCTCGTGCGCGGCCACGTCCTTGTCCAACGTGTCGATGTCGACGTACACGATATCCCCCAGCTCTTTCTGGGCGTGATCGGTGATGCCCACGTAGGCAATATCGCCTTCAACGCGAATCCATTCGTGGTCTTTGGTGTAATGCAGGGTGGCGGGAAGATTCATGGGGGAGAGAAACAGGTGGGTTGATGGAGTAGCCCCAAAATTAGGCAATCCGCACTTGGGGAAGGCCAATCGCCGGGGATTCTTTGCGCCAAAATAGCCGGTCGGATTTCGCCCCGGCCCCGGCCATGCGCTATTGGGTCAGGCTGTAGCGCAGCTGCACGCCGCCTTCGGTGGTGGTGTTGCGGAAGGCGTTGCTGATGCGCGGCGTGGTGATATTCTGGCTGTAATACAGCTGCAGGTTGAGCCGGGAGTTGAGCAGATAATCAATCGTGGGGCGGAGCTGGAAGGTTTTGGAGCCGTTGGTGATCTGACCCACCGGCCGCCCGGCGAAAGTCGCCAGACCCTGACTATTGCCGGGATCGGCCACGTCCAGAATGCTGCGCTGCACGGTGATGTTGTCGCGAATACTGAGGTCAAGGCGCGCGGTGAGATTATTTTTCAGCACCCGCTGCTCGCCGCCCACCCGGAAGGGCAGCTTGAAGCTGTTGGTGACGTAACCAAATCCCACTACCACTTCATTGGTATACAGCTCCGTAACCTGGGCGTTGGTGGTGTTCAGAATAATGGAGCGGTCGGTGCGCAGCTCGAGGCGGCCGGTGGCCTTACTCACGGTCTGGAAGTTGATCCCGATCAGCGGCGAGAGACGTTCGATGATGCTCACCTGCCCTACCACGTAGTACGGCACAAACTGCCCGGTGCTGTTGATCTGGCTGGCAAAATCCGGCTCCACCGGGTAGAGCGTGGAGGTATTGTAGCTCCCCACGCTGTAGGTGGACGAGTACGCGTGGGTGAGGGCGAAGGAAGTGAAATACTTTTTCACCAGAGGCAAATCCGAAAAGCCGTTGTAGGAAATATTCCAGTTGGGCAGCGGCAGCAGGGCGAAGGGGTTGAACTTGGCCGCTTTATAGCCGCTCGACGACTGTCCGTGGTAGGCATCGATAAAGCTTTGCACCAGCACTTCCTGCGAGTTGAAGCTGTAGCTGCCGGTCTTGTCGGCATTGGCATCGGTCAGGCGCTGGCGGACGAAGGCGCGGTTCTGCACGAAGCGATCAAAAGCTTTCGACGTTTCGCCATTCGCCCCGAGGTCGCCAAACAAGGTCTGAATCGTAATCGTGGACGTGTTGAACGACCCCGTACCCAGCAGCGGATGCGGCGCCAGCGTGGGCCGGCCCGTGAGCGGATCGGTCGTGGTCACGGCCGTCAGGGTCACCGAGTCGAGCAGAGTCCGGTAGAAAACCTCCCGGTTGCGGATGAGCTGCCGCCGCGCATCGAGCTGAATATTGAAACTCCGGAACGGTTCGAGGGTGGTGCGCAGCGTCATCGTTTCGGTGAGCAGGGAGCTCAGCGGCGTGTTCAGGTACTCGCTGTTGGGCGTGTACCAGTCGTGGTTGATGGCGGCTAAATTGTACAGCTCATTCAGATCGTACTGCTTACCGATGATGAAGGGCAGGCCCGGCGCCGTAAAGCCCCGGTTGAAACCGAACTGCTGCGTCTTGGGCATGTAGCCGGGCAGCAGCGTGCCGTTGGAGCGCACGTAGGTGAAGTTGAGCGAGCGGGCGGTCATCAGCGAGCGGAGCACGGCTTTCACGAAGCGGTATTTCTCCCGCACGGTATCGGCCGGGGCGGCGGCCGGCCGGGCGCCGGGCGCGCCGCCGCGGGTAGCATTCTGCAGCTGGGCGCGGGGCGCGGGCGGCGGCGCATTGTTGATGATATTGAGAAACTTGACCTTGTTATAGAGCTTCACCAGATCGATGCGGCCGTTGGCGGTCAGCTCCGCGTTGTTCTGGATGGTGTTGCCCAGGTACAGGGCGTGGGTGGCGGTATCGCCGTCGAACTTAGGCACCGGGTTATTGGGCGCGCGCAGCGACGACGGCGCCGCCTGCCAGGTGTAGTTGGCCGAGTAGCGGGTGTCGGCGCTCAGCCAGTCGGTGAGCGGGAATTTATCGAGCGGCAGCCGGTACGTCACCGAGGCCACCTGGTTGAAATTGACCGTGCGGCCGCCCTGAAGCAGATTCCGCTGGATCTGACCCCGGTTGCGAAGGGCGTCGTCGCTGGTGCCGATGGTGCGGCCGGGGCCTTCGTCGATCACGCCCCGGTTGGTGGCGGTGTAGTCAAAAATCAGGCTTTTGGTCAGATCCCACTTCAAATCATAGATCCGGCTGATGTAGAATGATTTCTGGATAACCGCCGGAATCCCGTTGGTGCTGGGCACGGTGCCGGGCTCGAGCACGCGCTGCAAAAACCGCTCATTATAGCGCCGATCAATGTCGGTGCGGAACGAGAAGCGGGAAGGCAGCGGCGTGAAGTTCAGGTTCTGAAAAATCTTCAGGTAGGGATTATCCAGCAGCTTGACCTTGCTCAGGGGGGCGTAGTTTTTGGGCGTAGTCTGGTACACGTAGGCCACGGCGGCGGTATAGGAGCGGGTATAGTCGCGGTCGGTGAGGATGTCGGTGTGCAGACGCTCGGTGAGCGAGTAGCTCAGGGCCAGGTTTTCGAGGTCCCAGGGCTTGGGCTGGGCGGGCGCCGCGCCGGGCTTGGCGGGGCCGCGCTCCTTGCGCACGTTCAGCGCCGAGATGCTGCGGCTGGTGGTTTGGTTGATGACTTTTTTGCGGTACTCGGCCTGGGTGGCCGCGTTTTCGGCCGCCGTGCCGTTGGTGAATTTCTGCAAACTCTGGTTGAGCTTGGTATCAGGATCGAGCGGATCGTAGAGCGGCGAGCGGGTTTCGTTGCCGATCTGCAGCAGCACCGGCAGACGCAGGTGCAGCTGGGGCGGCAGAAACTTATCGGCCGCCACGGTCATGTTCAGGTCCCCGCGAAAGACGTTATCGATTGAGCGCTGCTGGGCTTTGTCCTGCAAGCCGCCGAAGCCCGCGCTGATGTAGCTGCCCGTAGCCGTGAGGTTGGCCACGTCGGCCATTTTCACGTTGAGCCGCGCCGTGGCGGCGTAGCCGGCCTGCTGCTCAAAGTCAAAAACCCGGAATTCATCGGCCCACAGATTCAATGTTTTGGAGCTGGTGCTGGGATCCACGCCATCGGAAGTGGGGTTCAACATGCCAATCATCACGCCCTGCACCCCCGAAAACTCCGGGTTGCCGAGCACGGTGATAGTGGCGCCGTTGGCCAGGGTTTTGGTGTAGGGAATCTGGTAGTTGACCGGATTCCGGCGGTTGCGCTCCGCTTTGGCATCGATAAAATCCTGGAACGCTACGTCAATCCGGTTGGCCAGCGGCCAGATCCGGCTGGGGTCGGTGTCGCCGGGCTGGGTGAGCACCAGCGGCAGCGAATACTGGTAGAAGTTCTGGGTATAATCGGTGCCGATGCGAATGAACGCCTGCACGTCGCCATCGCGGACGCTGGGATCTTCGCTGTCGCCGTGCAGGAACATGCGCAGGCGCTTGTAGCGCAACAAGTTGATACTGATATTTTTGTACGCTGCTTTTGCGTAGCCGTCGCGCAGGTTGGTCACCGACAGCTTCAGGCTCTGCTCGTTTTGCAGGCGCGAAGTGGTGCTGCTGCCGTACTCCTGATCGCGCAGAATGCCGGGGGGCGAAACGTAAGCAATTTTGGCCGCTCCCGTGGCCGTGGCCAAGCCGTTTTCCTCCACGCTCACCGTCGAGATCGTGAACGCATCGGCGTCGGTGAGGCTGCCCACGGGCGGAATCGGCCCCTGCCGGGTGTCCACAATCCGGTTGAGGAAGCGGCGCCACTGGTTGGCCACGAACTGCGGCTGCACCAGCCGCACCACCACCGGCTCGCGCCAGCCGGTCATGTACATGCGCAAAAACCGGATCGACTTGAAGCCAAATTCCTGCGACGTGCCCCGCAGCGTATACCCCTCCCGCACGGGAATGCGGAACTGGTACCACGTCACATTGTCGCCGTTGACCTGGTTAGTGACTTTGTCGATGATGAAGTTGGAGCCCACGTCGAGGTCGCCGGGGTTGGGGCCGAGGTGCATTCGGTACTCGTAGTAGCGCTCCACGTCCTGCACTACGTTGTCGCGGTTCAGGTCTTCCTTATCGGGAAAAGCGGTGGAGCTGAGCTGGCTGTTTTCGGGCGAGTTGCCTTCGTAGCCGTCGTAGTTCTTGTAGCGGCCCAGGATTTTAGAGTTGTTCTGGTCGTAGCTCGGGTCGAGGTGGTGGCGGAAGTCGTCGCCGGCCGGGTCGCTGAGGTTGGCGTAAGTCGGGGAAATGGCGTTGGCGCCGCTGCTCTGCTGCACCAGGGCGCGCTCGCCGGCGTCGTTCACGCCGTCGAGGCCCACGTCCTGGGCCGTCCGGGCGCCAGGCGAGGCATTAAACGCATCGGTCAGAAACTGCTGCCGGGTGACCTGCCCCCACACCGTCTTACGGGTCTGCCCGGTGCTGTCGACGCCGGGTACGGGCAGGCCGTTCTCGAACTCGTGCTGGTCGCCGTCCTTCAGTACGTCCTCGCTCACATTGCCCAGGTTGATGACCAGGTCACCGCCCGTCGTGTTGGGCTTGTCGTTGCCATCCTGGTCGGTCACGTTCACCCGCGAAGCCGGGGCGCTGGGGTTACTGGTGTGCAGAAACGGATCCATCAGCCAGAACTCCAGGTATTCGATGTTGGCATTATCGAAATCGGTGTCGAACGTAATGGCCCGGCTGATGCCGCCGAACTTATCCTGCGGGCGCTCGGCACCCACGAAGGTTTTGCCGGCCGCGTCCACGTTGGGGTTGTAGTTGTAGGCGCCCCGCTCCTGCGGGTAGTAGGCCATGTCGAACGTGTATTCGTAGCCGTTGCCGGTCGCGCCCAGGTCCTTATTAGGAAATACCTCGTTGCGCTTCACCCCGCGGGTGTAGTGGTTGAGCAGGTCGCCCGCCCCGATATTGCCCGGCACGTTCGGCCCGCCGGTGTAGTACGACTGGTCCACCGTGTACCAGGCCAGCTTGGCGCGCTGGTAGTTGTAAGCCAGCCCCACGGCATTGCTCCCGCCGATGGGCAGCGGCGTGGAAGCCAGCCGCCAGGCCGGAATCGAGGCCAGCCCGCCCAGGGTGTAGGGCGTGCGCGCATTCTCAAAGTCGTCGATGTACGACACCCCATTTTCCCCGTTGCCCAGCTGCGAGCGGCCCGGCAGCAGCTTGGCAAATTCCCCGCTGAAAGCAATGGTGGAAATCTCCTTGGTCGACAAAAACGGCAGCATGTCGAGGTACTTGGTCAGCACCCGGCTGTCTTTGCGGATGCTGCCGTCCAGCCCCACGATGGTGTTGTTGCCCGGCTCGTCGCCCACGTTCACCCGGTTGATGCCCGGCGCCTGGTTTTCGAGCAGGTGCAGCGCCGTGCCCCCGATGGTAACGTCTTTATTCAGCTTATAATCAAGGCGCACGCCCAGCAGCTTACGCGGCTGCACCTGCACCAGAGCATTTTTTTCGAAGTCCACCCGCAGCTCATTGGCCGAGTGCAGGTAGGCCGGATTCAGGATTTTAACCTTGGCCTGATCGTAAAAAACCTGGTAGTCGACGCCCTCCGTGAGCAGCGTCGAGCCCGAATACACCCGCACCGAACCCTGCGCCACCCCAATGCCCGGCAGGCTGATCTCATCGGAAGCCGCCCCGCCCTGGAAGCGGCCGCGCAGCACGAACTTATCCTTTTCCTGCCGCTGCTGGGCGTCGCTCTGGGTCTGATTGTAGAGCTCGGAGTACACGTATTTCTGAATCAGCAGCCGCTCGTTGGCCGGGTTCGCGCCCGGCGTGACGCCCACCGTATCGAACTGCGCCCGCAGGTAGTTACCGAAGGGCTGCACGTTGGGAAAGATGATCTTGCCCAGGTCCGGGTCGATGGTGACGCCGGGGAAATAGTCAAAATTTCCGTCCGGCACGCGGTCGTTGTTGGAGTTTACGTTATCCAGATTCAGCACCTCAATCAGCGGGCGGTTGATGATCTTGGCGCCTTCCTTCAGCGAAATCAGATCGACGCCGGTATTGTCGTCTTTGTAAATGATCTGCAGCTGAAAGTTGTCGCGCTGGAGCTGCGAGGAATTCAGGGAGTAGATGTTTTTCATCATCAGGTCCCAGGTCGGCGTGTTGCGGGTGCGCAGGTTGGCGTTGTTCGGATTTTTGCCGGGGTCGGCCACGCCCACGCCGGGGTTGCTGGCCCGCAGCATCTTGAGAAAAATCACCTGATCGGCGCCTACGTTCCCGTAGTCGTCCGACGTTTCTCCCACCTTATACGTCTTACCATTAAATAGATACGTGTAGCTGACGCCCAGTACCTGATCGGGCAGCAGCGCCGTATTCAGCGACACGTAGCCGAGCTGGGGGTTGAAGGTGTACTCGCGCGGGTCGAGCTTGCGGGCCCGCACCCGCTCGAAGTCCACGTTCTTGGCCAACCCCTGCCCCGATTGCAGGAAGTCGTCCACGCTCAGCGTATTACGCGCCGTAGCCCCGCCATTAATAAGGGTGCTGAATTCGGTATTGGCCGGGTTGTTGGCCGGGGTCTGGGGCGTGGGCGCGCCGCGCTGAAAACGACCCTGGTACAGGCGCAGCGGCTCGGCCAGGTCCATGAGGGTCACAACGTTGCGCAGGTTATCGGTCGTCCGGTTGTCGTTGGTAATGTAGACCTCCAGCCGGGTAATGGAAATGCCGCTCTGAATGGTGGGCAGGTTGCGCAGGGCCTGATCGTAGCGATCGCGGAAAAACTGCGCCAGAAAAAAGTGCCGGTCCCGCTCATACTGGCTGACTTTGATCTCAAACTGCCGGCTCTGCGCGCCGTTCTGCACCCGCACTTCGTCGGCGCTGCCGCGCACGGTGGCGGCCACGGCCGTCACGCCTAACCGCCCAAACTGAAGCTGAGTTTTAATTCCGAACAGGTTTTGCCCACCCTGCACCAGCGAGTTGGTCAGCGGCAGGCTCACGTTGCCCAGGTCCACTTTGCGCAGGATGTCCGTCGGCTCGCCCCCGTAGTCGAACTTCATCTGGTTGTCGAAGTCGAACGACGCCTTGGTGTCGTAATTAAACACCAGCTTGAGCTTGGTGCCGATCTGCCCGGTCAAGTTAACATTGAGGTTCTGCTCAAAGAGAAAGTCGCCCACGCTCTGCTGGCGCAACGTCAGGGCGGGGTTTTCATTCTTATTAAAGCGCGCCCCAAACTTGAGCGAAATGGAGCCGGCGGGCCGGATATCGACGTAGCTGCCCCCGAAAATCCGGTCGGCAATCGGCCCCAGATAAATCTTGGGAATCAGGCGCTGGGCCTGCGGTGTGCCCGCCGCCGCCGGCGGCCCCGTCACGCCGCCTTTCGACTTCTCGCGGTAATAATTACGGATGGCTTCGCGCCGCTGAAACTCCGCGTACTCCTTGTAAGTGAGCACACTCGGGTCGCGGTAATCAATATTGGCTCCTATTTTCTCCTTTACCTCAAACTGCTTCAAGCTGTCGTCGACCACCACGTTCAGCTTCACGCTTTTCGGCAGCGGCAGCATGAGCGGCGATTCCCGCCGGGCCGAGCCAAACGGGCTACCCGGCCGGTCGTGGGCCCGGAGCCGGGGCCGACGACTGGGCCGGTACGGCGCCGAGGTATCGGCCACGGCCGGCCGGGGCGTATCCGCCGCCAACGTCCGACTGGCCCGCAACCAGGCTTTAGTCAGCCGGGCCCCGGCCAGGGGGGTAGCCTGAGCCCACCACGCCAGCAGAGACGCAACCACAACAACCGAAATGGGAAGTAACTTCTGACCGGATTTCAAGCAGGGTAAGTGGATAGGGGCGCGGGCCAAAAAGCCCGCGTCGGGCACGGCACTTCAATTTTTTTTAATAAACCAGTAACGCAAATATGATGACCCGGGAGCGGGACAAATTCAGTGATTTCCCCGCGCGCTCAATGTGACTTTAGGGCAAATTTAATCAATTCTTCCACGCTCAGCTCCCCGCCGTGCTTCTGCTGAATCAGGTCCAGATTCTTCTCGGCAGCAGACCGCACAAAGCCCAGGGTCACCAAAGCCTGCAACGCTTCCGAGCGGCGGGTATTGTGTTGGCGGGCCAGGGGCACGGTGTCCACGCCGGCCCGGGCCAACAGCTCGTCCTTGCGCAGCTTATCCTTCAGCTCCAGAATCACGCGCTGGGCCGTTTTCGGCCCTACTCCCTTGATACTCTGGATGGCGCGCACGTTTTCGTTCACGATGGCGTCACGGATTTCGCCCACGCTCATGCTGCTCACCATCACGATGCCGGTGCCCGGCCCGATGCCCGAAACCCCAATCAGCAGCATAAAAAGCGCCTTTTCACTCGGGTCGAGAAAACCGTACAGCGTCTGACCGTCTTCTTTGATATGCTGGTAAGTATATATTTTGGTAGTAGATCCTTCGGCCGGGAGCTTGGAATAGGTCGCCAGCGAGATCCGGACTTCGTAGCCCACGCCGCCCATGTCCATAATGGCTTGGGTGGCGTCTTTGTAAGCAAGTTTACCGTCGAGGTAGGCAATCATAAACGGGATTGAGGAAAGACAAAAAAGCCGTGGCGACCCGGCAACAGCGGAGCCGCCATTCACCTCCCAAATTTACTGGCTTTTATTCCAAAAATGTTAGGCAAAGTCCAGAAATGACGCTGTGAGTCAGCAAGCGGTCCGCCCGCCCGGGGGGC
>JAYWCH010000225.1:0-5474 GCA_043780755.1 Hymenobacter sp.
GCCAACTATCAGCCCTACATTCCGGCCAACACCGGTAAGTTTGGCGAGTTTGGCCTGAGCGGAATTCTGCGCGGAGCGGGCGTCATTTTCTTCGTCTTCATCGGTTTCGACATCGTGGCGACGATGGCGCAGGAAACCAAAAACCCGCAGCGCAATATGCCCATTGGTATCATTGGCTCGCTGGTGGTGTGCACCGTTCTGTTCGTGTTGTTCGGGCACGTGCTCACCGGCCTGGCCAACTATACCGAGTTCAAAAACAGCGCCGCCCCGGTGGCCATTGCCATCGAAAAAACGCCCTACGGCTGGCTGACTTCGGCCGTGATCATGGCCATCCTCATCGGCTACACGTCCGTAATTCTGGTCGATCTGCTGGGGCAGTCGCGGGTGTTTTTTTCCATGTCGAAAGACGGCTTGCTGCCGCCGATTTTCTCGCGGGTAAACGCCACCTCGCGCACTCCCGTGCATTCCACGCTGTTGCTGGGCTTGTTTATCAGCCTGTTCGCGGGCTTTGTGCCCATCGCCGTAGTGGGCGAAATGACGAGTATCGGCACCCTGCTGGCCTTCGTCATGGTCTGCCTCGGCGTGCTGATTATGCGCCGCACCAACCCCGACGCGCCACGCAGCTTCCGTACGCCCTGGGTGCCTGTGGTGCCCATTTTGGGTATCATCGTGTGTCTGGTGATGATGTTCTCGCTGCCCTGGGAAACGTGGGCGCGGCTGTTGGTATGGCTGGCGCTGGGCCTGGCTATTTACTACGGTTACGGCCGGAAAAACAGTAAGTTGCGGCTGGCGCAGGAAGCTGCCGCCGCGCCGGTAGTATAGGCCTCCGTGGGGGTCCGATTGGCGGGTAGCTGAACCTTTGATTAGTTGGGATGGTTAATATATGGATCAATAAATTCTTATGCAACCAACCTTATACCCGGACCTGATTCCTTCTTACGAGCACGAGCGGCTCGAAGCGCTTCAGCCTTATCAGGTATTGGGGACTCCCGGGCAGGCGCTGTTCAACGATTTTGTAAGCGTCGTGGCCAAGCTGCTCGATGCACCTATTGCTCTGATTTCGCTGGTGCGGGCGTCGGATATGCTGTTTGTGGGCAATAGCGGCCTGCCCGACGCCACCGGGATCAATCGGGAGGACAGTATGTGTTCGATTGCCATTCTCAACGACGGGCTCACGGTATTTGAGGACCTGGCCACGGAGCCCTGCGCCCTGGTCAACCCTTTTGCGGCGCAGCAAATGCAGCTCGCTTTCTACGTGGGCCTGCCGCTCCGCGCGCCCGGGGGCATGGCCATCGGCACGCTTTGCGTGCTCGATCGCCGGCCCCGTCGGCTCGCCGAGGCCGAGCGGGCGCTGCTGGAGCAGTTGGCGCTGGTGGCGCAGGATCTGTTGCAACTGCAAGTCCTGCAGGCGGCCGACCAACGACTGGCCCCGGCGCTGCGCGTCCGCTTCGACCGCCCTTTGCAGAACTCGCTCAGCCGGCTTACGACGCTGGCGGGGCTGCGCGAATGCGATCCGGCCAATCCCGCCGATTCGGCTCCGGACCAGTGCTACGCGGGCTCCCGCCTGGAAGAGGCCAAGCGCCTGGTAAACAGCCTACACTGGGAGCTGACGACCGCCCTGGTGGATCTGGAATAGTCCAGCTTTTAAGGACGTTGCCGCTAGCTGCGCGGGCGCAGGCCCGGCCCACGCGGCCGGGGCTCAAAACCGATCCTTTTCCCGATTACCTTTGTTGATTCCGCCGCCGACTCCTCAATCGGTGACTTCCGTTTAATCAGCAAAAAAAGTGATTGTTTGCATTGCCGAAAAGCCGAGCGTGGCCCGCGAAATCGCCACCGTTTTGGGGGCCACCCGCCGCATGGACGGCTATCTGGAAGGCAACGGCTACCAGGTAACCTGGACGTTCGGCCACTTCTGCCAGCTCAAAGAGCCCGACGACTACGACCCGCAGTGGAAGCGCTGGAGCCTGCACAACCTGCCCATGATTCCCGAGTCGTTCGGCATCAAGCTCATGCGCCGCGATGAGGGCGTGGTGAAGCAGTTTCAGACCATTAAAAAGCTGGTGGATGAGGCCACCGAGGTCATCAACTGCGGCGATGCCGGGCAGGAGGGCGAGGTCATTCAGCGCTGGGTGCTGATGGAGGCCAAGTGCCGCAAGCCCGTGAAGCGCCTCTGGATTTCCTCCCTCACCGAAGAAGCGATCCGTCAGGGTTTTGAAAACCTGCGCGAAGCCAAGGAATTCGACAGCCTCTACCAGGCCGGCAAAAGCCGCGCCGTGGGCGATTGGCTGCTGGGCCTGAATGCCACCCGCCTGTTTACCCTCAAATACACGACTTACCAGGACAAGCAGCTGCTGAGCATCGGGCGAGTGCAGACTCCCACGCTGGCGCTGCTGGTGGAGCGCTGGCACGAAATCCAGAACTTCCGGTCGGAGCCGTACTGGGTTTTGCGGACCGAATACCGGGGCACCATGTTCAGCCACATGGCCGCGCCCGAGCAGGCCAAAGACGCCGATGCCGCCCCCGATAATCAAGCCCGGCTGCGGGCGCTGGGCTATTTTGTGACCGAGGCCGAAGCCAACGCCGCCCTCGAAGCCGTGCGCCCCGCCCCGCTGGTGGTGACCAATGTGGAGATCAAAAAAGGCCGCGAATCGCCACCCCGGCTTTTCGACCTGACTTCCCTGCAAGTGCAGTGCAACAACCAGCTGGGCCTCTCGGCCGAGGACACGCTTAAGATTGTGCAGGGCCTGTACGAGAAAAAAGCCGTTAGCTATCCGCGCGTCGATACCACATTTCTGCCCGACGATCAGTACCCGAAAATCCCCGGTATCCTGCGCGGCATTGGGTACGAAAGCCTCACCGCGCCGCTGCTGGCGGTTAAAATTCCCAAGACGCCGAAGGTTTTCAATAACAACAAAGTCACCGATCACCACGCCATTATTCCGACCGGCGCGGCCGGGCCGGGCGGTGGTATGGACGGCAGCGTGTACGACATCATCGCCCGCCGCTTCATCGCCGCTTTCTACCCTGATTGCGAAGTGAGCAACACCACCGTGCTGGCCGAGGCCGCCGAACGCCCGTTTCGGGTGCGCGGCCGGCAGATTCTCAGCCCCGGCTGGCGGGTGGTTTACGGTAATCCTGAGGAGCAGCAGGCCCCCAAGTCCGCTCCCGCGCCGGGCGCCGCCAGCCCCGGCGAAGCCGAAGAAGACGTGGTAGCCACGGTGCTGCCCAACTTCGTGAAGGGCGAAAGCGGCCCCCACCAGCCCCGGCTGGACAGCAAGATGACCCAGCCGCCCAAGGACTACACCGAAGCCACTCTGCTGCGCGGCATGGAAACGGCCGGCCGCAACATCGACGACGAAGAATTGCGCCAGGCCATGAAGGAAAGCGGCATTGGGCGCCCCAGCACCCGCGCCGCCATCATCGAAACGCTGTTTAAGCGCAACTATATCCGGCGCGAGAAAAAGCGCCTGCTGCCCACGCCCACCGGCGTCGAGCTGATTGGCCTGATCCGCAACCCCACCCTAAAATCGGCGGAGCTCACCGGGCAGTGGGAGCGCAAGCTGCGGCAGATTGAAAAGGGCGAGCTCTCGTCGGAAGCCTTTCTGGGCGAGCTGACCGCCCTGGTGCGCGAGATGGTGCAGGAAGTGAAAACCGACAGCTCGGGCCGGGCCGTGACCTCGGGCAGCGCCGAGCTGGCCGTGAGCCAGAGTCTGGCCAGCGCGGCGGCGTCCAAATCGACCAAGAGTCCGGGGCCGGCCGGGGTTGTGGGGGCGGGCCTGGGCTACTGCCCGGCGTGCCGGCAGGGTTACGTGGTGCGGGGCAAAATGGCCTTCGGCTGCGCTCGTTTCCGGGAGGGCTGCCAGTTTCGGCTACCCACCGAAATCCACGGTAAACGGCTCAGCGACCCGCAGGTAAAAGCGCTGCTCAGCAAAGGGCGGACGCCCATTATGAAAGGCTTTGTGGGGGCGGAGGGCCAAAAGTTTGACGCCTCCATCGGCCTCGACGCCCGGCACCAGCCCACGCTGCTGCTCGCCGCCGAAAGCAAGCCGAGCACCGCTACCGATCCCGGCCAGATTCCGTGTCCAGTCTGCAAGCTCGGCACCATGCTCAAGGGCAAAGCAGCCTACGGTTGCTCCCGCTTCCGCGAGGACTGCCAGTTCCGCGTAGCCTTCGAGTGGGGCGGCAAAGTCCTCACCGAAACCCAGCTGAAGCTGCTGCTGCGCCGCGGCGAAACCAGCGTCATCAAAGGCTTCATCTCCGCCAAAACCGGCAAAAAATACGACGCCGCGCTAAAAGTGGAAGACGGTCGCGTGGTACCGGTTTTTAACTGATGACAAGGCACTTTACTCCTTCAGAAATGGGATGTGGCAATAGAGCCGCATCTCTACATCCGTCTTGTGAGCCAAGTCGGAACGGGTATCAATAGCGTCAATTATCAACCAACCTGTGCTGCCGGCTACGCGAGCTGTTGTTGCGCGCCGTATTCCACCAGATTCTTAATCATGCCCTTGAAAATAATGCCGTGGAAAGGCAGCACGGCCAGCCAGTAGAGCCGTCCGGCCAGGCCGCGCGGGCGGTAGGCGGCGAGCTGCTCCACGGCGGTGCTGCCATCGGGCTGATCCACGATGCGGAATTGCAGCCAGGCTTCGCCGGGGAGCTTCATCTCGGCGTACAGCAAGAGGCGGCGGCCGGCGCGGTCGGCCACCAGCACGCGCCAGAAGTCGAGCGGGTCGCCGGCACGGAGGTGATTGGGCGAGCGACGGCCCCGGCGCAGGCCCACGCCGCCCACGGCCTTGTCCAGGAGCCCGCGCAGGCGCCAGAGCCAGTCGGTTTTGTACCAGCCCCGCTCACCGCCGATGCGCCAGATATTATCGAGCACCTCCGGCACGGGCCGGCGAAAGGGCAGGAGCTGGCGGTCGAAGAACATGCCGTTTTTGGGGATCTGAATGGCGTCCATGTAGTCCTGGCGCATGGTGCCCGAGCTGAGCGCATCGCTCCAGGAGCTGACGACCTCGTTTTGTTCGATGCGCTGGAAGGCCAGCTTCAGCGCCGCCCGGTAGCTCATGCACTCGTGCGGCACCACGGCGTCGATGCTGCGGCGCGGGTTGCACACGGTGTCATTTTTCAGGCTTTCGACCAGACTTTGGGCCAGCGAAAAAGTGGTGCTCGTGACCAAATACAGCCACCACGACGAGAGCCGGGGCGTGAGAACGGGCACGGTCACAATCCAGCGTTTGTAGCCGCGCTCGGCCGAGAGTCCGAGCAGCATCTGGCGGTAGGTGAGCACGTCGGGCCCGCCCACGTCGAACGCCCGGCCCAAGCAGGCGGAATTGTCCAGCACCGTCGTGAGGTAGTACATAATGTCGCGAATGCCAATGGGCTGGCAGCGCGAATTGAGCCAGCGCGGCGTGACCATCACCGGGAGCTTTTCCACCAGGTCGCGGATAATTTCAAACGAAGCCGAGCCCGAGCCG
>JAYWCH010000226.1:0-14517 GCA_043780755.1 Hymenobacter sp.
GTTATACTCCACCGTGCTTGTCGTCGCCAGCGTGCCCAGCGTGAAAGTTGGGTTCACGGGGTGATTATGGTAGAAGTACGACCCGACGCCCACATCAATTGTGCCCACGATGTTTTTGGTGGGCGCCACCCGCAGCGCCGCCGCCACCGTGGGTGTGCCCACCACAATCTTGGAGTTGGCGCCGCCAACCGTCCAGATGGTCGCGCCCGTCGTAATCCCGATCCGGTCGATGGCCGCCGCCACCGTGCCGCTGGTGCTTTGCACGTAAAATACCTGGTTATCAGCTACGAAGCTGGTGGGAGCGAGGCCGGTCCCATCGGTACTAGTACTCCACTTTGCCAGGTTGGTTAGGTCATCCGTGGCAGTGGGCGAGGAGTAAAATATCCGGGTCTGGGGCGTAATTACCACGTTATCAACGCTCAGGCCGTTGCCGTTGGTGGTGTTGTTCAGGGCGTAGGCCCAGCGCACCATGACTTCCGCGCCCGGCGCCAGGTTGAGGCCGGTCACCGTTGTTTTGCTCACCCGGCGGTTCGAGGCGGCGTTGCCGTCGCGGTTGGCCACGACGGTGGCCGTGGATGGGGCATTGACCTGCAGGGCGGGAATGGTCGTCCAGCTCCCCGCGTTTTGCAACAGGCTGGTAATGGTGGTGGTCGCGGTGCTTTTCAGGTACGAAACCACCACCTGCGCCCCGTCTACCCGGCCCGAATTATACCACTGCTCCATGGCGTATTCCACCTCCAGATTCTGAATCGTGGTGGCCGCCGTACCGTTCTTAAACCGCAGGCCCACGTACCCGATTCCGTCGGCCGTGGTGGTGGCCGCGATGCCGCCCAGCGCCCGGTCGGCCGCCCCGGCCCCGCTTGCGTAGCCAAAGTGGTAATAGTTGGCGGCAATCACGGAGCCATCATTGGCCACGAAAGAAGGGGGCGCGTAGGGCGAAGTGGCGGGCAAGACCCCAAACTCGGCCTGGGTGTACACTTCCGGAATCAAGTTTAGCCGGTTGCCCGTGAGCGCCACGGTGCCGCTCAGGGCGTCAAAACTCTGGCGGTACGGGCTCAGGTTGGTCTCGGTGAAAACGTGCTGCGCCTGTGCCGCACGCTGGCCGAGTAAACAGATCATCCCCAGTAGCCACAGATAATGAAATTTCATATGCTCATGAAGATAATTAATTGCACTAAACAGTTTAAGTATACTAATTGCCAATGTTAAAGAAGAAGCCCGGGCCGGGCTGAATCAGGAAAAAGGCAGTGGTATTAAATATGAAAAATATATATAAGTAGTAATTTATTTCATAAGCGATTACTATTAAAGATAATCATTCTTTCCGGTACTTGGGACCCGCGACTCAAATTGCATATTACCCGTAAGTAACTGGCCGCGGGTTGAACCGGCCGGTCATGTTTGGCGATCTTTTCACGCGAAATCCGGGCCTTCCGCCGCCTCAATAGTCGGGGCTGGGGAGCGAATCCAGGTGGTGTCTGCCGCCGTCGCCCAGGGTTGTATTACCCGCCCCGGAGCGGGTTGCGGCGCAAGACCGTGGCGGCGGTGCTAGGATCAAAAAAACGGCCTCAAATAGCTTTGAATGCAGTAATTGGGGATTGTCAACCCGTCGTGCGGTCCGCGTGTCCGAGGAAGATTCAATATTAAAATTCATTAAACATTAATATTCATATTAAATAGATTGACTTATCGTGGCACTTATCAAATTATAAATTAAACTTATCCATTTTAACTGTCAAGCACTGATATCACTCTAGGCCGATAAAAGATCCTTTCACCGACAAAATATACTTATTCATCGAAGATAAATCGGGTGATCGGGGTGTGGTAATAATTTTGTCTTTGCAGCATTTCAATTTCTGATTCAGTACTGTTTGCTCGGCTTACTATCGCGTTTAAAGTCATTAAATAATAATAAAAATATAGTATTTCCCTTTCTTTCCTTTTTTTATGAAAAGTACTTTACCGGCTTTTTTACTTTGTTTTATACCCTGGTTGAGGCGCTGTGTCGGCAGCCGGCTCGGGGTTGTTGTGGGCTTGGGGCTGGCTGGACTGCTGGCCGGTGGCCCAACCGCTCAGGCCCAGAACCTGATTACCAACCCCGGTTTCGAATCGGGGAATTCGGGCTTTGTCAGTCAGTACCGATTTGTAGGCACTGCCAACAACGGCCCGGGCAGCTACACTGTCCGGGCCGACGAATCAACCTATAATGGGGGTTTCAACAAGTACAACGACCACACCAGCGGCGACGGAACGGGCCTTTACCTGATCGGTGATGGCTCGGGAACGGCAGGCCAATACGTTTGGCAGCAGACGATTACGGGTCTGCTGCCCAATACCCAGTACACTTTCGCCTTCTGGCAGCTCAACAGCAACGCGGGCAGCCTGCCGAGCTTGCAGGTGAGTTCGAGCCCAACCGCTGCCGGCCCGTTCATCAACGCGGGCACTCCCTTTATCAACCCCAATACGACGGGAGCCTGG
The DNA here is from genome assembly GCA_043780755.1 of Hymenobacter sp. Lineage (GTDB taxonomy): Bacteria > Bacteroidota > Bacteroidia > Cytophagales > Hymenobacteraceae > Hymenobacter. The sequence continues at coordinate 2,482 of JAYWCH010000226.1, forward strand.
CAGCAAAACAGCGTGGTTATTACCACGACCATCAACACGTCGCTGACCATTCAGATAGTCGATACTAACCTGGTGGGCGGCAGTAATGACTTCGGCATCGACGATGTGTCCCTGCTTGCTCCCGGCAATACCGCGCCGGTGGCCAACGCCGCGACCAACTCGCCAATCGTGAATACCAGCGGGCCGGTGGTGTTGTCGCCTAATCTGTCAGCCACGGCCAGCGGTACCGGCAACAGCATTCGCAGCTACACCGTGGCCCCGGCTACGGCGGGCACCCTGTTTTACAATGGCACGGCGGTAACTGCCAACTCCAATCTCACGCTGCTGGCCGCCAATATCGGCTTGCTGACTTACCAGCCGGCCGCCGGCGCAACCACGCCGGCCACGTTCAGCTACACCGCCACCGATGCCAATGGCAACGGTTCCGCCCCGGCGGTTTACACGATTCCGGTGATTGCCTCGGCGGCCGATGTCGTCACGACGCTGGCGGTGGCGCCAACCGCGCTGCTGGCGGGCAACAGCCTCACCTTCACCACGACGGTGAAAAACAATGGCCCCACCACGGCTACCGGCGTGGTGCCCACGGTGCAGCTCCAGGCCGCGCTGCTGCTGCCGCCATCGGCCCTGCCCGCCGGCGCTACTTACAACAATACTACCGGGCTGGTGACGCTGCCGACTACGGCTTCGCTGCCCAACGGCAGCACCGTCACCTTCGCCATCACGTTCAACGCGCCGAATTATACGGGCACCCTGGCGGGCACGGCGGCATCAACGGCTAGTTCAACTGACCCCACGGCGGCCAACAACAACGGCAGTCAGGCCGGCGCGAAAGCGTCCACGGTGGTGACGCTGCCGGTGAACGGCTGCGCGGGCGCGCCCTACGGCGCCACGGCCAGCAGCGGTCTTTACGGGGAATACTTCGCGGGTTATTTCGCGGACAACCTGACCTACTTCGCGGGTAAAACTCCGGGCGTGGTGCGCACGGACGGCGTGGTGAATTTTCCCGCGACCAATAGCTGGGGCAATATCGTGCCGCCCGCTACCGGTACGGCCGATAATCCCGATGCCTTCAGTGCCCGGTACCGGGGCAGTATTAACATTGCCAAGGCGGGCAGCTATACGTTCTACCTGACTTCGGACGACGCCTCGGATATGTGGCTCGATGGCGCAGCCTTGTCCTCGCCGCTGGGAACCCCGACAATTAACAACGGCGGTGCCCACGGCGCCACTTTGGTGCAGACGACCCTGACTTTATCGGCCGGGGTGCACAACGTCCTCATCTTTTACGGGGAGCAGGCTGGCGACAACAACCTGGTATTCGAGTACAGTAGTACGGATGCGGGCATCGCCCGGCAGGTCGTGCCCAACTCGGTCCTGTGCGCCAGCATGTCGCAGGTGCCGGTGGCCAATAACGTGACCAACTCGCCCGCTATGCTCAGCAACAGCGGCCCCACGGCTCTGGTACCCCTGAGTGCGACGGACCCCGACGGGCAGATCGACACTTACACTATCCTGACGCTGCCGGCCGCCGCCGCCGGCGTGCTGAGCTACAACAACGGAACGACGACGACGGCCGTGACTGCCAATCAGGTGATTCGCACGGCCAGTGGCCTGGTATTCAATCCGGCCGTCGGGTTTAGCGGCAACGCCAGCTTTACCTACGCCGCGACCGATAACAGCGGGGAGGTTTCCAACACGGCCACTTTCACCATTCCTGTGACGCTGGCCGTGGCCGATGTCACGACTACGCTGACCGGCCCGGTCCAGCTCGGGCAGGGGCAGCCCGGCGGCCCGTACAAGGCCGTGTTTACCAATAACGGTCCCGCGCGCGCTACGCAGGTCACGCAGGTCATCACGCTGCCCGTAGGGGCAACGCTGACTGCTGATCAGGTGACGGCCAGTGGCGGCACCTACTCCGCCGGCAACGGGACGCTGACCTTCGGCGCGGCGCCCGTAACGCTGGCCAGCGGCGCCAGCAATACCTACAGCTTCACGCTGACGGCCCCGACCACCCTCGGCAACTACTCGATGACGAGCACCGTGGGCACCGATACCAACCAGGGCAGCAACACCGCTCCCGACGCGAGCACGCTGGCCATCACGGTGACGCCGGCCAACCGCTTCGTCACGTTCAGCGACAACAACAGCCTGGCGGCCAATACCAAAATCCTGGCCAGCGTGATCCTGAACGACAGCAACCCCGACGCGACCACTGCCTTCACGGCCACCCTCGTAACCAACCCGGCCCACGGCGCCGTTACGCTGAATGCCAACGGTAACTACACCTACACGCCCAACCCGAACTACATCGGCTCGGATAGCTTCACCTATCAGATTTGCCAGGTCGGTACCACGCCTACCTGCTCCAATATCTCGCCGGTCAGCCTGAGCATCTACGACCCGAACCTGGTCTGCACCTCGGGCACGGGCCCGAACCTGCTGCAAAACCCCAGCTTCACGGCGGGGAATACCGGTTTCACCAGCTCTTACGGTTATGTGGCACAATCAGCTAACGCGCTGGTCCCTGAGGGTTTGTACGGTGTGGGCAGCGACGCCAGCCAATATCACCCTAACTTTAAGGGTACAGGTCGTACGGGTGCCGGCGACAATTTCATGATTGTGAACGGGGCTGCCAACCTCCAGAAAGTGTATTCGCAGACGGTAACGGTACTGCCCAATCGCTACTACACGTTCTCGGTGTACGCCAACAGTGTTAACCCGGCCAGTCCGGCCCAGCTGGGATTCGTTATTAACAATGAATCCACTTCGGTTGTCACGACGCTCGACGGCACGACCAATTACGTCAAGCTATCGGACGTGTGGTATTCGGGCAACAGCACTTCGGCCGTATTTGAAATCCGGGATGTGAACCGGGCGGCCGGCGGCAACGACTTCGGGCTGGATGATGTGTACTTCGGCACCTGCACCAAGACCCTGATCGTTAATAATGTAACTTCTCCCGCGCTGCCCAAAAATGCTCCCGCAACGGCCATTCCGGCCCTGAGTGGTACTTCTTCGGGCGGGCCGACGCTGGCGTCCTTCACCATTCAATCCCTGCCCGATCCGGCTAGTGGCGTGCTCGCGCTGAGCGGCGTGGCCGTGAAAGTAGGCGACGTTATTCCCGTAGCTAATGCGGGTAATCTGACCTTCAACCCTACGGCCGCGTTCACCGGTTCGCAAGCCGTGTTTACGTACACCGGCACGGACAGCAACGGGGCCGGCAGTGACAACACGGCGACGTACACCATTCCGCTCGGCACGCCCATCGTGGCCGTCGATGACGTGGTGACAACGCCGCTGAACACGGCCGTGACGTTTGATGTAACGGCGAACGACCGTCTGAGTGCTAATGGTAAAGCCATCGACAAGACCACGGTAGATCTGCGGCCCGGGATTGTGGGCCTGCAGCAGGGCACGTCTGCTAATCCGCTTCTGGTGAATGGGGGTACTGTTTACGCCAACAGCTCGGGCCAGGTGATCTTCACCCCGACTACTGGTTTCCTGGGTACCGTTTTCATTCCCTACACCGTAATGGATGTGGCCGGAATCGTCTCCAACCAGGCCACATTCGTGGTGAATGTGCGCAGTCAGCTCGACCTGGCGACCAGCATCACGGCGCCGGCTACCGGGGCTACGGTGCTGGCCGGACAGCCAGTAACGGTTTCCGGGACAACGGCCAACAACAGCCCCGCCGGCACCTTGGCCGACGCGGTGCAGCAGCTGCAGCTCCCCGCCAATCTGATCGGGACGCCCACTTTCACCCGCAATGGGGCCAGCGTGGCCGCGACCTACGACCGGACGACGGGCCTGGTAACATTCCCCACGCTGACCAGGATGAGCGCCGGCAGCACGTCTACCTTCAGTGCGACGTTCCTGGCGCCCGGCACGGGCCCTCTCGCGGTGACAGCGGCGGTGAACAACAGCAGCCCCGACGTGAATCTGGTAGATAACGTGGCGGCTATCACGCTGCTCGTGACGCCGCAGTTCGACCTGGCCACCACGCTGAGTGGCCCTACTTCGGTGGTCGCTGGCAACCTGGCTACCTACACCATCACTAGCGCCAACAACGGGCCGTCGCCGGTGATTGGCGCCGCCCAGACCGTGCAGCTGCCCATCGGCCTGAACGGGGTGTTTGCCACCAACGGCGGCACCTACGACGCGGGCTCCGGCCTCGTGACTTTCCCGCTGCTGAACCTGGCGAGTGCGCAGGTGCAGACCAACAGTGTGAGCTTCGCGGCCACGGCGGCTTTCGCGCCCTCGGCCAGTGTGACGCCGAACACCACCGGCGCCGGCGATCCGATTACGACCAACAACGTGGCCTACCTCAACGGGGCCGGCAATTCCACCAGCGTAGCCGTGACGGGTGCCACCTCCACCCAGAGCAACCTGTACGTGACGGCCACCGGCCCGAGCCAGGTGGCCCCGGGCGCGGCGGCCACCTACACGGTAACCCAGGGCAACAACGGCCCCGGCACGGCCACCGGCGTGCAAACGCAGGTGAGCCTCCCAATGGGCCTGGGCACGACGGGCTTCACGGTAGGCAACGTGGCGGGCACCCTCAGCAACGGCCAGATCACCTTCGGGGCGAGCGGGCCGGTGTACGTCGTGAGCACGGGTATTCTGACGCTGCCGGTTCTGACCAGTCAGGGCAGCGCGGCCACGCCGCAGAGCTACACTATTGTGCTGCCGGCACCGGGCGCGGGTCCGGCCCTGACGGTAACCGCCAGCGTGAGCGCGGCCACGAGCGATCCGGTGCCGGGCAACAACGTGGCGACGGTGCAGACCGAAATTCAGCCCACCACTGATCTGGCCATTAGCCTGAGCCGCTTGGAAGGCGGCACTACGACCACGGGCAGCAGCCTGACAGCCGGTCAACAAGTGACTTACAGCGTGCAAACCGTGAACAGAGCCACCGCTCCGGCGCAGAACGTGGTGCAGACCGTCGCCATTACCGGCGGCCTGCCCGTTGCTTCGCTGCAATTGAACGGCGTGATTGGTACCCTGAATGCGGGCGTAATCTCCTTCGCCAGCGGCGCCACCTACAACGTGAGCAGCGGGCTGCTAACCCTACCCACGCTGGCCACGCTGGCCGGGGGCGCCGTGCAGACCAACACCATCAGCTTCGCCGCTCCCACCAGTAGCGTGCCGTTGCAGGCGGTTGCAGCCGTGAGCACGACCACGACGGATAACGCTTTGAGCAACAATTCGGCGGTAATCAGCAACACCATGGTGGCACTTCAGGATCTGGCCGTGGCGTTGTCCGGGCCGGCGCAGGCTTTGCAGGGCAACACCGTGTTCTACACTGCTACGGTGGTGAACAACGGCGCTTCGGCGGCGGGTCAGCAGACGACTACCGTGCAGCTGCCCACCGGTTTAGGCGTGGCGGGTTCGCTGGTGAATAACGTGGCCGGCACGCTCAGCGGGACGACCATCACGTTCGGTACCAATGGTCCGACGTACGACACGGTTTCCGGCCTGTTGACTCTGCCGGCGGTTACCGTCGGTCCGGTGGGGACCAGCGTGGTAACTACGCTGCAATTCGTGGCGCCGGTAACGGCCCAGATCGACATTGCCGCCGCCGTAACGGCCGGGAACGAAAGCAATCTGGCCAACAACTCGGCCGTGCTCAGCACGCTAACTCAGAAAGCGACCCTGGCCGCTGCCAACCTGGCTACGACCATTACGCCGACGACCGCGACCCTGGCCGCCGGCGCCCTGGGCACCTATACCGTCACCACGACGGCCGCCGCCGCCGCGCAGAACGTGATTCAGACCGTGGCCCTGCCCGCGAGCCTCGATCCGACTACGCTGCGGATCAACAACACGGCCGGTTCTTACAACCCGGCCACGGGCATCGTGAGCTACGCCGCGGGTACCGGTACGATCACGTACAACACTGTCACGGGCACCGTCGTTTTCCCAACGCTGACGACGCTGGCGGCGAACGGCAATACGACCAACACCATTGCCTTCCCGATGCCGGTTACCGGCCCGGTGGTGCTTACGGCCACGGCTTCGGCTGATAATCCCGACGGGAATACGGCGGATAACGCGGCGGTCAGCACCACGACCATCACCACGCCAACCGTGGTGGCCGTCGGCATCAGCGGTCCGGCCACGACGACGGCCGGTACCACCGTCAGCTATCCGCTGACGGCAACCAACAACGGTCCGGCCCCGGCCGCCGACTTCACGGTGACCTTCACCCTGCCCGCCGGCGTGACTTCTTACTCGGTCAATGGCGGCGCGGCGGTGAATAATCCCGGCGGCGCGATCACCGTTTTCGGCGGCTCGGGCACTACCGTGCCGGCCGGCCAGTCGGTCACGAACGTGATCAGCTTCACCGCGCCCAGCGGCACGTTCACGGTCAGCGGCGCGGTGAGCACCACGACCACCGGCACGTCGAATGCGACCACCAGCACTACGACCGCGCCCGCCAACGCGGTGCCGGTGGCCAATGACGTGGTGAACAGCGTCGCCCAGACGCCGCTCGGCAACACGGCCAACACGGCCCTGCCCCTCACCACCCTCAGCGGGACCGATGCCGGCGGCACCATCTCGAGCTACATGATTACGAGCATCCCGAACGCGACTACCCAGGGCGTGCTCAAACTCGGCGGCAACGCGGTAACCGCCGGTCAGGTCATCGCGCCAGCGGATATTGCCAAGCTGACGTTCACGCCGGTGAGCACTTTCGTGGGCAACTCGTTCTTCACCTACACGGTGGCCGATAACAACGGCGCCGTGTCGGCTCCGGCCCGCTACGCCATTCCGGTGGCGCAGGATCTGAGCTCCGTCTACACCCGTCCCACCAATACCAAGGGCGGGGTGGCGAATCGCTACAAGGTTGGTGATGTGCTGGCTTATGCCATCGATCCGAACGCGGCGCAGTACAATACCGCCGGTCTTATCTACGACCCGGCTACCGGCGCCGCGCCGGCTACCGGCACTGGCCCGATCAGCAACGGCATCAGCATCGCCCGAATCAGCGCGGCCGACTCGACTAAGTTGGCCGGCTTCGGCGTCGGCTTCGCCCGGGCTACCGGGTTGTTCACGGTGGTTAATCCCGCCTTGTTCCCCCGGGCGGGCGGCTCGATTCCGGCGGTGACGGTGACCTCGCGCGACCTCAACGGCGGCGTGAACACCAACTCCGTGGCCCTGACCACCAGCCCTAATCCGTTGCCGGTAGAGCTGACCCTGTTCACCGCCCAGGCCCTGAAAAACGTGGATGCCGCCCTGAGCTGGCGCACGGCCTCGGAGAAAGACAACGATCACTTCGACGTGGAGCGCAGCCTCAACGGGACGGACTTCGTGAAAATCGGCCAGGTGAAAGGTCAGGGTAACTCGGTTGTCCCAACCGATTACACCCTGACCGACGCCGGCATCGGCCGCCGGGTGAGCGGGATCGTCTACTACCGCCTCACGCAGGTGGATGCCGACGGCACCAGCACGCACTCGCCGGTCCGCTCGGTGACGTTCACGCCGGTGCTCACGCCGGCCATCAGCCTGTTCCCGAACCCGGCCACCACGACCACGAGCCTCGACCTCACCCAGCTGCCCACTGGCAGCTACTCGGTGAGCGTCCTCGACGCCGCCGGCCGGACGGTACTCAGCGCCACGCTGGCCGCCGGTCAGGCCCACCCGCTGGATCTGAACACCATTGCCAGCGGCACTTACCTGGTGCTGGTGCGCGGTCAGAACAACGGGCAGCTCATCACCCTCACCAAGCGCCTGATTAAAGAATAAGGCTGCTTCCGGCTCGCCGGCGAATAAGAAAAGGCCCTTCCCGTAGTGGGAAGGGCCTTTTGCTTTTAAAGCGGGATTCGGATAAATGAAAACCGGCGGCGGGGAGAAGGCCTTGGCTGAATCCTGGGCGGCGGCCTCACCGGGCCAGCTGGGCCAGGACCAGCAGGGCGGCCCGCGCCCGGGTTTTCACCGTGGCCAGCGGAATGCCAAGCTGCTCGGCGGTTTCGGCCTGAGTGCAGCCGTTGAAGTAGAGCAGGTCGATCACCTCGCGCTGCCGGGGTTTGAGCCGCAGCGTGAGCTCGCGCACGCCGATGTGTTCGGGGTTGAACGTGACGCTGGCCGGCGCCCGGTGCACGCCGCTGTCTTCGAGCGACCGGTTGCGGTTGTGGAAGCGGTAGCGCGGGCTGCGCAGGGCGTCGATGGCCTGATTGCAGCACACCCGCACCATCCAGGTAAAGAGCCGGCCCCGGCTGGCGTCGTAGCTGGCAATGCTTAGCCAGACTTTCAGCAGTCCTTCCTGCAAGATGTCCTGGGCCAGCGACTCGTCGCGCACCAGGCGCAGAATCACAGTGCGCAGGTTGCGGGCGTAGTGGTCATGCAGGAAGCGCAGGGCTTGTTCATCGCGGGCCAACAGGCGCTGCACCAGTACTTCTTCATCCATCGTCAGGGGCAATGCCGGAGCTGATTTCATAACGGGAAGGGGAGGCAGCCGGGCTCCGACGGGTTGACCGCCCCGGAGAAAAGCTCGTCACGATAAAGGAAAAGGATGGAAATAGCAGCGGATCGGGAATAGTGGGTAGGGCGTAAAGCGGCCGGCAGAACCCGCCACGTCGACCATCAGAGACCAACAAGGCTGGAATCTACGGTAGCGGTTATTGATCGGATTGCGGGCGGATTTTCAGCGGCTTGCCGAAAACTTTTGCGGCCGAAACTGATTTTTATCGCTACTTCCGGTCTCGCCGTAAAGCCGACCGTACTCCTTTTTCCCATGCCTTCCACCATCCTCGCGCTGCATTACTGGGCCGGCTCCGGCCGGGTATTCACCGCCCTTTTCCCGCTGCTGCCCACCGATACCCGGCTGCTGACACCGGACCTGCCCGGCTTCGGCCAGCAGGCTGCCCCGGCGGGCTTCGCCTACTCGGTGCGCGCCTACGCCGACTGGATTGCGGCCTACGTGCAGCAGCACGAGATGACGGATTTCACTCTTCTCGGGCACAGCATGGGCGGTAAAATCGCGCTGGCGCTGGCAGCCCGGCGCCCGGCCGGGCTGCGCCGGCTGGTGCTGCTGTCTCCCTCGCCGCCCACTCCCGAACCCATCTCTGACGAAGATCGGGCCGCCGCCCGGGCCGCCTTCGGCAACCCCGGGGCGGCGGTTCGAACTTTCCACAAAATCACCCAACGGCCCCTGCCCGCCGACCGGCGCGCGGCCGTTATTGCCGACAGCCTGCGCACCAGCCAGGCCGCCTGGGACGCCTGGCTGGATGCGGGTTCGCGCGAGGATATTTCGGCGGAAATCAGTCAGATTGCGGTGCCCTGCCACCTGCTGGTGGGGGCCGAGGACCGGGCCATCACGCCCGCCACCCAACGGCGGCAAACGCTGCCCTGGCTACCGCCGACCACGTCCCTGGTGGTGGTGCCCGGCGCGGGCCACCTGCTGCCGCTCGAAGAGCCGGGCCGGGTGGCGGCGCTGCTGCGGGAGCGGGATTAGACCGGCCTTCGAGGGTTGGGGCTGATCAAAAAGCCGGCTTATTCCAGCGCCCGGCCCCTAAAGAGGAGAAAGCCCAGGTGACCGAAGATGCCGAAACGCTGGGACGAATCGTCGTAGTAGCGGGCGTGGAGGGCGAGCGGGCCCACGGGCGTATCAAAGATGAGGCCGGTGCTGGCCGTCAGGCGCGGGCGGTCGAGGCCCGGTTTGCGCACCGCTTCCTGCTGGTCGTTTTGCACCAGGGGCTGGGCAATCAGGTGGACGAATACTTCCGAGCGCCATTCCAGCTTGCCCAGGACTGGCCGGGTGTAGCGCAGGCCGCCGGCCAGGTAGCGGGGCGAGCGATAAGCATCCATAAACAGCGTCCGTGAATCGGGCAGCGGGGCAAAGACCGGCGCCGTTGTCTGCGACGAGCGGTAGTTGGAGAATGTCCCCTGGCCGCTGGCCGTGAGCTCGGCAAAGTAGCCCCAGGAGTGGTGGTCGCCCCGGAGCTTGAAATACCGCTCACCCGTCACCCGCAGCTGCGCCCATTGGTGGTGCTGCGAGTTGGGAGCAATGAGTGAGGTCGAGCCGGGGGAAAATGAGGCTGAGCCCGTCACGACCCGCACCGTGCCCACCACGCGCAGGCCGGCGGTGGCGTACTGCTTGCGGTTCAGGGTATTGCGGGCAAATTGCAGGGCCGCCGTGCCGCCCCGGAAAATCGTTTTGTCGAGCACGTCGGCGCTGCTCACGGTATTGGAGTTGGTGTAATTATCCTGGGTCGTGAAAGCGCCCACGTCGAACACCATCCGGCTGCGGTAGTTGGGACTCACGCCGAGCTGCGCGCCCAGCTTGGTATCCTGCTGGCGGATCTGGGTGCTGAGCACGTCGCGGCCCAGCAGGCCGCCGGTGTTCTGAAAATCCCACTGGTTGTAGGTAACGGTGGGCTCCACGTAGAACGGAATCTGGCCCGGCACATTGATGCGGAACGACCCCTGCGCGGCGTTGTAGAAGCGGCCCAGACTCACGTTGGCCGCCGCCGTGTAGAGCAGGCGGCGCAGGTAGCGGAATTCGAGGCCGAAGTACAGGTTGTCAATCGGCCGGTTGCTGAGCAGGAAACCCACTTCGGCGGCTACGTTGTTGTTGCGTTGGGCATCGACGCTGAACACGTAGCCCTTGGTTGCTTCGTCGTAGTGAATGCGGGGGTAGATGTTCTTGAAATAATCGTCCGACGCCAGCCGGTAGTAGCCTTCCTCCACGTCGTCGATGGTGTAGGTGCGGCCCGTGCGCCGGAAAAACTGCGCCGCGTAGTGGTTCTGGTCCTCGCGCAGACCGTTGACCCGTACCTCGGTGAAGCGCGGCGTGGGGGCGTTATTCTGAAACGCTCGCCGCCGCTGGCTCAGGGTCAGGCTATCTACCCGCCGGCCGATGCGCTGCTTGATCAGGGCCATCTTTAGCTGCGCGGCTGTGTCGCCTTTGGCAATCAGGGCCTGCACCCGCTCAAAATCGGCGCCGCCGTAGCCTTCCAGATCGGGCTGAATGAAGATGCCGTTCGGCCCCACGCTGAGCGTATCGGCCACGTTAGCGCCCAGAAACAGGATGGTACCTGTGAGCAGCGCGTCGTCGTTTTTGAATGGATATTTCTTGTACGCCACGTCGCCCACGTTCACCCCGATGATGAGGTCGGGGGCGAACTCCTTGCGCATCACGTCGGTGGGGAAGTTGTTGTACACGCCGCCGTCGAACAGGTAGCGCCCGTCGAGGTTGCGGATGGGCCGGAAGGCCAGCGGCACGGCCATCGAATTGCGCACCGCATCCGATACCGAGCCGCTTTTCTGCACCACCTGCCGGCGGGTAAAGACCTCCGCCGCCAGGCAGCGGAAGGGTACGAAGAGCTGGTCGAAGTCGTAGTGGCTGCTCGCGCCAGCCGGGGCCAGCAGCTTGGCCAGCGCAAAATTCAGGTTCAGGTCGTTCACCAGGTTAGTGCTCACCCGCGCCCGCAGCGAGGAGTCGATGGCCACGCCCAGCCGCAGGGCCGAGGGCGACGGCTCGGCCGTGAGATAGTTAAAGGTTTTATCTTCCAGCTGCTTGCCACTTACCCAGTACTGAAATTCCGGCGTACGTACAATCTGCTCAATCTCGGTGGGCGAGTACCCGCTCGCGTACATGGCCCCAATCACCGCCCCCATGCTCGTACCAATGATATAATCAATCGGAATGTGGTTCTTTTCCAATTGCTTCAGCACGCCGATGTGTGCCAGTCCCTTGGCCCCGCCGCCGCTCAAAACCAATCCCACCTTCTGGGCGCGGGCGGGCGCGCAGGTCAAACCAGTCAGCAGCAGCGCCAGCACCAGACGGGAATAGAATGCAATCATAAGGAAGCCAATAAGTAACCGCCCCGAACTCCGGCCGGCCCCGCTGGTACGCCGCTGGCCCGAACCGGGTTGTTCGGCCTCGGCGCCGCCGACTTGGTCACCCGTCGGCCTACTGATCGCGGGCGCCGCAAAACCAGCGGTTATTTCGTTATTCACGAATAAGTCTATTCCATTCACTGAAGCTGTTTAGCAAGTTGAGCGTTCGTCATGCTGAGCGTAGCTCCGCTACGC
>JAYWCH010000227.1:0-12444 GCA_043780755.1 Hymenobacter sp.
TTACCTTAAATCCAACCCATGAGAATTCTCTATAGACAGTTCAACCTGACCTTGCTGGTCGTGTTGCTGGCTTTGCTGCCCAAAATGCTGCTGGCGCAAAACGTCATCAACGGCATCGTTTCGGACGAGAAAAAGCAGCCCCTGCCGGGCGTGAGCGTGCTGGTGAAAACCACCACTCAGGGCACCGCCACCGATGCCGAGGGCCGGTTCAGCCTGATGGTAAATCCCGGCACGGTGCTCCAGTTTCGCCTCGTGGGCTCGGTGACCCAGGAGGTGGCGGTGAAAGATCAAAAAAACCTGGCTATCACCCTGCTGACCGATGCCCGCGCCCTCGATGAGGTGGTTGTAACAGCACTGGGCGTGAAGAAGGAAACCCGCAAAATCGGCTACGCCCTGCAGGAAGTGAACGGCGAGGACCTGGTCCGGGCCCGCGATCCGAATCCGATTTCGGGCCTGGTGGGCAAGGTGGCGGGTTTGACGGTGGGTCCTTCGGCCGAAATGCTGCGCGCCCCGACGGTTTCGATCCGGGGCAACTCGGTGTCGTTGTACGTGGTGGACGGCTTTCCGGTGAACACCGATACCTGGAACATCAGCCCCGACGACGTGGAGACATACACCGTGCTGAAAGGTCCGGCGGCGGCGGCCCTCTACGGCAACCGGGCGCAAAATGGCGCCATTCTGATCACCACCAAAAAAGGCAACCGCAACAAGAAGGGTTTCACGGTGGAGCTCAACAGCAGCAACGTGATGAACAAGGGCTTTCTGGCCTTCCCGCGCCTGCAGGATTCGTACGGCCCGGGCGAAAACACCCAATACCAGTTTGTGGACGGCAAAGGCGGCGCCCCCGGCGGCGTAGACGGCGACTACGACGTGTGGGGTCCGTACTTCAACGGCCAGTCGATTCCGCAGTACGACAGCCCGATTGTGAACGGTGTGCGCCAGGGAACGCCCTGGATTGCCCGCGGCAAGGATAACCTGAAAAACTTCCTGCAAACCGGCTACCAGACCAACAACAACATCTCGCTCAGCTCGAACGGCGACAACTACACGACCCGCTTCTCGGTGTCGCAGTCGCACCAGCAGAGCTACATCCCGAACAACGATCTCAACATCGTCAACTTCAACCTCTACGGTTCGTTCAACCCAACGCCCAAGCTGAAGATTGAAGCCAACATTGACTTCAACCGCCAGTTTACCGACAACTTCCCCGATGCGGACTACGGCCCCAACAGCCTGCTCTACAACGTGGCCGTGTGGACGGGCGCCGACTGGAACGTGAACGCCCCGGATATTCGCGGCATCTGGCAGCCCGGCAAAGTGGGCGTGCAGTCGGTGTTTGCCGAATACCAGCGCTACCACAACCCCTGGCTGATGGTGGAAAAATGGACCCGCAGCCACCACAAAAACGATACCTACGGCTACCTGAGCGGCAACTACAAGCTCAACAGCCACATCAGCGCCACGCTGCGCACGCAGATCAGCACCTACAACCTGCTGCGCACGGAGAGCATGCCGTTTTCGGCCCACCCCTACGGCCGCGAGGGCAACCAGGGCGACTACCGCGAAGACCGCCGCGACCTGTTTGACAACAACGCCGAAGGCTTCCTGAACTTTGACTACAACATCAAAAGCTTCCTGAACATCTCGGGGCTGGTGGGCGGCAACGTCCGCAACTTCGCCTACAACTCGAACTGGACTTCGACCGACTACCTGAACGTGCCGGAAGTGTACGCTTTCAGCAACTCGCAGAACCCGATTCAGTCCACGAGCTTCAACTCGCAGATGCGCGTGATCAGCGCTTACTACTCGCTCGATGCCACGCTGGGGCGCTACGCCACCATCTCCACCACGGGCCGGATTGATAAGTCGTCCGCCTTCCAGGTGCCGACTACTTACTACTACCCCAGCGTATCGTTGGCCTCGGTGGTATCCGATTACGTGAAGGTGCCGAGCGTGATTTCCTTCCTGAAAATCCGGGGTTCCTACGCTAACGTGCGCTCCGACGCCACGTCACCCACCATCGGGCCGGCGCCGTTCAACTCGATTACCGCCTTCAGCGGCACGACGGGCAACTCGCTCTTTACCAATCCGCTCGGCTATGGCAACACCTACAACTCGCCCTACAACGGTCCGGATTATTCGCTGAAGTCGTTTTACTCGACCAGCAAGCCTTACAACAACCAGACCTCGGGCTACGGCTCGGACAACCTGTTTGCCGACAATCTGAAAACGACCACCCGCGTGAACTACGAGGAAGGGTTCGACATCAAGTTTCTGCAAAACCGCCTGGGGCTGAGCGCCACCGCTTTCCAGTACCTCGACGGCCCTCGGGTGCTGCCGAATCCGCTCTCGTCGGCCACCGGCTACACCACGGAGTACATCAACGCGCTGAAGACCAAAAAGACGGGTTACGAGCTGAGCCTGAACGGCTCGCCGGTGCAGAACCGCAACGGCTTTAGCTGGGACGTGCTGGCCAACTGGGCGACTTACAAGGAAGTTTACGCCGAGCTGCCTGCGGGCCAGAGCGTGTACAACACCTTCTTCGCCCAGGGCGACCGCACGGACAAGTTCTACGGCACGGCCTTCGTGCGCAACGCCAGCGGCCAGATTATCAACGATGCGGCCGGCAAGCCGCTGGCCAACCCGACGGCCCAGTTTCTGGGCAACTTCGGCTCGGACTTCAGCTGGAGTGTGTACAACAAGCTGCGCTACAAGTCGGTGAGCCTAGGCTTCCAGTTCGACGGCTCGGTGGGCGGCGTCACGACCGACTACATGCACAACAAGACCATGCGCGGCGGGCGCAACATCGAAACGGCCGAAGGGGCGCTGGGCGATGCCCGCTACCAGGACTGGCTCAACTACGGCGTGGCGGGCTACTCCGGCACCTACGTGGGCCAGGGCGTGGTGATCTCCAACGGCGCCAAGATCAACTACGACTCCAAAACCGGCCAGATCCTCAACGCCGGCGATCTGCAGTTTGCCCCGAACACCAAGGCGGTTTTCGTGCAGGACTACGTGAGTAAGTTCTACGGCGTGCAGGAAGCCAACCTGATGAGCAAGACCTACGGCAAGCTCCGCGAGGTGACCCTGACCTACGACCTGCCCCGCGCCTGGCTGGCCAACAGCTTCATTGAACGGGTCTCGATCTCGGCCATCGGTCGCAACCTGATTTATTTCTACGCCGACAAGCGCTTCAAGGACGTGGACCTGGACCAGTACACCAACAGCAACTCGAGCCAGACCGGCCTGCAGTCGCCCACGGTGCGCAGCTACGGCCTGAACCTGAACGCTTCCTTCTAAACTGAAACCGCCGACTACGGATGAAAAACCTCATTAAAAAGTGCCTGGTCCCGGCCCTGCTCGCCCTGACTACCACCGGCTGCAACAAGACCTTCGACGAGCTGACGCTCAACAACAACAAGCCCAACAACGTCCCGGCTTCGCTGCTCTTCTCGGGCGTGCTCAACGACGCTTTCGAAGCGCCCAACAGCCAGTACGAGGCCTGGAACCAGTATTACCTCAACAACTACGACTACTACGGCAACAACCGCTACGATTTCGGCAGCGGCAAGACCTACTACACCACGCTGAAAAACGTGGGGCTGATGGAAAGCCAGGCCCGAGGCGCGGGCTCGCCCGCCGTGAACCCCTACGAGGCGCTGGGCAATTTCTTCCGCGCCTACCTCTTCACGCGGATGAACCTGGAAATGGGCGACATTCCGCAGTCGCAGGCCCTGCAGGGTCTGGCCGCGCCCACGCCGCAGTATGACACGCAGAAGGCCACCTTCACGCAGGCATTTGCCTGGCTGGAAAGCGCCAACGCCGACCTGTCCGCCCTCATCGCCGGCGGCTCGCCGGGCCTGACCGGCGACATCTACTTCAACGGCGACCTGAAGAAGTGGCAGAAAGTGGTGAACACCCTGCGCCTGCGCCTGCTGCTGAATCTGAGCAAGAAAACCGGCGATACGGACCTGAACGTTGCCTCGCAGTTTGCCGCCATCGTGGGCAACCCGGCCAAGTACCCGCTCATGACGAGCGCGGCCGACAACATGCAGTACGTCTACCTGCCGCCCGCCAACCTCTACCCCAACAACTTCCAGAACTTCGGGCAGGACGGCTCGCGCAAGAACATGTCGGCCACCTACGTGGGCCTGCTCACCCAGCTGCACGACCCCCGGGTGTACCTCACCTGCGAGCCCGCCCGCTACCTGGTCGATAACCAGAAGCAGAGCGCCACGGATTACGCGTCCTTCGTGGGCGCCGACGCCGGCCAGGATCTGGGTACGATGTACAACAACGCCGGCCTGCAGAAATATTCGTTCCTGAACCGCAAGCGCTACTTCTCCACCCTCAACGGCGAGCCGAGCATTCAGATCGGCTACCCCGAGCTGTGCTTCAACATCGCCGAAGCCATCAACCGGGGCTGGCTGAAAGGCGCCGCCGAAACCTACTACACGGCGGGTATTCAGGCGTCGATGCAGTTCTACGGCATCCCGGCCAACGGCACGGTGACGGCCTCGTTCTACCGCCCCGGCTCCACGGACGTGACCAACTCGCAGAACTACGACACCTTCCCCATCGCCGTCAACTTCGCCACTTACTACGCCCAGCCGGCGGTGCAGTACGCGGACGGTCCCACCGGCCTGACCCAGATTTTGCAGCAGAAGTACCTGGCCCTGTTCCGGCATTCGGGCCTGGAAGCGTTCTACAACAACCGGCGCACGGGCGTGCCCACCTTCACCACCGGCCCGGGCACCGGCAACAGCGGGCGGATTGCCCTGCGTTTCCAGTACCCCACCTCGGAGCGCACCGCCAATACCAGCAACTACCAGGCGGCGCTCCAAAGCCAGTTTGGCGGCAATGACGATATCAACGGGATGATGTATATCCTCAAGTAATCAGTAATTTATTGGGCCAGAAAAGACGAGGCCGGCCGGCTTCGTCTTTTCTGGTTTTACCCCGATCCGCTTTTCTTTTTGCCATGCGCGCTGCTTCTCTCTTACGCCTGAGTTTATTGCTGAGTCTGAGCCTGGCGGCCCGGGGCCAGAGCCACCAGGCTACCATCCTGCAGGTGCCAGGCACCCGGGAATTTTGCCGCATCGACGAAAAAGGCGTGTCCGTGCTGCCCAGCGGCCGGTACGTGACGCCCGCCGGCGAGCTGGTGCGCATCACCCACGACCCGTTCGGGCTGGCGATCTCGCCCGATGGTACCACAGCCGCCACCCTGCACAACGGCGTTTTTACCCGCCTCGACCTGGCCTCGCTCGCCGCCGTGCGCGTACCGAGCTACGACCACAAAATCAAGTCGCCCCTGGCCAATGGCTCGTTCCTGGGCGTGGCTTTTTCGGCCGACTCCCGCAAGGTGTACCTCAGCGGCGGCGACAACGGCGCGGTCATCACCTACGACCTGGCCACGAACCAGCGGCTGGATTCGATTTCCCTCAACGGCGCGTTTGGCGGGCAGCAGTTCGTCGACAGCTTCACGTCGGATCTGGTCGTGAACGAGGCCAACCACGAGCTGCTGGCCCTGGACCGCGGCAACTTCCGCCTGGTGCGCCTGGACCTGATTACCAAAAAGATCACGGCCTCCATTCCGGTGGGCCGCCAGCCCTTTGGCCTCGCCCTGAGCCCGGATGGCAAAACCGCCTTCGTGGCCAACGTGGGCATGTACTCCTACCCGCTGATCGCGGGCGCAACGCCCCGTAATGCCGATTCGCTCATGATTTCGCACCACCCCTACGGCGACGGCACGCCCGAGGCCATCCGGGGCACGGTGGTGGAAGGACGCCCGATTCCCGGCGTGGGCAGCCCGCTGGCGCCCGAGGCCATGAGCGTCTTTACGGTGGACCTGGCCACCAACCGGGTGGTGGACAAATTCAAAACCGGGCACCAGATCGGGGAGATGATTGAGGAGGCCGAAGTCGTGGGCGGGGCCAGCCCCAACTCGCTGGCCGTGGGCCGGCAGCTCGCCTACGTCAGCAACGCCACCAACGACAACATCACCATTATCGACTACCAAAATCACCGGCTGCTGGGCGACATTGCCATCAAGGTGGATGCCCGGCTTGATAAATACCGGGGGCTGCTGCCCTTCGGCCTGTGCCTGAGCCGGGACGAGAAAACGCTGTACGTGGCCCTGCTGGGCTTCAATGCCGTGGCGGTGATCGACCTGGCCAGCCGGGCCACCATCGGGCTGATTCCCACCGGCTGGGGGCCGTCGCGGGTGCGCTTGTCGGCCGATGAGCGGACGCTCTACATTACCTCGTGCCGGGGTCTGGGGGCCGGGCCCAATGGCGGCGCGGGCTTCGTGGCCCCGCCCCAGGGCACGTACATCGGCGATATTCAGCTGGGTAGCTTTCAGAAAGTGCCCATGCCGGACGCCGCCCAACTGCAGGCCTATACGCAGCAGGTGCTGGCTAATACCTTCACGAGCACCACGCTGGCCGTGGATGCGAAGAACCCACTGCCCGCCCTCCCCGGCCTCAGCCCGACCCCGATCAAGTACGTGGTTTATATCACGAAGGAAAACCGGACCTACGACGAGGTGCTGGGCCAGCTGAAAAACGCGCGCGGCGACAGCACCCTGGCCCGGTTTGGGGTGAACAGCGAGTTTGTCCTGCCGGCCGCCGACCGGGCCGGATTGGCCCACCTGCGGGTGGCGCCCAACCACCTCAAAGTGGCCCGGCAGTTTGCGTTTTCCGACAACTACTACTGCGACAGCGACGCCTCCATTCACGGCCACCACTGGATGCTGGGCGTGATTCCCAACGAGTGGGTAGAGGCGAATTCCAACGTCAGCAAGACCGCCAAAATCTTCTCCTCCGCGCCCGGCCGGCGCTTTCCCGGTTCCACCGGTAGCATGGACCCGGAGGACTACGCCGAGATCGGCGGCCTCTGGGAAGCCCTCGAACGCCGCCACATCGACTTCTACAACTTCGGCCAGGCCAACGAAACCGCCCACAACCGCGAGCAGTGGCGCGACACCGCCACCGGCGCCGCCCACCTGGTGATGGTGCCCATGCAAAAGGCCCTCTTCAACCGCACGAGCCATAATTACGCCGGCTTCAACACCATGATTCCCGACCAGTTCCGAATGGGGCAGTTCGAGCGCGAGTTCACCAAAAAGTGGCTGACGGGCAAGCAGCCCATGCCCGCCTTCATCACCCTGCAAGTGCCCAACGATCACGGCGCCGACGTGCGCCCGGCCGACGGCTACCCCTACCGCCAGTCCTACATGGCCGACAATGACCTGGCCGTGGGCCGCATCCTGCACTTCCTCTCCCGCACGCCCTACTGGAAAAACATGCTGGTCATCATCACCGAGGACGACCCGCAGGGCGGCGTCGATCACGTCGATGCCCACCGGTCCATCCTGCTGCTGGCCGGGCCCTACGTGAAAAAAGGCTACGTCAGCCACACCCACGCCAACTTCGGGGCGGTGCTCAAAACCATCTACAATATCCTGGACGTGCCCTACGTGAACCAGTACGACGCCACCGGCTCGCTGCTCCAGGACTTCTTCACCAGCCAGCCGGATTTCACGCCCTACACGCTGGAAATGAGCGATAAACGCATCTTCGATCCGCAAAAGGCCATGAGCCGCTACGGCAAAGCCATCGACTGGCGCCAGGTGGAAAAAGGCCCCGAAATGGACGACGAAGACCGCGAGCGCGAAGACCACTACCGCCAGCAGAAACGCAAGGCGAAGTAAGCCCGCAGCGCCGGCAAATTCTATTCAAAATCAATCGTTTAACCGCCCATTCATGAAAAGTTATTATCTGCTGCTGTTCGGAATGCTGAGCACCGCGCTCGCCCACGCGCAGGCGCCGGTCCGCAAAGTGGTGTTCATCATCGCCGACGGCATTCCGGCCGATGTACTCGAGAAGGCCGCGACGCCGAACATCCGCAAAATGATCGCGGCCGGCACCTACCTGCGGGCCCACGTGGGCGGCGACCTCGGCACCTACACCGAGACGCCAACCATCTCGGCCCCCGGCTACAACGACCTGCTTACCGGCACCTGGGGCTACCGGCACAACGTGTGGGACAATGCCATTAAAGCCCCGAACTACCACTACAAGACGATTTTCCGCCTCCTGAAAGAACAGCAGCCAACCAAAAAGATCGCCCTGTTCTCGACCTGGACCGACAACCGTACCAAGCTGATCGGCGAAGGATTACCGGCCGCCGGCAACCTCACTCTCGACTACAAATTCGACGGCTACGAGCTGGATACCCTCGCCTATCCGCACGATAAGGCGAGCCTGTACACCCACGCCATCGACCAGCGGGTGATCACCGAAGCCGCCCGGTGCCTGCGGGCCAACGGCCCGGATCTGTCCTGGATCTACCTGGAGCACACCGACGATATGGGCCACCGCCACGGCGATAGTGAGCAGCTAACCACCGCCGTGGGCTACGTGGATGAGCAGCTGGGCCAGATTCAGGCGGCCCTCGACTACCGCCGCCAGCACTACCGGGAAGACTGGCTGCTGATTCTGACCACCGACCACGGCCGCGACGCAATCACGGGCAAAAGCCACGGCCGGCAGTCGGAGCGCGAGCGCACGACGTGGATGGTCCTGAACCAGCCCACTACCAACGTGTACGCCCACCGCTTCCAGCCCGGGATCGTGGATATTCTGCCCACCATCGCCCGCTTCATGCACCTGGATCTGCCCGTGGCCACCCGCCGGGAGCTGGATGGCGTCCCCTTGCTCGGCCCGGTATCGCTGGCCGCGCCGCGCGTGCAGCCGGCCGGCGACAGCCTGCGAATCAACTGGACCTCGATGGGGACCGCCCGGCCGGAAAAAGTAAAAGTCTGGCTAACCACCACCAACAACTTCCAGCAGGGCGGCACCGATGTTTACACGCTCCTCGGTACCGTGCCCCTGGCGCAGCAGGGCCTGACCATCAGCCGCCAGGGCCGCCCAAGTAGCTTCTGCAAAATCGTGCTCGAGGGCAAGCACAACATGGTAAGCCGCTGGGTGATGCCGTAGGAATTGCTTTTGGAACTGCCGTGGGTCGGACCGGAAAGCCCTACAAAACCGGAGTCAGCTGCTGCTTCAGGAACTGGGTTAATTCCGTGAGCGAACCGAATAAGCCATCGTTCGGGCAGGCGGCCAGCTGTTCGGGGCTGTGGGTGCCGTTGGTAAGGCCCAGGCTGAGGGCGCAACCGGCCCGCCGGCCCGATTCCAGATCCGAGGGCGTGTCGCCCACGTTGTAGACCCGGGCCGGATCGGTGATGCCCAACATCTGCATGGCCCGCTGAATCATGAGGGGCGCGGGGCGTCCCTCGGCCACTTCGTCGCTGGCAATGGAGAGGTCGATGATGGACTCGAAGCTGCCTATGCGCTGGGCATCCAGGCCCACGTCCCAGCCGAGGCGGTGCAGGATCAGGTCGGTGACTTCGCGGTAGAAACCCGTGGTCAGGGCAATGCGGATACCCTGGCTTTTGAGAAAGGCAAAAAAAGCCAGACAACCCGCCGTGGGCACCACCTCCTGGTTGCGGTAGTGGGCTTCGAGAATGTCGCGGAAAGCCTGGTAGGACTGCTCAACCTGACTGTTAAGCACCGCCGCCTCGGCCGCGGGGCCGAGCTGCTCCCGCCACAGCAGCTCAAAAACGAAGCGCTTGGCCTGGCCCTGCACGGCCAGAATCCGGGCCGCCGTGGCGTGCAGGCCGGTAGCGGCCGCCGCCTGAGCAAAGCAGGCTTCGACTTCGTGCTGGTCGCGGACGGTGGTGCCGGCCATATCCAGCACGACGAGTTGTAAGGGTAGCATTAGTTGAATCGGAACGTGAATGGAGCAAAGACAAAAGTAGGAGCCCGCCCCGGCCACGCCGCCGGTTCCGGATCATGTTTATGCTATGTTTTCAGGAGCTAAACCGCCCCGCTGGCCACGGCCGGCACCGCCGAAATAACCTACTGGTAATGGTGCGGGTAGTGGCGGCGGGCGCCCCGGCCGGTACGTTTGCGGACACACTATACTGACTGGCTACCGCATGGAAAATTCGTATGATCTGATCGTCGTGGGCGCGGGAGCGCTGGGCACTTTCCACGCCTATTTTGCTTTGCAGCGCGGCCTGAAAGTGCTGCTGCTGGAAAAAGACGCCCGCCCTATGGAATCCACCGTGCGCAATTTCGGGCAGATCGTGCCCTCGGGCATGGCCGAAGGCGACTGGTTCGGGTACGGCCGCGTGAGCCTGGAGATTTATAAGGCTGTTCAGGCAGAGTACGATATTTCGATCCGGCCCAACGGGGCCGTTTACCTGGCTTCCTCACCCGAAGAAATGCAGGTACTGGAGGAAAAGCACGCGCGCTATCAGGCCCTGGACTACCCCTCGCAGGTGCTCACGGCGGCCCAGTGCCGGCAGCGCCTGCCGGCCGTGCGGGCCGACTACTGCGCGGGGGGCTTATTCTTCGAACAGGAAGTAACGGCCGAGCCCGATCTGCTCATTCACCGGCTGCTGGCCTACCTCACTGAGCGCTGGGCGTTGGACTACCGCCCGGCCACGCCGGTGCTCGCCGTCACGGCCCATGCCACCGGCGCTGAAGTAGTGGACGTAAGCGGCCAGCGCTACTCGGCGGCGCAGGTGCTGGTGTGCAGCGGGCGGGATTTCAAGTTTTTATTCCCCGACCTTTTCGCCCAGAGTGACTTGCAGCTGTGCAAGTTGCAGATGATGGCCACGTATCCGCTGCCCCAGGTGCGGCTGCCGGGCTCCCTGCTCACGGGCTTGTCCATTCGCCGCTATCCGGCTTTTCACGCCTGCCCGTCCTACGCCCGGCTCCGGCCCGAGGACGTCGACCCGGCCCTGCGGCAGTGGGGCATTCACCTGCTGTTCAAGCAGGCGCTCGACGGCTCCATCATCATCGGTGACACCCACGAGTACGCCGACCTGGCGGCGGCCGACACCCTCGATTTCAACAACTCTAACCAGCTCAACCAGCTCATGCTCGGCGAAGCCCGCCGCATCCTCGACCTGCCCGACTGGCGCATTCAGCGCACCTGGAACGGCTACTACAGCCAGAGTAAATCCCGAGAGATTTTCCAGCACTCCCCCGACCCGCGCATTCACATAATCACCGGCATCGGCGGCAAGGGCATGACCACGGCCTGCGGCTTCGCGCAGCAGAACGTGGCCCGGCTGGAGCTGAGCCGCCGCTAGCGCCGGGCACCCGCGCCGCGGAGCCAACTGCTCCCTGCGGTTGCCAACCAACCAACCAACCAACCAACCAACCAACCAATTGCCTGAAAACGGCAGCTTCGCAAGCCGCTAAAGCCGCTGCCCGACAGCCTGAGCAACTCGCGGCCTAACTATCAAAGCTGTTCGGAAAGTCAAAAATTCCGTCATTCTCATCTGGCGTCCGCAGCGCGAAGGATGACAAATCAGGATGACAAACTTTCTAAAAACGACTTTCTAAACAGCTTCATAAACTGTCCAGACAACAAAAAACCCGACGCGCACTGCGTCGGGTTTTTTGTTGTTGGAAAATGGCGACGCCTTACTTCACCAGAAGACGCTGGCTGGCCTGCTGACTGGCCGACTGCGCCCGCAGCCAGTAGATGCCCGCACCCAGCCCCGTCAGGTTCAGGTGCGTGGGGCCGGACTGCGCGGCC
The DNA here is from genome assembly GCA_043780755.1 of Hymenobacter sp. Taxonomy (GTDB): domain Bacteria; phylum Bacteroidota; class Bacteroidia; order Cytophagales; family Hymenobacteraceae; genus Hymenobacter. Next base: position 11,617 of record JAYWCH010000227.1, read on the forward strand.
GGAGCCGTGAGGACCACCCGGCCCAGCACATCGTAGAGACGGAAAGTAGCCGAACCAACCCAGCCGCGCAGCTCCGCCGTGACGCCCGCGCCCAGGGGCGCCGGATTAGGATAAAGCTGCAAACCGACCGTAGTAGCCAGCGCAGTGGCCGTGGCCACGAAGCTCACCGCGACCGCCGCCGAGGGGGCCGAGGCACAGCCTGCAGCATTGGTAGCGATCACGGTGTACTGGCCGTTGGCCGAAACACTGGTGACCTGGTAAGTAGCGGCGGCTGTAGCCGAACCAACGGCCGTGCCATTGAGCAAGAACTGGTAGACGAGACCCGCTACGGCCCCGCCCTGCACACTCACCGTGTTGGAGCCCGCGAGCGCAAGCACCGGCGTGGCGGGCAGCGGCGTCACGGTCAGCGTCTGAGTGGCAACCACCATGGCGCAGCCCCCGGTAGCGGGCAGGGTGTTGGTGATGGTGAACGTGCCGGCCGTGGCCGCACTCAGGTTCACCACACCCGTCGTCGGGTTGATGCTGGCCCCGGTGCCCGTGCTATTGGCCAGGGCAAACGTTCCGGCCACAGCCCCCGCACCCAGCGTGGGCGTGAGCGGAGTGGCGGTGTCGCTGCAATAGCTGGCCGGCGTGGTCGGGAAAGTAAACGCAGCCGACTGCGGGGCCGAGATCGTTACCGTGCTCGTGGCCGTGACGACCGCGCAGCCGCCCGAAGCGGCGACGGTGTTGGTCACGGTGTAGGTGCCGGGCGTGGAAGTCGAAGCCGTGATATTGCCCGTGGGCGCATCCAGGCTCAGGCCCGAGGTCGAAGTGAACGTACCGGCCGTG
>JAYWCH010000228.1:0-3811 GCA_043780755.1 Hymenobacter sp.
CGCCACGGCCACCGGCAACGTCGTGGTCAGCGCTCCTTGCCTGCCTGCCAGTGCCGCATTTACCGTCGCCGCACCTGCCGACCTCGTGGTCAGCACGACGACGACCATCCCGGCCGGCACCTACAACAGCATCACCGTGACCGGTACCGGCAACGGTACCCTGGCCGGCAACGTGATCGTGAACACCAGCGTGACCGTGCAGAGCGGCGGCACCCTCAACGACGGCTGCTTCGTGCTCACTGGCGCGGGTAGTTTCACGCTGGCCGCCGGCGGTACGCTCGGCATCTGCTCGGCCCAGGGCATCACGCCCTCCGGCGCCACCGGCACCGTGCAGCTCAGCGGCACCCGCAGCTTTTCCACCGATGCCAGCTACGTCTACAACGGCTCCGCCGCCCAGAACACCGGCACCGGCCTGCCCGCCATGGTCCGCAACCTGACCACCACCAACGCCAGCAACGTCACGCTGAGCGCGACCACTTCCGTGACACAGATTCTCACCGTGGCCTCCTCGGGCAATCTGGCCCTCAACAACCAGACTCTTACCCTACTGGCCACGCCGACCTCGACCGCCCTGGTCGTCAACAGCGGCACGGGCAGCGTGATCGGCACGACGGCCGTGGCCCAGACTTACCTCGACCCCACCCTCAACGCCGGCCCGGGCTACCGTCACCTGAGCGCGCCCGTCTCCAACGCCACCGTGGCCAATTTCACCACCGCCACCTTCACCCCCAACGTGAGCCAGAGTAGCGCCTATAATGCCTCGGCCACCCCGGGCACGGTCACGCCCTTCCCCAACGTGTTCGGCTACGACCAGAGTCGGCTGGCTTCAGTGACCAACAACTTGTCGGCTTTTGACAAGGGCTTTGCCGCGCTCACTTCTTCCTCCGCGGTGTTGAGCCCCGGCTCGGGCTACGTGGTGAACATGGCCGCCGGCCAGGTCGTCAGCTTCCCCGGCCAGCTTATCAACGGGTCCAACACGTTCACGCTCGCCCGCGCCGCCACCAACTCGGCCAACGCCGCCGACGCCGGTTGGTACCTGATGGGCAACCTGTACCCCGCTCCCTACGACTACAGCCTGGTCCTCGCCGCTGACCGGACCGGCCTGGATGCCGCCATATACGTCTTTGCCAGCACCAGCCAGTACGCGGGTAACTACCGCAGCTTCGTCAACGGCGTGGGCAGCAGCAGCAGCAGCTTCGTGCTCGCCATCGGCCAGGCCTTCTGGCTCCGGGTGAGCAGCGGCCAGACCAGCGGCTCCTACACCTTCCGCAATTCCCAGCGCCTGACCACGCAGAGCACCACCACCCTGCAGCGCGGCACGGCCGACGCCCGCCCCCTGGTCCAGCTCGAGCTGCGCGGCGCCACCGGCCCGGCCGATGCCTTCTTCGCCTACGCCGAAGCCGGCGCTACTGCCGACTTCGACCCCCAGCTCGATGCCGTCAAACGTGCCAACACCACCGGTCTGAACCTGGCCAGCCGCGCCAACGGTGCCCCCGAAGGACTCGCCATTGACGCCCGCCCCGCCTTCACCGCCGCCACCGTGCTGCCCCTGAGCGTGGCCGTGCCCGCCGCCGGCACTTACACGCTGAGCGCCGCCGCGCTGCGCAACCTGCCCACCGGCCTGAGTGCCTACCTGCACGACGCGGCCACCGGCCAGACCCTGAGCCTGAGCCAGCAGCCCACCTACACTTTTGAAGTGAGCGCGACCCAGGCCGCCGCCGGGCTGAGCACCCGCTTCAGCCTGAGCTTCAGCCCCCAGGCCGCCCTGGCTACCGCCGCCGCGCTGAGCGCCGAGGTGAGCCTGTTCCCCAATCCGGCCCACGCCAGCTTTACCGTGCTCGTGCCCGCCGTGGCCGGCACCAGCCAGCTCCGGGCCGAGCTGCTTAATACTCTGGGCCAGCTCGTGCGCCAGCTAAGTGCCGCCCTGCCCGCCGACGGCGCCCGCCTGACGGTGGACACCGCCGGGCTGGCCGGGGGCGTCTACACCATGCGCCTGCACGTTGGCCCCACCACGCTCGTCAAACGCGTCGTGCTCCAATAACTTAATCGGCCGGCTCCCGCAACGGGGCCGGCTTCTTGCCCCATTTCAACCCTGCTATTTATGAAGAAGCTCTTTTCCCCAATCTTGCTGCTGCTGCCTTTGCTGGCCCTGGCAACCCTGGCCGCCCGCGCCCAACCCAGCTCGGGCGGCCCCACGCCCACGCCCACCCAGACGCCCATTGATGGCGGCGCCTCGCTGCTGCTGGTTGGCGGCGTAGGCGTGGCGTTGCGCTACCTGCGTCGCCGACGGGCCCGGTAACCCGATCCCAATCCTGGTTTTGGAGCCCCCGTCCCGTTCTCGGGGCGGGGGCTTTTTGGTGGTGAACTCGCATTGGTCATCCTTATTTGGCGTCCGCTTGGGAAGGACCTTATCACGACTGAGCAGTCATTGGTCAGGCGTGATGAGGTCCTTCGCTCTGCTCAGGATGACAGGTAAAGGATGACAACGTTTTTTGAATTCCTAAACAGCTTCGGCACTATTTATTTAATCTTAATATTTAACTTTTATTGAATACTTACCCCGGCCCGGGCCCATTATGACGCCAGGCGGGCGGGTTGACGCAACGTTAGGCATTGGGTCAGGTCTTTTCAGTTCCGATTTATACCCATCTTTACGGACCTGCTTTTTGTATTCCCGAATCGCTCCTCTCTCTTGAAAAGACGCAACTTTGTGGGACTCTCCGGCCTGGCGGCCGGCGCCCTGTTTCTGCCCGGCTTCCCGAGCCTGGGCGGCGCCCTCGTTGATCCCGCCCGCCTGCTGGAGCCGGGCCTGGACCCCGCCGCCAAAAAGCGCCTGGCCGACGCCGGCCTCAACGCCGCCACCGCCGCCGGGGCCACGTACGCCGACGTGCGCATCGGCCGCTACCTCAACCAGAGCATCTTCACCCGCGAAAAGCAGGTGCAGAACATCGCCAGCGGCGAGAGCTTCGGGGCCGGCGTGCGGGTGCTGGCTAACGGCACCTGGGGCTTCGCCGCCACCAATACCGTGACCGAAGCCGGCCTGGCCAAAGCCGCCCAGCTCGCCGTGGCCATCGCCCGGGCCAACGCCAAAGTGCAGAAGGAAAAAGTGATCCTGGCCCCGCAAAAAGGCTACGGCGAGGTGAGCTGGAAAACGCCCATTCAGCAGAATTCCTTCGAGGTGCCCGTGGCGCAGAAGGTGGCGCTACTGCTGGCCGCCAACGCCCAGGCCACCGACAACGGGGCGGCGTTTGTCAACTCTTCGCTCTTTCAAATCAATGAGCAGAAGTACTTTGCCAGCACCGACGGCTCGTACATCGACCAGGATATTCACCGCATCTGGCCCACGTTTAGCGTGACGGCCATTGACCGGGCCACCGGGAAATTCCGGGGGCGCGACGCGCTCAGCTCGCCCATGGGGCTGGGCTACGAGTACCTCACGCCCCAGGCGGCCGACAAAGTAGCCGGCCCCGCCGGCACCGGCCTCGTCGGCTACCGCAACAGCTATGACATGCTGGAGGACGCCGCCCGGGCCGCGAAGCAGGTCCGCGAAAAGCTCACCGCCAAGTCGGTCACGGCGGGCAAGTACGACCTCGTGCTCGACCCCAACCACCTGGGGCTCACCATTCACGAGAGCGTGGGGCACCCCCTGGAGCTCGACCGTGTGCTGGGCTACGAAGCCAACTATGCCGGCACTAGCTTCGCGACCATCGATAAGTGGAAAACCGGTCAGTTTCAGTACGGCTCGAAGCTGGTCAACATCGTAGCCGACAAGCTCCAGCCTGGCTCGCTCGGCGCCGTGGGCTACGACGAC
>JAYWCH010000229.1:0-5065 GCA_043780755.1 Hymenobacter sp.
CCGGCCAACTTCATCGTCTGGGCCACCGGCACGCTGCAAAATCCCGCCCAGGTGCTGCAAGCGCCGTTTGCCCGCCGGCTGGCCCGCTCGCTGACCAGCGATGCCACCGTTCACGTCGCCACCGCCGCCGACCTGGCCGCCCGCCAGATCACGGCCCAACGCCCGGTGAATACCTGGCAATGGCAGGCCCGCGATATTTCCGATATGACCATCGGCCTGAGCGACCACTACGTGTGGGACGCCGCCAGTGTAGTGGTGGACCCCGCCACCCGCCGCCGGGCCAGCGTGCAGGCCGCCTTCGCCGACTCCACTGCCGACTTCCACCACGCGGTGCAGAACGGGCGCAACGCCCTGGGCTGGTTCTCCAGTAATCTGCCGGGCATCCCCTATCCGTTCCCCAAAATGACGGTTTTCCAGGGCTTTGCCGACATGGAATACCCCATGATGGTGAACGACAGCCCCCAGAAAGACCTGCAGTTTGCCCAGCTCGTGGAGGACCACGAGATTGCCCACACCTGGTTTCCCTTCTACATGGGCATCAACGAAAGCCGCTACGCATTTATGGATGAGGGCTGGGCGACGACCTGGGAGCTGCTCATCGGCCGCACCGAGCGGCCGGTGGCTGAGGCCGATGAGTTCTACAAAAGATTCCGGGTCAACTCCTGGATTCACGACGCCGCCACCAGCGAGGATCTGCCCATCATCACGCCTTCCAGCGAGCTGCACGGCGTGGCTTACGGCAATAACTCCTACGGCAAGCCTTCGCTGAGCTATCTGGCCCTCAAAGATTTACTTGGCGATGCGCTGTTCAAAAAATCCCTGCACGCCTACATGGACCGCTGGCACGGCAAGCACCCCATTCCGTGGGATTTTTTCAATTCGATGAGCGATGCCTCGGGGCAAAGCCTGAATTGGTTTTTCCACAACTGGTTCTTTACCAACAACTACATCGATCTGGCCATTGCCCAGGTGGCGCCCAGTGGCGCCGGTGCGGCCGTCACCGTGCAGAACATCGGCGGGTTCGCCGTGCCCTTCGATGTGGCCGTGGAGTACGCCGATGGCAGCCGCGAAACCCTGCACCAGTCGCCGGCCGTCTGGCAGGCCGATACGCGCCGGGCGGTCATCGCCCTGCCCACGCCCAAAGCCCTGCGCTCGGTGACTTTGCTGGGGGGAATTTTTATGGATGCCAACGAGAAAAACAACGGCTGGCGGGCGCAGTAGGCGCTGCCAGAACCTTAGAACCTATCCGAATAGGCGTCCGTCATGCAGAGCATTCCTGATTCCTTACATCAAATAGTCTCTTGCTCGTCCCCGCCCGCACGGCGCACCTTTTTCAGCTCCCTGCGCACGTCCTTCACCCGCTCGTCGAAGCCGTCGGGGTCGTAGCTGATATCCTCCGCGTCGAGCTGATCGAGCAGATCCATCAGCCCGGCGGCGTGCTCGGTGCGGGTGCCCGCCGGCAGGACCACGAAGGCCATTTCGGACCAGAGCAGGGCCAGCAGGCGTGAGCCGGCCTCGTCGCGCATCTGCATTTCCAGCACCAGGCGGGAGTTATCGAAGTGAATAAGCTGGCTCGAGATGCGCACCTGCTTGCCGGGCCGGGCCGGTTTGAGGTAGCTGATCTGGTGTTTGGTAATGATCCACGCGGCGTGCTGGAGCTGGGCCAGCGCGCCCAGGTTGCGGGCGTAGTGCGCGGTAACGTGGTCTTCGCGGGCGTTGAGAAAATAGTCGAGGTAGCGAGCGTTGTTGAGCTGGCCCAACGGATCGCAATCCTGCAAATGGATGCAATGAACGGTTTCGGGCGTCTGGATCAGGTCGGACATGGAGGAAAGTCCCGCTATTCGTCGGGTAGTCAATGGTACGGAAAACCCGACGCAACGACGGCCGGCTCGGTAGCCCCCGTCCCCGGACGCGACCGTAGTATTCGGCACGCCTACTATTTATGCGGAAAATGTCTTATCTTTTCTCGCCTTAAGTATATATCATATAGAATATGTTCAAGCTGACGCCTGATCGCACCGCCCTGCTCCACGCCCTGGCCGACACCTTTATTCCGGCGCTGGCCGATGGCAGTCCGGCCGGTTCCGCCGGGCTGAACCTGGAGAAGCTGCAGGCGGCCATTCAGGCGCAGCCGCTGGGCGCGCAGGCCGAGTTTGGGCAGCTGCTCGATCTGCTGGAAAAGCCCCTGCTGGGCCTGACCTGGTTCGGGCCGCTGAAGCCGTTTCGCAAAATGGACCCCGCCCAGCGCGAACACCTGCTTCAGAGCTGGGCCACGTCCAACCTGCCTCAGCTGCGCAAAGGGTTTCAGGCGCTGCGCAAGCTTTGTACGCTCCTCTACTATGGCGGCAGCATGGCCGCGCTGCCCGCCGCCTGGGGCCACCTGGGCTACCCCGGCCCCGACGAGCGCCCGGTGGATACGCCCAAACCCATCAAAACCCTCCGCCCCACCCAGGACACGACCTACGAGTGCGACGTGCTGGTGATCGGTAGCGGCGCGGGCGGCGGCGTAGTGGCCGGCGAGCTGGCCCAGGCCGGCCTCAATGTTCTCGTGCTTGAAAAAGGCCCGTACTGCCACGGCTGCGACTTTACCCAGCGCGAAGTGGATATGCTCGGCCAGCTCTACGATGCCCGGGGCACGCTGGCTACCCGGGATGGCAGCATCGGGATTCTGGCCGGCTCCTGCCTCGGCGGCGGCACCACTGTGAACTGGGCGGGAGCGTTCCGCACGCCCGACTACGTGTTGCAGGAATGGGCCCGCGAGCACGCCGCGCCCCAGTTTACCACCCCGGAGTTCCGGGCCAGCCTCGACGCCGTGGCCCGCACCATCGGCGTGAATACCAGCTACACCCGCCACAACGGCCAGAACCAGGCTCTCTGGGACGGCTCGACCAAGCTGGGCCAGGAAGTCAAGCTGATTCCCCGTAATGAAAAAGGGCTGACGGACTCCGACGCTCACTTTCGCGCCCTCGGCTATTCCTCCCTCGGCGATGCCCACGGCATTAAGCAGGGCACGCTCAACACGTATCTGCTCACCGCCTTCGAGCACGGGGCCCGCATCCTGGCCGACACCAAAGTAGACCGGGTGACGATTGCCGACGGCCGCGCCACCGGGGCCGAGGCCGTGCACACCACGGCGGACGGCCAGCCGGTGCGCATCCGGGTGCGGGCCGGGCGGGTGGTGGTGGCCGGCGGGGCCATTCAGACGCCGGCACTGCTGCTGCGCTCCGGGCTGCAGCATCCGCACCTGGGCCGGCACCTGCACCTGCACCCCACGGTGGTGGTGGCCGGCCGCTATCCGCAGCCGATGAATTCCTGGCACGGCCCGAGCATGAGCGTGGTCAACGACACGTACACGTGCCTGCACGGCACCAACTTCGGGGCCAAGCTCGAAACGCCGCCCACCCACCCCGGCCTGCTGAGCATGGTGCTGCCCTGGCTCTCAGGCCGGCAGCACCACGAGCTGCTGCGCGATGCCGACCACCTCGGCTCGTTCATCGTGCTCACCCGCGACCGCGACGGCGGCCGGGTGAGCCTCGACAAGCACGGCGCGCCGCTGATCGACTACACGCTCTCGGAATTCGACCGGAATAATATGCTGGAAGGCGTGCGCGCCGCCGCGCAGATCCACGTGGCGGCCGGGGCCACCACCGTGTATTTACCCCATAATACGCTGCCCACCCTGCACACCCGGTTCGGGGCGCTGCAAAACCCGGAGGTGCTCGACCGAATAGGCCAGCTAAACTGGAAGCCCAACCAGTTCGGCCTCTACAGCGCCCACCAGATGAGTACCTGTCGCATGGGCGGCGACCCGACTACGCACCCGCTCAAGCTCAACGGCGAAACGGTGGAAGTACGGGACCTCTTTGTGGCCGATGGCTCAGCTTTCCCGGCGTGCAGCGGGGTCAATCCCATGCTCACCATCATGGCCTTGGCCCACTTCACGGCGCAGGGAATCAAAAACCAGCTGTTCCACACGACCGAGTCGAAACGGGGGCTGGATAATTCGGGAACCGTAAACTCAGCATCATCCGGCGACGCTACCCCAAGAACCGCTCGCTTCGGATAACGGCCACAGTATTTTTGGAAGGAGACGACTCCTGTGCGGACTCCTGGCCGGCTTCGGGGCATTGGAAATATAGACGTCGGACGCCGCTGAGCCGGGGATTTGCGTAAGCGGACTTCGCTGTCATTTCAATTCAATATGATGCCTTTTGTGCTGCGTCGCGGGCCGTTGGTCGTCCTGGTTTTGATCGTTGGATTCGCCCCGGGCTGCGCCCGCCGACCCAGGGCCGACAAAACGCCCATTGTCGAAACCGTGCGAACGCCCGACTCGCCCACGCCCACCGCCGCCGCCCGCGACCTGGCCGACGTCATGGCCACCGACCTGCAACTCAGCCCCGACCAGACCGGCAAAGTCCGCCTCATCCTCAACGGGACCGTGGAGCAGGCCAATGCCGCCCGGCTAAAGTACCCGCCAAAATCAGCCCCCCTGCTCACGGAGCTGAAGCGCATCAATATTGCCTCCCAAAAAGAGCTGCGGCTGGTGCTCGGCCCCGTCAAGTTCAAGCAGCTCCAGGTCAATCAGCGCAAAATAGCGGCGCAGATGCAGCAGCGGCAGAAATAGCCGCCGCCTGATCGGCCTACAGGTAGTTCACCAGCCAGCCGATCAGCCGCCGGACTTTGCTCGTATAGGGCGGATACATGGCCTTGATGCCGGTAAAGCCCACGCGCTGCCGCATCACGCCCTTTTCGTTGCTGAAGGCCAGGAAGCCGGCGTGGCCGTGGGCTTTGCCCAGGCCGCTGTTGCCCACGCCGCCGGTAGGCAGCTCGGGGTGGGCGAAGTGCAGCACAGTTTCGTTCACCCCCGCGCCACCCGCCGACACCGAATCGAGCAGGTAGCGGCGGCTTTCGGCACTGGTAGTGAAGATGTACTGGGCCAGGGGCTTGAGCCGGGCGTTAATGTAGGCGCTGGTTTCGCGCAGATCCCGGAAGGTGAGCACGGGCAGCAGCGGGCCGAAAATCTCCTCTTCCAGCACGCGGGCGCCAGCCGGCACATTGGTCAGCA
>JAYWCH010000230.1:0-26043 GCA_043780755.1 Hymenobacter sp.
AAACTGACTTCGGCGCAGATGTCGGCTTACTGGGCCGATTGGGTGAGTAAGTACCCGATTATCAGCATTGAAGATGGTATGGATGAGGACGACTGGGCCGGCTGGAAGCTGCACAGCGAAAGCCTGGGCAAGAAGATTCAGCTGGTGGGCGACGACTTGTTTGTGACCAACGTAGAGCGCCTGCAACGCGGTATTGACGAGAAAATCGCCAATGCGATTCTCATTAAGGTGAATCAGATCGGAACGCTGACCGAAACCATCGCGGCCGTTAACCTCGGCCGGCGCAATGGCTACAAGAGCATCATGAGCCACCGCTCGGGCGAGACGGAGGATAGCACGATTGCCGACCTGGCCGTGGCGCTGAACACGGGCCAGATCAAAACCGGCTCGGCCTCGCGTTCGGACCGGATGGCGAAGTACAACCAGCTGCTCCGCATCGAGGAGGAACTTGGCGAAGTGGCTTACTTTCCCGGCAAAAAAATGTAGTCACTGCGGTTATTGATTGCCCGAACGGCCGGTTTTGCGTGAGCAAGACCGGCCGTTTTAGTATCTTTAGCCTGATGCAACTACCAACTTTTATTGGCCCGGTCCTACGGGTCGTCCGGAGCTTTTATTTTCTCACTGGGGTGGGCTTCCTGGTCTGGATGCTGGTATTTGATGCCAACGACCTGGGCAAGCAGCTTGATATTTACCGGAAGTGGAAGGAGCTGCGCAACGAGAAGCAGTACTATCTAGATAATATTCAGGTAGTGAAGCGCGAGCGGGCGGAGCTAATGAGCTCGCCGGCGCTGCTGGAAAAATTCGCCCGGGAAAAATACCTGATGAAGCGGCCGGGCGAGGATGTTTTCGTGCTGGTGCCGGCCGGTAAAGAGTAGGGGCTTTCAACTTGGTTATGGTGATTCTGGCGGGTGCGAATTTGTCATTGGCTAATGCAGTACGTTGGGAATAGCTGGCTGGTCAGGCTTAAAGCACTGGATTTAAGCCTGATGATTGCCGCCTGTTTCGGTGGTTCGTCTTTGTTTGCGCAGGCGCAGGCGCCGGTTCGCAGTAGTCAGGGACAGGTGGCGGGCCAGTTTCTGCGCGCCGTGCTGCGGGCCGACTATCCGGCGGCTTACGGGCGTCTGGCGCCGGAAGTACGCCGGACGGTCAGCCTCGGACGTTTCGCGGCGGCGGCCCGGCCGCTCTGGAAAAGTGGGCAGCGTCGTGGCTCGGGCATTGAGCTGTACAAACTGGGTATGCGGCTGGGCGATGGGGGCGCCTCGCGGCTGTTCTATTCCTTTTCCTTCGCGGCCGATTCGACTTTAAAAGCCCCGGATTTGCTGCTGGAAGTGATCTTTCGGGATACCGCCGCCCGGAGCGTGCTTGGATTTGACGTACAGACTCGCAAAGTGCCGGTCCGGCGGCCCAGATAGTTATGTTGGGGGATCATAGATAAGGCCGCGAAATCCTGACAACTACGGTCAGTATTTCGCGGCCTTGCTTGTAGGGCGATTTTGTTGGCTTGGGCTGTCGACCTCAGCCGATTTTCTTGCCGGTCATGGCGTGTTGGATGGAGATATTCATGACCCGTTCGGCGTAGGGACGGGTCAGCTCGTCGAGCTCGTCCATGGCTTTGAGGATGGGATCGCGCACGGGGCCGGTGAGGGCGGTGCGGAGCAATTCAACCTGGGCCGCCGTGGCGCTGAGCTCGGTTTCGGTGAGGTGCTCGCGGTTTTTGCGCGTGAAATTTCCGACCTGATACAAGAGCTGTTCGGCGGCGGTGCGGGCTTCGATGAGCAGGCGGGCGGCGACGTCGTCTTTGGCATTCACCAGCGAATCCATCAGCATTTGCTCTACTTGCTCATCGGTCAGGCCGTATTGGGGCTTGATTTCGACAAGCTGGCGGGTGTTGGAGCGCAACTCGATGGCCTCGACCTGGAGGATGCCATCGGCATTGAGCAGGAAGTTGACATCAACTTTGGGCAGGCCCGCCGGCATGGGCGGGATGCCGCGCAGCGTGAATTCGCCCAGCTTGCGATTCTGACTGACCAGATCCCGCTCGCCCTGGTAAACGGCAATCTTCAGATTAACCTGACCGTCGACACTCGTGGTGTACTGGCGGCCGGCTTTGGTGGGGATTTTAGAATTGCGCGGGATGATGGGATCCAGCAGCCCGCCCAGCATTTCGATGCCCAGTGTGAGGGGAGTGACGTCGAGCAGCAGCACATCGCGCCGGTTGCCAGCCAGAATATCGGCCTGAATGGCCGCGCCGAGCGCCACCACTTCATCGGGATTGAGGGAGTTGTTGGCGGGCTGCCCGAAGAACTCCGATACGGCTTCGTACACGAGCGGCACGCGGGTAGATCCGCCCACCAGCAGCACGGCATCGAGCTCGGTGGCGGCCAGAGTGGAGTCTTGCAGCGCCTGCCGGCAGGCGGCGATGGTGCGTGTGACGAGGGGGCGAATGAGGTCGTTGAACTGCGTCCGGGTGAGCGTGACGGGGAAGTTCTGGTCCGTTTCGTCGGTCAGGTGGGTGGTGAAATCCTCGTGCTGACTGAGGTATTTCTTGGCCATTTCGGCGGCCAGGCGCAGCTGCTGTTGCAGATGCGGGTTGGTCTGGAAAGCGGCGGGGAGCTGGAAGCTGGTCATCCAGTGCTCGGCTACTACCCGGTCGAGGTCGTCGCCGCCGAGGTAGGTATCGCCGTTGGTGCTCAGCACTTCAAATATGCCCTGCTGAATGCGCAGAATGCTGATATCGAACGTGCCGCCGCCGAGGTCGTACACGGCTACCGTTTTTTCTTCCGTCGGGTCGAGGCCGATGCCGTAGGCCAGCGCGGCGGCAGTGGGCTCGTTCACGATGCGCAGCACTTCCAGACCGGCGAGGCGGCCGGCGTCGCGGGTGGCCTGGCGCTGCGAATCATTGAAGTAGGCCGGCACGGTGATTACGGCGCGGTTGACGGGCGTTTTAAGGGCGTGTTCGGCGCGGGCGCGGAGCTCCTTGAGAATATCAGCGGATAGCTCGATGGGCGAAAAAAACCGGTCATCGACCCGGATTTTAACTAGCCCTTCGGAATTATCATCGATGACTTTGTAGCCGAGCTGGGTGGCGTGGGCGCCCAGATCGCGGTAGCTTTTGCCCAGCAGCCGTTTCACCGAGTAGATGGTGCGGGCGGGATCAGTGAGCAGAAACTCCCGCGCTTCGGTGCCAATGACGGGTGCGGCGCCATCGGCGGGGAAGTGGACGAGCGAGGGCACCAGGCTGCCGCGCCCTTGGTCGTTGATGGCCACGGGCAGACGGCTTTCGGGGTGGACGTAAGCCACGAGGCTGTTGGTCGTGCCCAGATCGATGCCTACGATAATTTCTTCCTGCTGGAGGCTGCCGGTGGCAATGTTGATAGCAACTGTGGCCATGAATGCGCGGGGCCGCCGCTGCCGACGACCCGAAAAATTAATAGAATCACACCAGATGGCGCGTTACAAAAGTAGCTGTTAAACCCCCCTGATTCGGAATTACTGCCGGTATTACAAACCAGCGCCGATCCGGAAGTTTTAGCCTTTTCAGAATATCTCACAAATTTTCAAACCGAATTATAGGTTCATTCCGTAAGGTGAAGACACTTAATGAAGGGCTCGGGAAGTCAGTGCGTTAGCCTGTATCCGGCCAGCGTTCAGCTTAGTTAATCACTCCATTTTTTACCTAATTCTTTTTTCCGTTATGAAAAACCTCTTTACTCGTCCTCTTTTCCAGGTTGCCCTGCTCGCAACTACGGTGGGCGGAATACTGGCCCTGAATGGGTCCCACAACACGCTGGAGGCGTCGAGCCACCGCGAAGCCCCGCTCATCGCCGATGACCCGTTGGCCGATAATACGGACTTGTACGCCTTTCGGAGTCCCGATGCCGCCGCCAATGATGCCAACGCATCGGTGACCATCATTGCCAACTACATTCCGTTGGAAATCCCCCAGGGAGGCCCGATTTACAACACGTTCGGCGAGAATATTCAGTACGATATTCACGTCAAAAACAACCCGGCTTACAGCGCTGGCGACGACATCATTTACCGCTTCACGTTCACCAAAACGAACGAAGACGGTTCTACCTTCTTCCGGATCCGGTTAGGGAAAGAGAACCAGAAGACGACTTACCGTCTGGACATGCTCCAGGGTGGGGTGACCACCAATCTAGTGATGGGTGGGACGGTACCGGCGCCTAACGTCGGCCCACGCTCCATTGAGGGCGGAGCCGGGTTGGGTAAAACCTCCGGTTACACGGCCTACATGGCCAGCACGATCAAGACGCTGAGCAACGGGATGAAGGTGTTCTGCGGGCCGACCGACGATCCGTTCTTCACGGACCTGGGCGCCATCTTCGACCTGGGCGGGGTGCGCGCGGCGCCAACGGCCACCGGTAACAATAGCATGACGTCCCGCGACGGCCTGGCTCGTAAGAACACGCACGCCATTGCCCTGCAGATTCCCGTCCGGCTCCTGGCCCTGAACGCGGCTAACCTGACGGCGACGACTAACATTCTGGATTCCAACTACATCATTGGTGTGTGGGCTTCGGCCAGCCGGCAGTCGATGCAGGTCATCAATGCCGATGGTACGCGGACGCAATCGGGTGGTTTTGTGCAGGTTTCGCGCCTGGGCATGCCGCTCACTAACGAAGTAATCACGCCAATTGGTGGCAAGGACGCTTGGAACAACGCCCTGCCGTACGGGGTGTACCAGCCCGCCGCCAATTCCCAGCAGCTGGCTTTTGAAGACAACCTGAGCAACCCGGAGCTGGGCCTGTATATGGCGGATGATATGCCTATGAACGGTGCGGCACCAAAGCCCGCCGGTCAGACGTACTACGGGGAAGCCGTCCCCGGCCTGGGCCCATTGCGGATTCAGAGCAAGTCGCTGGCCGGTACGCCCGGCCTGCCGGCTGCTGGTTTCGACTTCCGGAACGGGGCTGCCGGTTTGGCAGGCCTGGCCGGTAACGTAGCCCTGGACAGCACGGCCTTGGCGCCGAATGCCAGAAAAGGTTTTGGCGAATACCTGCTGCGCCCCGGCAAGCCCCGTTCGGTCGATCTGCTGCCCATCTTCCACACCGGTGTGCCCAACCTGCGGCCCTACCAGTTGGCCGTTGGCAAAAAAGGCAATCCGCTGGCGGCTGGTAAGCCCTTCATCAACAACTTCCTGCCAACCTTCGGCGACATGCTGCGCCTGAACATGGCCGTGCCGCCGACCGATCGTAACTCGATGGATTTCAGCTCGGAGGGCCTCTTGGCCGCCGCCAAGCTGGGCCTGACGGATCCGCGCTACAACACGACCAAAGGCGTGCAGTTTATCCCCAACATGGACGGCTTCCCCAACGGTCGCCGCCTGGAGGATGACGTGACCCGGATCGAATTGCAGGCAGTTGGTGGGGTAGTGCTGGCCGCCATTGGCCTGTGGTATGACGACTACAATGCGGCTGCTATGCCGGCTCAGAGCCCGGTGACGGCGCAGCTGGGTGGTGTGTTGGGCTTCAGCACTCACGTTGAGCGCAACGACACGACTTTCAAAACCATGTTCCCCTACTCGCAGACGCCGTGGAGCGGCACGACGGCCCAGAAGCAGGCATTGGCCCAGCGGAGCTCCGCTGGCTTGGGCCTGCAGCCTAAGCTCGCCGTTTTGCAGGGCTATCCCAATCCCTTCGTGGATCAGACGACGCTGCACTTTGATCTGGCCGTCGCTTCGAACCTGACCATTGTGGTTAGCGACATCGTGGGCCGCCGGGTTGCTACTGTGACCAAGGGCAAGAACTTTACGGCCGGCGAACACGAAATCGTGTGGCAGCCGGGCCGCGAAATCGCCCCTGGCCAGTACATTGTCACGCTTTACAGCGGTAAGACGGTGTTGACTTCAGCGCGGATGGAGCGCCACTAAGCAACGCAGGTGCTATAAAGGAGCCGCCGGTTGGTCCTCTCGGGGCCGGCGGCGGCTCTTTTGTTCGTCGAGCATTCAACGCATTGTTATTCCAATGATCTACTTTTATATATCAGCCCTTCTGCTTTGAGAAAGTATCTATACCCCGCCTTGCTCCTCGTTTTTGGAGGACTTGCCCTAGCCATCTTCTTTTTTAAAAAACCCGACCGGCGCCTGCCCGCCCTGAAAGATCGGCGGGGCGACCTGGCCGTGGGCGGCGAATGGCTTAATGCCAAAGCGGCCATGGAGGGCCTGCAGGCCAAGATCAGAGCCAACCCGAATGATCAGAAAAGCCGTTTGCTGCTCTCGCAGGCGTATATGCAGGAAGGCCGCGTGACGGGCGACCATCCGTATTACGACGGGGCGGCCATGGTTTTGCTGGAAGAAGTATTGCAGGCCGAGCCCGAAAATTTCGAGGCGCTGTGCTGCAAAGCCTCGCTGTGTCTCACGCAGCACCATTTTGCGCAGGGCCTGGGCATTGCCCAGCAAGCCCAGAAAATTAACCCCAACAGCGGCTACGTCTACGGTTTGCTGACGGATGCCAACGTGGAAATGGGGCACTACGACGAGGCCGTGAAAATGGCCGACAAGATGAACGCCCTCCGGCCCGACCTGCCGGCTTATGCCCGCGTGAGCTACCTGCGGGAAATTTATGGCAATGTGCCCGGCGCCATTCAGGCCATGGACATGGCGGCCAAGGCCGGCTACATCGGCATGGAGCAGACGGAGTGGACCCGCGTGGCCCTCGGTCACCTTTACGAAGTGAGTGGCGATACGGCCCGGGCCCGGGGCTATTACGGCATGGCGCTGGCCGCCCGGCCTGGCTACGCCTACGCGTTGGCCGGCCTGGGCCGGATGGCCGCGGCGAAGAAGGACTACCCAACTGCTATCAAACTATACCAGCAGGCGCGCATCACGGTCAAGGATTACGCCTTTACCGATGAGCTGACGGACTTGTACCGGCTTAACGGGCAGGCCGGCGAATCGCAGAAGATGGCGGCGGAATCCATTGATATGCTGGCCAGTGCGGCCAAAGAAGCCGATAGCAACGAGCAAATGGGCCACTACGCCGACCGCGAGCTAGCCTACGCCTACCTCAAAACCAACGAGCTGGACAAGGCTTTGGAGCACGCTAAGATTGAATACGCCCGCCGTCCCGATAACATTGATGTGAATGAAACCATGGCCTGGGTGCTTTACAAGAAAGGCGAATACATTGAAGCCCAGAAATATATGCAGGTCGCCCGTCGCACCGGCTCGCAAAACCCGGTGCTGCTGTGTCGGGCCGGCCTCATTCTAAGCAAAACCGGCAAGCTGGCGGAAGGGCAGGCACTGATTGAGAAATCCCTGAAAACGGCGCCCTACCTCAATTCAGAGGTGGAATTGGAGGGGAAGAAAATGCTGGCGGCCCGCTGATATGAAACGACTTGGCCCGGTCCGGGAAATGAGCCGGCCGCCGCGCCTGCTGTTGGCGTTGTCGCTGCTGGGGCTGCTGGCGCAGCCGGCGGCGGCGCACGTGCTCAACACCGACCTGTCGAAGCTTTCGCGGACCGAGATTTTTGGGACTTACCTGCAGTTGGGCTTCACCCACATCATTCCGCTGGGGTTTGATCACATGCTGTTCATCATCAGCCTGTACATTCTGGAGCCGCGCCTCAAGCCGGTACTGACGCAGGCTACGGCGTTTACGGTGGCGCATTCTATCACGCTGGGGCTGGCTATGTACGGGTTTATCCGCCCCCCGGCGGCGATCATTGAACCCATCATTGCGCTGTCCATTCTCTTCGTGGCCATCGAAAATATTATCACCGATCGACTGAATCCGTGGCGGGTGGCCATTGTGTTTGGTTTCGGACTGGTGCACGGCATGGGTTTCGCCAGCGCCCTGACCGGGCTGGGGCTCCCGGCGAAAGATTATCTCGGCTCACTTATTTCCTTCAATCTGGGGGTGGAACTGGGGCAGGTTGCGGTGATTTTGCTCGCTTGGGTGCTCATCGGCCGCTGGGCGGCCAATAAAAGCTGGTACAAACAGCGGGTCGTGGTTCCGGTTTCGATTATTATCGGACTGGTGGCGGCCTACTGGACGGTGGAGCGCGTGTTTTTTTCCTGATGAACTGCTTGATTTAAGGCTTAGCCTGAATAAAGTATATGCTCCGTTTCCTTCTCGCCGTGCTGTTTTTGGTCAACTACCTGCTGGTAGTGGGTGCCGGTCTGGTGGCGGAGCGGGCGGAAGCGCCCACGTTTTCGATCGAGCATCCTTATGTCCACAGCCGGCACTGTCAGCAGCAGAATTACCTGCGGCTCGACTGCTTCGAGCAGTGCAATGGCCGCCAGCAGACGGCCGCTACCAAGCTGCCCGCCGGTACGGGCCTGCATTTCCTGGCCCAACTAAAAGGGCTGGACGTGCACTGCGCCGCCGAGCTGGCCCAAACCGGAGCCCGGTCCCCCTTCCGCGCCGTCCGACCGGGGCGCCGAGCGGCGGCTACATTCGTGCTCACCGGAGGGTTTGGGGGCCGCGATTACCCGCCGCCCCGCCGGGGATAAGTTGAGTTCCGGTTCCGTGGGGGTGCTTTTGGGCGCTCGTCGGGACCAGTGGGCGCCTGCCGTGGAGCAGGCTCCGTCTCTTCTTATCCTCAACTCGACGCAGTCCGGCGGGCTCTTACCGGCCCGGCGCGCGTCCCATTTCCGGGTTTATGACACCTTATTGTTTATTAAAAAAAATCCGCTCCCGGCCATCATTGCTGGGCTGGGGGTTGTGGTTGGCGGTCTTGTTTTTTGCGCAGTCTGCGTTGGCGCAGGCCCCGGCCACGGTGCGCGGCAGCGTGGCTGATTCGCTCTCGGGCCGACCGGTGGCGGGCGTGAGCGTCGGTTTGGAAGGGCAGCCCGGGGGCACGGTTACGGACCCGCTGGGTAATTTTAAGCTGGCCGGAATTGCGGCCGGTCCCTACACGCTGCGGGTGGGCGCCCTCGGCTACCGCGCCCAGGCGCTGCCGCTGATGCTGGCGGCCGGCGAAAATCGCCGCCTCGTCGTGGCGCTGCCCACCACCACGCTCAGCCTGGCGGAAGTAACGGTGAGTCAGCCCCGCGATCCGAACCAGAGTCTGGCCGCCATCTCGCACATCGACCAGGTTTTGCGGCCCTTGAACTCGGCGCAGGACCTGTTGCGGCTGGTGCCGGGGCTTTTTATTTCCCAGCACGCGGGCGGCGGCAAGGCCGAGCAGATTTTTCTGCGGGGCTTCGACTGCGACCATGGAACCGACTTTGCCTTGAGCATCGACGGGCTGCCGGTGAACATGGTGAGCCACGCCCACGGGCAGGGCTACGCCGATTTTCACTTCGTAATTCCCGAAACCGTGGACCAGCTCAAAGTCTACAAAGGCCCGTACACGGCGCGTTTCGGGGATTTCGCGACTTCCGGCGCGGGCGAGTTTCTGACCAAAACGCACCTTGATCACAGCCAGGTAAAGTTTGAGGTAGGCCAGTTCGATACCCGCCGGGCGCTGGTGATGCTGGATTTGCTGGGCGATGGCCACCACCTGTTCAGCAAGAAGGCGGAAAGTGCCTACGTGGCGTCCGAGTACTACTTTACTAACTCGTATTTCGACGCCAAGCAGCACTTTAAGCGTTTTAACAGCATGGCCAAATACACCGGCCAGCTCTCCGACAACACCACGCTGACGCTGCTCGGCTCGCATTTCAACTCGAACTGGGACGCCAGCGGGCAGATTCCGGAGCGGGGAGTGGAAGGAGGAAAAATCTCCCGCTTCGGCAGTATCGACCCGAGCGAGGGCGGCCGCACTGACCGCACCAACGCCTACGCCATCCTGACTACGGCGCTGCCGCACGATGCCATTCTGCGTCAGCAGGTTTACTACTCCAACTACCACTTCAACCTGTTCTCGAACTTTACTTTTTTCCTTGAAAATCCGGTTGCGGGCGACGAAATCAACCAGACCGAAACCGGCCGCAACGTCTACGGCTACACCGGGACGTACGACCGCAACACCCAGCTCGGGAGCCGTACGCTGCACAGCACCTTCGGCCTCGGCACGCGCATCGACGATGCCGGCCTGATGCTGCGCCACGCCACGCGCCGCGAGATCACCGACACGCTCACGGCCGGCCGCCTGTTCGAACAAAATATCAACGCCTACCTCGACGAAACCCTGCCCCTGACTGATCGCCTCACGGTGAACGCCGCCGTGCGGGTCGATGTGTTCACGTTTGATTTCCGGGGCCTGCTCGCCGATACCACGCAGGCATTGCAGCCCCTGCGGGGGCGACTGACTCGCGCCCGCGTGTCGCCCAAACTAAACTTCTATTACCAGTTTTCCCCTGATTTTCAGTTATTTGCCCGGTCAGGCTTCGGCTTCCACTCCAACGACGCCCGGGGCGTGATTCGCGGAGCCAACGACAATGTGCTGCCCCGGGCCATTGGCTACGAGGTGGGCAGCACCTTCAAGCCCATGCCGGATCTAGTCGTGAATGCGGCTCTGTGGGGACTGCATCTGCAGGACGAGCTGGTGTACTCGGGTGATGATGGCTCGGTGACCAACATTGGCCCGACGCAGCGCTACGGGATCGATCTGGCGGCCCGCTACCAGCTCAGCCGCCGCCTGTTTCTCGATACCGACCTCAATTACAACCACGGCCGGCAGACCAAAGCGCCCGCCAACGCCAACTACATTCCGCTGGCGCCCACGTTCACGACCATCGGCGGCGTTACCTACAAGCAGCCCAACGGCCTGAGCGGCAGCGTGCGCTACCGCCACATCGACAACCGCCCGGCCAATGACGACGGCAGCATTCAGGCGCGCGGCTATTTCCTGCTCGATGCCGTGGTGGCTTACACCAAAGATCGTTTCCAGCTCGGCGCCACGGCCGAAAACCTGCTCAATGTGCAGTGGAATCAGGCGCAGTTTGCCACCCAAAGCCGCCTGCCCGGCGAGTCAGCGGGCGGTGTGGACGAATTGCATTTTACCCCCGGCACGCCATTTTTCCTGAAGTTGAACGCCAGCGTGTTTTTTTAGCGTAATGGCAGTTTGGGGTGAATAATGACGATGAACTTTAGCACGTGTTTAAAAACTTATCCTTATTGAATGTTTATCATCCTGAGCAGAGCGAAGAATCTGATCACGCCTGATTAATGACCGCTCAGTCGTGATCAGGTCCTTGGCAAGCTCAGGATGATAAACGTTAGAAAAAATTTCCAAACAACCCGATTGACTGAGTTTGTCAGGTGCTATTTCCGGTAGTACTTTCAGAGAATGTTTGGGTCAAAAAAAATACGGATTCGTACCGGGGCGATGGGTCTGCTCACCTTGGCAATGCTGCTGACCGGCTGCCAGCGGCGGGCCGATGATGCGCGGTCTCCGGTCGTTTCGGTTTCCCGGGCGGCGGTTCGCCAGCTGCCGGCGTCGGGAGTTACTCCCGATTCGCTGGTGCTCACGCCCGTGCCCGCGCCGCTGGCCGTGCCCGATACCTTGCGGCAGGCCATTGCCCGGCTGCACGCCGCTCTCGGCCCCGATGCGGCAAATCTGCGGCTGGCCGTGCTGGAACAGGCTTGCGTGGGCTACCTCACGCTGCATCCCACCGGGCGCATCGAGCGGGCCGGGCTGCTGGCCGTGGCCGATATGGACCTGCCCAATACCACCGAGCGGCTCTGGGTGCTCGACCTGCGCCACGCCCGCGTGCTGCACCACAGCCTGGTGGCGCACGGCGAAGGATCGGGCCATCTGCGCGCCCGTCGGTTCTCCAACGAGGAAGCGTCGAACTGCACTTCCCTCGGTTTCTACCGCACCGCTGGTACGTACGACGGCATTCACGGCTACTCGCGGCGGATTGAGGGGTTGGATAAGGGGCAGAATGGCAATGCGTTCGATCGGTACGTGGTGCTCCACGCGGCAGATTACGTGAGTTCGGAATACGTGCGTCGGCACGGACAGCTGGGCTGTAGCCGGGGCTGCCCGGCGTTGCCGCCGGCACAGTTCCGGGAGATTATTGCCACCGTGCGCACGGGTAGTATGCTGCTGCTGAGTGGGCCGGGGTTGTCGTCGCGCTGGCTCGATGGGCGGGCGGCCGGGCGGCGGTTTCTGGCGCGGGGCTGGGAGTAGACGCGGGGTGGGGCGGCGGAATTTTTCGGCCAGGGCGGGCGTTTGCCGATAGCCGCCCAAAAGAAAATCAGCGTATAAAGCGCTGACCCTGTTGTGGCCGGGGCGGCCGGCGCTTTTTTGCCACCAGCAATTTCCAGAAATCATGCATCAGACCAGCGTAATCAAGCGTAAACGTACTTCGAAGCGGCGGACGCAGCGCGTGGCGCGGCGGGTGTTGCCGTTTCTGGCATCGTTGTTTTTGGCCACGCCCCTGGCTGGTCCCGTAATGAAATCCATGGCCGGCAGCCCGCACAGCGAGCTGCGGCTGCCCACTTCTGTTACCGCCCGCACCCCGCTGGCCGTTTTTGATCAGCAGCTACGTTCTACTTACCAGGCCCTGGGTGCCGAGCAGGAAGGGCTGCGCTTCGAGACTTTCGCCAAAGCCATGACCGGCTACCTCAACCTCCGCCAGCACGGGCGTTTGGCGGAGGCCAAAAAGGTGCTGACCGTGGTTGATTTCGACCTGCCTTCGACCCAAAAGCGCCTGTGGGTGCTTGATCTGGCTAAAAATGAAATTCTGTTTCATACTCTCGTCGCTCACGGCCACAATTCCGGCGAGAACGAAGCCACCAATTTTTCCAACACCGACCAGAGCAACATGAGCAGCCTGGGCTTCTATGCTACGGGCAGCGAGTACGAGGGTAAGCACGGTCATTCGTTGCGCTTACAAGGTTTGGATGAAGGCTTTAACACCAATGCAGCCGCCCGCTCGGTGGTCATGCACGGGGCGGAATACGTGAGCGAGGCCTTCATTAAGCAAAATGGCCGGTTGGGCCGTAGTCTGGGTTGCCCCGCGCTGCCGCTCGATCAATACGCGCAGATTATTGATGCCGTGAATGGCGGAACCTGTTTGTTTCTAAATAAATCAAATGCCGGCTATACCTCGCGGTTTCTGAATCAGAACGGCGCCATCGCGGCGCTGTTGCCGGTTGTCAAGGCCAACAGTTAGGCGCAAGCCGGTTGATTAACCAAAGCAACGGCCCGAATGGATTTCCATTTGGGCCGTTGCTTTTATCAGGAATTCAATCCGAATCCTCAAAGCTTAATCCCGAATTTCCCCCCGAGTCCTTCCAGGTCCCGGACCACGGCTTCGAGCAGCGGAATACCATTCAGCAGGCGAAGGGCGGCGGTTTCGCGCTCGGGGTCGCCGGGGATGAGGACCTTTTTTCCCGGTATGGCCTGGGCGTTGCGGAAAGTCGTGATCCAGTTATCCATATGGGCTTTAAACTCGTCGGCCGGGCGGAAGGCATCGACGCGCAGGGCGCCGAAAAAGTGGCCGAGGCCCTGGCCCACTGGGTCGGTTGGCGGTTGCAGGAAGGCCACGAAGGGCGGCACCCACGGCCCGTAATTGGCCCCCGACAATACGGCCGAAAAAATATCCACCACGCTGCCGAGCGCGTAGCCTTTGTGGGAGCCGGTGGCCCCGCCGAGCGGCAGCAGGGCGCCGCCGTTGCGCACGGCGTTGGCGTCGGTGGAGGGCGAGCCGTCGGCGTTTTGCACCCAGCCTTCGGGGACGGGTGATTGCTTGCGCTGGGCGATTTCGAGCTTGCCGTTGGCGGCGGTGGTAGTGGCGAGGTCGGCGACAAAATCAGGTTGCTCGCCGGCGGGCACGGCCACGGCGATGGGGTTGGTGCCGAGCAGCCGATCCAGCGAATGCGTGGGCGCGACGAGGGGCGAGGCGTTGGTCATGGCCACCCCGATCATGTCGTGGGCCAGGGGCAGCATGGCGTGGTAGCCGGCAATGCCAAAGTGATTGGAGTTTTTGACCGAAACCCAGCCCGTGCCCACCAGTCGGGCTTTTTCGATGGCCACGCGCATGGCTTTGGGGCCCACCACCAAGCCGAGGCCGCCGTCGCCATCCACCACGGCGGTGCTGGGGGTTTCGTAGGTCACGCCCACGCGGGGCGTGGGGTTGATGCGGCCGGCTTCCCAGAGGCGCACGTAGCCCACGAGGCGGGCCACGCCGTGCGAATCGATGCCGCGTAAGTCGGCGGAAAGCAGGGTTTCCGTGGCCAGCGTAGCATCATCGGCGGGACAGCCGATGCGGCGAAAAACGGCTTCCGTGAAGGCAAAAAGCTGGTTGTAGGAAAATGTCATGGCAGGGAAGTTTACGCCGCCAGCATTTCCGCCAACAGCCCTTCTTTCAGCGCGTAGGCCGAGGCACGAATGCGGGTGAGGCCCGTCATGCCCAGTACGAAATCAATCAGCACCGAGGCCACCACCAGCATATCGGCCCGCATGGGCATGATGCCGGGCAGGGCCGCCCGCTGCACCCGGTTGCCGCTCAGCAAGTGGCGGTAGCTGGTTTGAAAGCTGCTGATGGCCAGCTCGGTGTAGGGCGGCAGGTCGGCTTCGGCCCGCAATTGCTGCTCCTGCATGTCGGCCAGGCTGTCGAAGCTGCCGGATGCTCCCACCAGGCTCACGGGCTGGTAGCGCCGGGTGGCGGCGAGCAGGGGCGCGAGCACCGCGCCCAGGTATTCCTGTTCGGCCCCGACGGCCGCCGCCGGAAAGATGCCTTCCGCCTCGGGAAAAAACCGGTCGAGCAGGCGCTGGGCGCCGATCTCAAAGCTTTGCTTCCAGAAAATAGTGGTTTCGTTGGCGATGATGAATTCCACCGAGCCGCCGCCGATGTCGACCAGCAAGTGCGATGCGGCCCCCAGCGGCACGGCCTGGCGGATGCCCGCGCAGATGAGCTCCGCCTCCCGGTCGCCGGAAATGACATCGACGCGGATTCCGGTTTGCCCAAAAATATCGCGCACCAGGTCGGGACCGTTACGGGTCACGCGCACGGCGCTTGTGGCCGTGGCACGAGTTTCCGTCACGCCGTGCAATTCAATTTCTTCCTTAAAGCCGGCCAGCGTGTGCAGGGCGCGGGCGTAGGCATCGGGGGCAATCAATCCCTGGCTGATGCCGCCCTCACCCAGCCGCACGCCGGCTTTGGTGCGGAGCAGGACCAGGGGCTTTTCGCCGGCCGTCGTCGGCAGCTCCACAATTAGCAGATGGAACGTATTGGTGCCCATATCAATGAGGGCGAGGCGGCGGGGGAGAGCGTGCATTGACTAGAAGTGACGCCCGGCTGCGGCCGGGCGCGTGATGGACGGGGTTGTTTACAATTGATTAAACGGCCAACAGCCTACGTGGCAAAACGGCAGAAGGTGCCGAGCGGTAATTTGCGCTGCCCGACATCGTGCAGGTAGATTTCGCCCAGCTCGCGCACGGCTTTGGGGCCGGGGAAGATGGCGTTGGTGAGGTTATCTAGGATCAGCGCCGAGAAGCCCAGGGAGTACAGATTCACCACAAAGAAGTGATCCTCCGGGTCGAGCAGCAGCTGGCTGAGCTTGAGCAGCTCGTTGAGCTCGTCTTCGAGCTGCCATTTTTCGCCGTTGGGCCCGCGGCCGTAGGCGGGCGGGTCGAGAATGAGGCCCTGGTATTTGCTGCCGCGCTTCACTTCGCGCCGCACGTATTTCATGGCGTCCTCCACCAGCCAGCGCACGCCGTTGAGCTGACTGGCTTCCATGTTGTCGCGGGCCCAGAAGTTGACCTGTTTCACCGAGTCGAGGTGGGTGACGTCGGCGCCGGCGGCGCGGGCGGCCAGCGTAGCCGCGCCGGTGTAGGCAAACATGTTGAGCACCCGAGGCAGGGCCGCCCGCCGTTTTTTGGTCTGATTATAAATGAATTGCCAGTTTGGATCCTGCTCCGGAAAAAGTCCCACGTGCTTGAACGACGAAAGGCCCAGGCGAAACTTTAGCTTCAGGCCGTCGGGGCGCTGGTAGTCGATGAGCCACTGCTCGGGCATGTCGGGCTTGAGGCGCCACTGGCCTTTTTCAGTTGAGCCGGCGGCCCGGGCGAAGGCGGCATCGGCCCGTTCCCACTCGCTCAGGGGCAGGTGCGGATCCCAGATGGCCTGCGGCTCGGGGCGGGCCAGCACGTAGGGGCCGAAACGCTCCAGCTTCTGAAAATTGCCGCAGTCGATGAGCTCGTAATCGGGCCAGGGGCTGGTAGTGAGGAAATCGTACATAGAGGGGCAAAGGTAGGGCCGGGCCGCAGCCGGGGTCTGACCTCGTGCTTTTAGCCGACCTTTGCCGCCTACTTCTGCGCGCCTCAGTTATGAATTTTCACAAGTATCACGGCACCGGTAACGACTTCGTCATCATCGACGACCGCGCCCGGCAGTTCGATGCGGCCGACCACGTTCGGATCGCCCACCTTTGCCACCGCCGCTTCGGCATCGGGGCCGATGGCTTGATGCTGCTGCGCGAGCTGGCCGGCTATGATTTTGAGATGGTCTACTTCAACGCCGACGGCCGGCCCAGCTCCATGTGCGGCAACGGCGGCCGCTGCCTGGTGGCGTTCGCCAAACAGCTCGGCGTGATCACCACCAGGGCCCGTTTCCAAGCCGTCGATGGCCCGCACGACGCTCAGGTCGAAGCCGATGGCACCGTGCGCCTGAAAATGCAGGATGTCGCCCCGCCCCAGCCCGCCGGTCCCAATGATGCTTTTCTCGATACCGGCTCGCCCCACCACGTGCGCTTTCTACCCGCCGGCCTGACCGGGCTCGACGTCTTTGCCGAAGGCCGCGCCCTACGCTACGGCCCGCCCTACGGCGTGGCCGGGGCCAACATCAACTTCGCCGAAATCCCCGTCGATCCTGCCCAGCCGTGGCCTGTTCGGACCTACGAGCGCGGCGTGGAGGACGAAACGCTGAGCTGCGGCACGGGCGTGACGGCCGTGGCCCTGGCCGCCAGCGCCCGTGGCGCCCGCTCGCCGGTGCGCCTGCGCACGCCTGGCGGCGAGCTGGCCGTGGCCTTCAACCGCCAGCCCGACGGCGGATTTACGGACGTGTGGTTGAGCGGCCCGGCCGTGCTCGTCTTCGCGGGTAGCGTGGCGTAAGGCGTAGCGGGGCGGTTGAAACCCGGCGCAACCACAACGGCCCCGGCCGCCCTCGTTACGAGTGCAGCCGGGGCCGTTTCTTCTGTTTTTGGGTGAAATTATTTGCCGAGCATTTTGAGCAGCTCCACGGCGGCCGGGCCGGAGGAAGCCGGGTTCTGCCCGGTAATCAGGTTACCGGCGCTCACGACGTAGGGCTGCCAGTCGCCGGTTTTCGAGTAGAGTCCACCGGCTTTTTTCAACTCATCTTCCAGCAGGAAAGGTACGACTTCGGTCAGGTGCACCGCGGCTTCTTCGGTGTTGGTGAAGCCCGTTACGGACTTGCCCTTGACGATCAGGGCGCCATCGGGCGCTTTCACGTGGCGCAGCACGGCGGGCGCGTGGCAAACGGCCGCCACCGGCTTGCCAGCCGCGAACATCGTTTCGATGAAGGCAATTGATTTGGCGTCCTCGGCCAGATCCCACATCGGGCCGTGGCCGCCGGGGTAGAAGACGGCATCGTAATCGGCCGCCGTAATGCTGGCGAGCGTCACCGTGTGGGCCAACTCCTTTTGAGCTGCCGGATCGTTCTTGAAACGCTCGGTGGCTGCCGTCTGGGCGCTGGGATCGTCACTCTTAGGGTCGAGCGGTGGCTGGCCGCCTTTGGGCGAAGCCAGCGTGAGCGTGGCCCCGGCATCTTTAAAAACGTAATAGGGCGCGGCAAATTCTTCGAGCCAGAAACCGGTTTTCTGACCGGTATTACCCAGCTGATCGTGCGAGGTCAGGATCATGGCGATCTTCATAATTGCTTGTTTTTGAGGTGAAAAGTAATAAAATGAGTAAAAATTGATGTCGAATTCTGATCGCCGGCAGTGGATCCGATCAGGGAAGTCCAGATTTCAAGCCGGGGATAGCAGGAATAGTTTACGGCGGGTCCTGCCAGGCTGACTGCCGGGATCGTGGGGGCAGGCCGCCGGGTTGTCTTCGGTACCAAAGATGCCGATTGGGCAAACCGATTATTTAAATGCTGAAATTTGCCCGCCCATCGTCCCCGGAAAATCCCGGTTACGTGGCCCCGGCTTCCTCCCTTAGCTCTCCCTTATGCCCCTGCGCGCCCTCGAACCCGACGATCTGGATTTTCTCTTTGCGCTCGAAAACGATCCTGATATCTGGGGTGTGTCGGACACGCTGGCGCCCGTGTCGCGGCACGTCCTGCGCGAGTACCTGGCGCACGCCACGGCGGATTTTCACGTCGTGCGACAGTTGCGGTTGGTCATTACGGCCGAAAAAAACGGCCCGGCCATGGGCGTAATTGATTTATTTGACTACGATCCTTTGCACCAGCGGGCCGGCGTGGGCGTCACCATCTTGGCCAGCGGGCGGCGGCAGGGCTACGCCCAGCAGGCGTTGGAAGCGGTGAAAAGTCACGCCCGCCAGGTATTGCGCCTGCACCAGCTATACGCCACGGTAGGAGCGGGGAACGCCGCCAGCCTGCGGCTGTTCCGGTCGGCGGGCTTCCGGCGGGTGGGTACCCGCCACGCCTGGCTCCGCACCGCCGGGGGCTGGGACGACGCCGTAGAATGGCAATGCCTGCTTTGAGACTTGCCCGTGACATCTAAGAAAATAAATAGATTTAATCAAATAAATACTGGCGTTAGGATGCGTATTTGATAAAGTCAGGGGAAGCATATCTTTCGGTATGGGCGGGCCGTATAAGGTGGCAAGCACCCCGGCCGCTCTATTCGTGTGTTATCCTGGCGCGGTGCGAAACTACTTTTCCTGTCGTTTCTCATGCCCCCTTCTTCGACGGTGGAAGCGCCCCTGCGTGCCTCCGCCACCGCTGCTCGGCCCAGCGTCTCTGCTGCCGAAAATCCTGCTCCTTACGCCTTACCGGACCTGGTTTGCTTTGCGCATCTGCACTGGGACTTTGTGTGGCAGCGGCCCCAGCACTTGCTCTCGCGCTTTGCGCAGTACGGCCGGGTGTTTTACGTGGAAGACGTTTTTTTTCACAACGATGATCTGATTGAGCCGCACGTAGAGGTCAAAGAGCGCCGGCACGGTTTGAAAGTCGTCGTCGTGCACTTGCCTCAGCGCCTGCGTTCGGACGAAGCCGCCAGCGATCAGGTGCAATCTGAAGTGCTGAGCCAGTTCTTTCACCAGCAAGGACTTACCAACTATATCTTCTGGTATTACACGCCCATGGCACTGGGCAAATCACGTCATTTTCAGCCCGTGCTCACCGTGTACGACTGCATGGACGAGCTGGCAAATTTCAAGTTCGCTCACGCCGAGCTGAAAAGCCGCGAGCAGGAGCTTTTCCGTCGCGCCGATCTCGTTTTCACGGGCGGCCACACGCTTTACGAAGCCAAGCGCGAGCAGCATCCCGACGCCCACGCCTTCCCGAGCAGCATCGACAAAAGCCACTTTGGCCAGGCCCGGGGTGCGCTCGCCGAGCCGGCTGATCAGACCGGAATACCGCATCCGCGCATCGGCTTCTTTGGTGTGATCGATGAGCGGCTGGATATTGAGCTTCTACGTCAACTTGCTCACAATCACCGACAATGGCAGTTTGTTATCATTGGTCCGGTAGTGAAAATCGATCCCAAAACGCTGCCCCATACGCCCAATGTTCACTACCTCGGCAGCAAGGATTATATGGAACTACCGGCTTATTTAAAGGGTTGGGAAGTCGCCACCCTGCTATTCGCTGATAACGAGAGTACCCGGTTTATCTCGCCCACCAAAACGCCGGAATACCTGGCCGCCGGCAACCCCGTCGTGAGCACGCCCATCCGCGATGTGGTGCGCCCCTACGGCGAGCTGAACCTGGTGCAGATTGCCGATAATGCCGCCGATTTCGGGGCCGCAATCGCCAAAGCCCTCACCCAGCGCGAAGACGCTGACTGGCGGCAGCGCACCGATGAGTACCTGGCCACCATTTCCTGGGACCAGACCTGGCAAAGCATGGTTGATTTGATGCAGGCCCGCCTGAGGGCCAAAATGCCCGATGTGGCGCCGGCTGTTCCGGAGAAATTGGCTTAAATACCTGATTAATGATTGGTTAAATCACCCTTTTCCTTTCCATATCCTACGCACCATGTTCGATTATCTCATCGTCGGAGCCGGTTTTGCCGGCAGCGTGCTCGCCGAACGGCTGGCCACCCGCAGCAATAAAAAGGTTCTGATTATCGACAAGCGCAGCCACATTGGTGGCAATGCCTACGACCATTACAACGAAGACGGCATTCTGGTGCACAAGTATGGTCCGCACATTTTCCATACTAATTCGAAGGATGTATTTGATTATTTGGGTAACTTCACCGACTGGCGTCCTTACGAGCACCGCGTGCTCGCTTCGGTCGATGGTCAGCACGTTCCCATGCCCATTAACCTGGACACGATCAACAAATTGTATGGTCTGAGCCTGACCAGCTTCGAGCTGGACCAGTTTTTCGCTTCCGTAGCGGAGGAAGTGGCAGTTATCAAAACATCGGAAGACGTGGTAGTGAGCAAAGTAGGCCGGGAATTGTACGAAAAATTCTTCAAAAATTACACCCGCAAGCAGTGGGGGCTCGATCCTTCCCAACTCGATAAATCGGTGACCAGCCGGGTGCCCACTCGCACCAACCGCGACGACCGCTACTTCACCGATACCTACCAGGCGATGCCGCTGCACGGCTACACCCGGATGTTTGATAAGATGCTTGATCATCCTAATATCAAGGTGATGCTGAATACCGATTATCACGAGGTGATGGACTTTATTCCCTTCCGGGAAATGATTTTCACCGGCCCGGTGGATGAGTATTTCGACTTCAAATTCGGCAAGCTGCCCTACCGTTCGCTGGAGTTCCGCCACGAGACGCTGAACAAGGAAAAGCATTTGTCGGCGCCGGTGGTTAATTATCCAAACGAGCATCCCTACACGCGCATCACGGAGTTTAAAGCTCTCACCGGTCAGGATCACCCCAAAACCGCCATTGTGTACGAATATCCCCAGGCCGAAGGCGATCCGTACTATCCGATTCCGATGACTGAAAACGCTGAATTGTACAATAAGTACAAGAAGCTGGCGGACGAAACGCCAAACGTGCACTTTGTGGGCCGGCTGGCGACCTACAAGTACTACAACATGGATCAGGTGGTCGCGCAGGCGCTTACGCTCTACAAGAAGCTGACCGAGAAAGCCGATGCCGAGCGGGCTAAGCGTCCCGTTATTTCGGGCAGCACCGCGCTGGTGGAGAAGTTGGTGAGCCGCTCACCGAAACAGTAACCCGGCGGTAGCCACTCCGCCGTTTAAGTTTTTCAGCTGCCACCCTGCGCGCCGCGTTGGGGTGGCAGTTTTAGTTTTAATCAAGCCCGGACCGTGCCCGTGGCCCGCCGGGCCATTGTTTCACCAACGATCTTTCTGATGAAGAAACTCGAAATCTGGGGCGGTATTGAATGCAGCCACTGCCGCGTGGGCGATCATTATTCCGACCAGCTCACCCGCAGTGGCCACTGGGACCGCCTGGATGATCTGGACTTGCTGGCTGATCTCGGCCTGAAAACCCTGCGCTATCCGCTGCTCTGGGAGCACACCGCCCCGGCCGACCCCGCCGCCAGCGACTGGACCTGGGCCGATGAGCGCCTCCCCCGATTGCGCGAGCTGGGCATCAACCCCATCGTTGGCCTCACTCACCACGGTAGCGGCCCGCGCTACACCGCTCTGAACGAAGCGGGTTTTGCCCCCGGCCTGGCCCGCCACGCGGCCAATGTGGCGCGCCGCTATCCCTGGCTCACGCATTTCACGCCCGTGAATGAGCCGCTGACCACCGCCCGGTTTAGCTGCCTGTACGGCCTCTGGTATCCGCACGCCCACGACGATGCCGCGTTTGTGCGGGTGCTGCTCAACCAGCTGGCGGCGACCCGGCAGGCCATGCGGGCCATCCGGGCGATTATTCCCGCCGCCCAATTGGTGCAGACCGAGGATCTGGCCCAGGTCCATAGCACGCCGGAGCTGCGCGGGCAGGCAGATTTTGAAAACCACCGTCGCTGGCTCAGCTTCGATCTGCTCTGCGGCCACGTCACGCCCACTCATCCGTTCTGGAATTACCTGCGGGAGCACGGCGCCAGCGAAATCGAGCTAAATGGCTGGCTTACTGATCCGTGCCCGCCGGATTTGCTGGGCCTCAACCACTACCTCACCAGCGAGCGTTTCCTCGACGAAGCCACCGCCAACTACTGGCCCTGCCATGCCACGGCCAACGGTCGCTACGCCGATATCGAAGCCGTGCGCGTGGCGGGGGTGGAACTGACCGGGGTAACGAGCCTGCTGCTGCAAGCCTGGCAACGGTACGGGCGCCCCGTGGCCATCACCGAAGCCCACCTAAACTGCACACGGGAGGAGCAGGTGCGCTGGCTGCACTACGTGTGGGAATCGGCCAAAGCCGCCCGGCAGCTGGGCGCCGACGTGCGCGCCGTCACGGTCTGGGCGCTGTTCGGCGCCTACGACTGGAACAGCCTGCTTACGAGCGATGCGGGTCATTACGAAACGGGCGTGTTCGACGTGCGCAGCGGCTCTCCCCGGCCCACGCTGCTGGCGAAGCTGGTGCAGCGGCTGGCCCGCGGGCAGGCATTCCGGCACCCCGTGCTGCAAACCCTGGGCTGGTGGCAGCGGCCCGGGCGAATTCATTTTCAGCCGAGCTGCCCGCCGGTCACATTCCGCGCCGCCGCTCGGCCCGGCACCAAGACTTCGCGGCCCGCCGCGCTCACCGCTCCGTCCAAGCTGGGTTATGCCGCTTGACTTTGTTCCCGCGCACAGTTCCGAAACGGAGCTGCGGCCCTTGATCATTGCCGGGGCGCGGGGCACGCTGGGGCGGGCTTTTGGTCGAATCTGCCACACGCGGGGCCTGCGGGCCGTTGAGCTGGGCCGCGCTGAGCTGGACATTGCGGATTCGGCCTCGGTAGCCCGGGCCCTGGACCAGCACCGGCCGTGGGCGGTGGTCAACGCGGCCGGTTACGTGCGGGTAGATGAAGCTGAAGCGGACGCCGAACGCTGCTTCCGCGAAAACGCCACCGGGCCGGCGGTGCTGGCCGCCGCCTGCGCCGCCCGCCGGCTGCCGCTGCTCACCTTCTCGTCGGATCTGGTTTTTGATGGGCGGCAGGCCGAACCATACACGGAATCTTCGCTGCCCAATCCGATCAACGCCTACGGCCGCAGCAAGTGGGCCGCCGAGCTGGCCGTGCTGGCGGCCCATCCGGCCGCGCTGGTAGTGCGCACCAGCGCGTTTTTCAGCGCCTGGGACGAGTATAATTTCGTGCAGCTAGCCCTGGCCGTCGCCCGCGCCGGCCAGCCGTTTGCGGCGGCCGATGATGTGCGCATCGCACCCACCTACGTGCCCGATCTGGTGAATACGGCGCTGGATCTGCTGCTCGATGACGCGTCCGGCATCTGGCACCTGACATGTCAGGACAGCTGCACCTGGGCCGAGTTGGCCCGCGCCGCCGCCCGCCGGGCCGGCCTAGCCGACGATTTTGTGGTGCCGCGTCCGCTGGCCGATTTTGGCTGGCCGGCCGCCCGGCCGCGTCAGAGCGTGCTCATCAGCGAAAAAGGCATGGTGCAGCCCACGATTGACGACGCGTTGCGGCGCTGCCTGGAGCAACCTTGATCCCGGCGCCGGGGCGGCGGCCGGGGGAGAAAGCGCGGCGCGGCGCGGCCGGTACCGTTCGGCCCGAAACCGGTCAGGGTGACGGGGTTTTCGTTTTGGGATGATTTTAGCGGAATGCACCGTAAATTTGGCGGGCGCTCCGGCGCTTATCCGCTCATAAAGACTACCAGATGTTTGAATTCCTAGGCAAGACCGTCGCCAAAATTTTTGGCTCCAAGTCGGAGCGCGATTTGAAAGACATCGTGCCCTATGTGGCGCTGATTAATGCCGAATTTGCCAAGCTGGCCGGCCTGACCGATGACGAGCTGCGCGGGCAGACCGCCGCCGTGCGCGCCCGCATCGATCAGCATCTGGCCGCGCTCGACGGGCAGATTGCCGCCCTGCACCAGCAGATCGACAGCCAGCCGCAGCTCGATATTGCCCAGAAAGAAGTGATTTTCGAGCAGATCGACGCCCTGGAAAAGCAGCGCAACAAAGACCTCGAAGTGGTGCTGCTCGAAGTGCTGCCCGCCGCTTTTGCCATCGTTAAGGACACCGCCCGCCGCTACAAAGAGAACGGCCAGCTGGTGGTGACCGCCACGGATTTTGACCGCGAGTACGCGACCCGCAGGGGCAACGTCACCATTCAGGGCGACCAGGCCATCTGGGCGAATAAGTGGCTGGCCGGCGGCGCCGAAATCACCTGGGACATGGTGCATTACGACGTGCAGCTGATTGGCGGCGTGGTGTTGCACCAGGGCAAAATCTCGGAAATGGCCACCGGCGAAGGCAAGACGCTGGTTTCGACCCTGCCCGCCTTCCTCAATGCGCTCTCCAAGCGCGGCGTGCATCTGGTGACGGTGAACGACTACTTGGCCAAGCGCGACTCCGAATGGAACGCGCCCTTGTTCGAGTTCCACGGCATGACGGTGGACTGCATCGACAAGCACCAGCCCAATACGCCGGAACGCCGCCAGGCCTACCAGGCCGACGTGACCTACGGCACCAACAACGAATTCGGCTTCGACTACCTGCGCGACAACATGGCGCGCGACCCCGAGGAGCTGGTGCAGCGCAAGCACCATTTTGCGATGGTCGACGAAGTGGACTCCGTGCTGATTGACGATGCGCGGACGCCGCTCATCATCTCCGGTCCGGTGCCGCGCGGCGATGTCCACGAGTTCTATCAGCTCAAGCCCCGGATTCAGCGGCTGGTTGACGAGCAGAAAAAGATTGTGCAGCAATACCTGGTGCAAGCCCGCAAGCTGATCGCCGAAGGCAAAACCG
This sequence comes from Hymenobacter sp., assembly GCA_043780755.1. Classification (GTDB taxonomy): domain Bacteria; phylum Bacteroidota; class Bacteroidia; order Cytophagales; family Hymenobacteraceae; genus Hymenobacter. The sequence goes on from JAYWCH010000230.1 coordinate 24,870, forward strand.
GCGCCGAAGAAGGCGACAAAAACGGCGAGGGCGGCCTGATGCTGTTCCGCGCCCATCGCGGTTTGCCCAAGAGCAAGCCGCTCATCAAGTTCCTGTCGGAAACCGGCAACCGGGCGGTGCTGCTGGCCACGGAGAACCATTATCTGCAGGACAACTCGCGGCAGATGCCGAAAGCGGACCTGCCGCTGTTCTTCACTATTGACGAAAAGAACAATCAGATTGAGCTGACCGAAAAGGGCATCGACCTGATTACGGCGCAGGGCGAAGATCCGCACCTGTTCATCATGCCCGACATCGGGATGGAGATTGCCGCTATTGAGAAAAACGCCGCGCTGTCGGTCGAAGAGCAGCTGCGGCAGAAGGAGAAGCTGATGAGCGATTATCAGGAGAAATCGGAGCGGGTTCACACCGTAAACCAGCTCCTGAAGGCGTATACGCTGTTTGAGAAGGATGACCAGTACATTCTGAGCGACGACGGCAAGGTAAAAATCGTGGACGAGCAAACCGGCCGCGTTATGGAAGGCCGCCGCTATTCCGATGGCTTGCACCAGGCCATTGAGGCCAAGGAAAATGTGCGCGTGGAAGACGCCACTCAGACCTACGCCACGGTGACTTTGCAGAATTATTTCCGCATGTACCACAAGCTGGCCGGCATGACCGGTACGGCCGAAACCGAAGCCGGCGAGTTCTGGGAAATCTACAAGCTCGACGTGGTGGTGATTCCGACCAACCGGACCATCTCGCGGGCCGACAGCGACGACCAGGTTTATAAAACGGTGCGGGAGAAGTACAATGCCGTAGCCATTGAAATCCAGAAGCTGGTGGAAGCCGGCCGGCCGGTGCTGGTGGGTACCACGAGCGTGGAAATTTCCGAGCTGATGAGCCGGATGCTGAAGCTGCGCGGCATCCAGCACCAGGTGCTCAACGCCAAGCAGAACCAGCGCGAGGCCGAGATTGTGGCCGGCGCGGGCTTCCCCGGCACTGTGACCATCGCCACGAACATGGCAGGGCGGGGGACTGATATCAAGCTCAAGGAAACGTCGAAAGCCTCGGGCGGGCTGGCCATTATCGGCACCGAGCGGCACGAGTCGCGGCGGGTTGACCGCCAGCTGCGGGGCCGCGCCGGTCGTCAGGGCGATCCGGGTACGTCACAGTTCTTTGTCTCGCTGGAAGA
>JAYWCH010000231.1:0-4680 GCA_043780755.1 Hymenobacter sp.
ACGCGCATTCGAATTTCGCAAAGGCCGCAAAATGAAGCGGTGGGATAAAATGTCGAAAGACTTCACCCGCATCGGCAAGGAGATTGTGATGGCCGTGAAAGAAAACGGTCCTAATCCCGACACCAACGCCCGGCTGCGCGCCGCCATGCAAAACGCCAAGGGCGTGAACATGCCCAAAGACCGGGTAGAAGCCGCCATCAAGCGCGCCCACAGCAAGGAGGAAAAGGATTACACCGAAGTCGTCTACGAAGGCTACCTGCCCCACGGCGTGGCCGTCGTCATCGAAACCGCCACCGACAACCCCACCCGCACTGTCTCTAACGTGCGCCTCATCTTCAACCGCAACGACGGTACGCTGGGCACCGCCGGTTCGTCGGATTACACCTTCACCCGCAAGGGCGTGTTCAAGCTGGCCGCCGAGGGGCTTGAGCGCGACGAAATGGAGCTGGAGCTCATCGACTTCGGCGCCGAGGACGTCTACGAAACCACCGAAGAGGACGAGCACGGGGCCGAGCACAAGTACATCGTGGTCGAAACCGCTTTCACCGACTTTGGCCAGATGCAAAAAGCGCTCGAAGCTCAGCGCCGCCACGTGGTGAGCGTCAACCTCCAACGCGTACCCAACATCACCGTCTCGCTCACCGATGAGCAGATCGAAGAGGTGATGAATATCATTGATAAGTTTGAGGAAGACGAGGACGTGCAGGCCGTGTACCATACCATTGGGTAGGTCGGCCGACGGGCCGCGCTAAGCATCCGGCCGCAGGCGGCCCGCTCGGCGCGGCCCGCCCCGTCCTCTGCAATTATGGCACTTCCCCCGGCCCCCATTGCTTACCGGCCCGCGCTCAATGGCCTGCGCGCCATTGCCGTGTGGCTGGTCGTACTCGCGCACTGGACCCGCGCCCCATTTCCCCTCGGGGAGATGGGGCGCATTACGTTTTTCGTGCTCAGCGGCTACCTTATTTCGGGGATCATCTGGAAGCAGCAGGTGCATCCCGGCGCGCCCGGGCCGTGGTGGCGCCGGCTGGGCACTTTCTACCAGCGGCGTATGCTGCGGATCCTGCCGCCCTATTACCTGGCGCTGGCCGTGGGCGCGCTGCTGCCGCTGGCCACCCTGCGGGAGTACCCCGGCTGGTTTGTGCTGCCGCTATCCAACCTGCTTTTTTACCGCCTCCACCACTGGGGCGAAGGCGTGGGTCACTACTGGACTATGGCCGTCGACGAGCAGTTTTACCTCGTCTGGCCCCTGCTGCTGGGCCTGACGGGGCGGCGCAGCGGCCCGCTGCTGGCCGTGGCTACGGCGGGCCTGCTTTTCCGCCTGGCGTGGAGCGCCTGGGTCACGCCCGACTTCGTGCTTGTGCTCTTGCCATCCTGCCTCGATATGTTCGCCATTGGCGCCGTGCTGCGCATTGTTGAGCAGAATCCGCGCGTGCGGGCGCTGGCGCAGGGCCGTTGGGTGGCTCTCGCCTGGCTGGGCTGGGTGGGACTCTGGATCGCCACACACGCCACGGCCGCGCACGGATTCTGGCTCCTCGTGTACACCAGCGTGGGCAGCGGCGCCGCTTTCCTCACGCTGAGCTGGGTCCTGCACCGGCCCGATTCCGGTCGGACGCACGGCACCGATTTTCTGTTGTCGCCGGTCCTGCAATGGGTTGGGCGGCGCAGCTATGGCTGCTATCTCTACCATTTGCTACTACCGGTTTTCTACCAGCGGGTTATTTTCCGCCTCTTCCCCGCGACCGAAACCCGCCACTTCTGGCTTGGCCCGCTGCCCACCGTAATCCTGCTGCTGCCCGTGCTGCTCCTGCTGGCCGCCGCCAGCTGGCATTGGCTCGAAGCACCCCTCAACCGCCGAAAGGACCGACTGGCTTACCCCGCCTAAACAGCAGTTCCCAAGCCATAACGCGCTGTTTATTTGGAATCTAAAAGGGGTCGCCACTGATGATTTCAGTAGCGACCCCTTTCATATTACCAAGCAAATGCGGCTTACTTAATCGACGTTATCGTGCAGAAACCGGTTGTCACCGAGCAGCTCGTTATCATCCGATAAGTTAAAGCGCGAGATGTTTTGGGCAGAGCTGGGCTCCACATTTTCCAGCTTAACCTGCCGACGCAGGTAAGCGGGCGTGTCATATTGGCTCACGGCTTCGGGCGGCAGGCCGTTGCTCAGCTCCTGGAGGCGCCGGCGGCGTTCAATGGCCTGGGCGTCGAGCGGGGGCCGGGAACGGACGGTTTCCGGCGCGGCCGTCGCAGTGGTAGCCAAAATCGGTTCGCCCGGCGCGCCCGCCGGGATCCCGGTCAGCACCGGCGAGTTGTGAGCCGAAGGACCATTCAGATCGATGATGACCCGGGTAGGCTCGGGCGCAGTGGCGCCGAAGGTGGGGGGAATGAGCGGCGCCGGAGCACTGCCCCCCGCGGGCGCGGCCGTTTCCGGACGGGCGACCTCGGCCACCGGGGCCGTCGTCGCCACGGATTCCGCACTGCCCATGGCGGGCGTCCGGATCGAATGGGCATCACGGGCAAAACCCGTGGCAATCACCGTCACGCGAATATTCTGACCCAGCGTATCATCGATACCGTGACCAAAAATCATTTCCGCATCTTGCCCGGCTTTCTCCTGAATGTACTCGGTAATCTCCGTCAGCTCATCCATTTCCAGCTCGTGCTCCGCGCCCGACATGATGGAAAGCAAGATTTTCTGCGCTCCCTGAATGTCGGTATTGTTGAGCAAAGGCGAATTCAGGGCTTCTTCGGCGGCCCGACGGGCGCGGTTTTCGCCTTCGGTTACGCTGCTGCCCATCACGGCGGCCCCGCTGTCCTTCATCACCGTTTTCACGTCCTCGAAGTCCACATTCACATCGGCCGTCACCGTAATGATCTCGGCGATGGACTTGGCCGCCGTCGTCAGCACGGTGTCGGCCTTGGCAAACGCGGCGCTCATAGTCAGGTTGCCGTAGATCTGGGGCAACTTGTCGTTAAGAATCACCAGCACGGTATCACAGTGCTCGCTCAGCTCTTTGATGCCTAATTCCGCCTGCAGGCGCTTTTTCTTGCCTTCAAACATGAACGGCGCCGTGACGATACCCACCGTCAGAATACCCAGCTCCTGGGCCACCTGCGCAATCACCGGGGCGGCGCCCGTACCGGTACCACCGCCCATTCCGGCGGTGATAAACAGCATTTTAGTACCGTGGTTGAGCAGCTCCCGAATCTGTTCTTTGCTTTCCAGGGCCGCCTGCCGGCCGCGCTCGGGCTTGGCGCCCGCGCCCAACCCTTCCGTAAGGTCTACCCCAATCTGGAGTTTATTGGGAACCGTGGAACTCTGCAACGCCTGCTGGTCGGTATTGCAGATAATAAATTCCACGTCCTTGATGCCTTGCTTGTGCATGTGCTTCACGGCGTTGGAGCCACCGCCTCCCACCCCAATCACCTTGATGATCGATTTATTCTGGGCTGGAATATCAAATTTGTAAGTCATGAGTCTATTGCTGATTGCCAATAGTTGATTGTTGACGGCTAATTATTGATTGCTAACGGCGAACTACTAGTCCGCTCCTCCTGATCAACAAGACTATTCACAAACAACCTAACTATCAATTAGTAAGATTTATCGTCGTAGTCATCGATCAGCAATCCTTTGGTGCGGGTGATGATGTCTTTGAAAAAACGACTGGCGGCACTTGGCTCCTTTTCACCCTTGATGATCGGCACGACGGGCACAACGGCCACCGGAACCGGCACCCGCGTTTCGGTCGCCACCGGGGCGGTGGGCACCGATTGCGTGGGGTAGTAGGGCGAAACAGCCGGTTGCTCGTAGGGAGCGCGGGCATTATTGCGCTCATCTACCGAGTGATAGCCCGACAGAACCAGTCCCACCGTGGTCGCGTACATGGGCGATTTCACCGCCTCAATGCGACTCTTGCCCAGGTGCTGATTCGGGTAGCCGATGCGCGTATCCAGCCCGGTGATGTACTCGGTGAGCTGCTCCAGGTTCTGAAGCTGCGAGCCGCCACCCGTGAGTACGATACCCGCCGAGAGCTTGTCGTGCAGGCCCATCCGATAGATTTCGGCGTACACCAGCTCCATTATTTCCGACATCCGGGCTTCGATGATGTAAGCCAGGTTCTTGAGCGAAACCTCCTTGGGCGGCCGGTTGGGCAAGCCGGGAATGCTCACAATCTCATAATCGGACGCTTCGGCGGCAATAGCCTTACCGAATTTCACTTTCAGCTGCTCCGCTTGGCCGGGCGCCACATTGCAACCCGCTTTGATGTCCTGGGTGATGATATTACCCCCGAATGGCAGCACCGCCGCGTGGCGGATAATGCCGTCCTTGAACACGGCCAGATCCGTCGTGCCCCCCCCGATGTCAATCAGCGCCACACCGGCTTCCTTCTCTTCTTCCGAAAGGATGGACATGCTGCTGGCCAGCGGCTCCAGCACTAGGTCGGCAATTTCCAGCCCGGCTTTGGTTACGCACTTGTTGATATTGTTGATCGCCGTGCTCTGAGCGGTGATAATGTGGAAGTTGCCTTCCAGCCGCACCCCTTCGTAACCCACGGGATCGATAATGCCTTCCTCGTAGTCCACCTTGTAGTCCTGCGGCATCACGTGAATGATCTGCGAGCCGGGCTGAGTCACAAGGCGGTACATGTCCTGGGTGAGCCGGTTCACGTCGTC
>JAYWCH010000232.1:0-2221 GCA_043780755.1 Hymenobacter sp.
CGCGGCAATTGCAGAATACCGAGGTAGGCCGCTTCAAAATCCGCTTTGATGTCCGCCTCAATTTCCGCCTTGCTCACGTCGTTGAACCGCTGGTAAACCACGCCGGGAAAATACACCCGGCCCCGGTCCTCGTAGTCGGAACGGATATCGCGCAGGAAATTAATCTTCTGAAACGCCGCGCCCAGCCGCTGCGCCGGGGCGCGCAGGCGGTCGAACATGGCCTCGTCGCCCTCGCAGAAAATGCGCAGGCACATGAGTCCCACCACTTCGGCCGAGCCGTAGATGTACTCATTATACAGGCCGGGATGGTAATTCTGATCTTCCAGATCGAGGGCCATGCTGTGCAAAAAGGCCTCGATAAACTCGTGGTCGATACCGTACTGCCGCACCACGTGCTGAAAAGCGTGCAGCACCGGATTGAAGCTGAAACCCGCTTCCAGCGCCTCGTACGTCTGCCGGCGGAAGTCGGCCAGCAGCGCGGCCTTGTCGTGCTCGTGAAAGGTGTCCACAATCTCATCGGCCCAGCGCACGAAACCATACACGGCGTACACGGGCAGGTGCAGCTTCTCATCGAGCGTGCGGATACCGAGCGTAAACGACGTACTGTAGCGCCCCGTGATGAGCTTGCTACAGGCCAGACTGGTGTCGGTAAAAAGTTTAACGTGGTCCACGGGCGGCACTGAAAAGGGGTGAATTAAAACGAAAAGCCGGCTTGGTCGCGCGGCTCAGGATTTAACCGGCTGCTTGATTTTTGGAGTTGATTTCCCGCTTTTCAGCTCTTTCAGCACTTCCCCGGCCACTACCTGCCCCGAAATGAGCGACGGCGGCACGCCCGGGCCGGGCACGGTGAGCTGTCCAGTAAAATATAAGTTACTGACTTTCTTGCTCTTGAGCGTGGGCTTGAGAATCGCGGTTTGCAGCAGCGTATTGGCTAGGCCGTAGGCGTTGCCCTTGTAGCTGTGGTAGTCGGCCACAAAATCGCGGTGGGCGTAGCTGCGCTTGTACACCACGGCCTCGCGGATGGAGTGACCGCAGTGCCGTTCGAGCCGGTCCATGAGCTGATCGTAGTAGCGCTCGCGGGTGGCCTCGTCGTCGGTGAGGTCGGGTGCCACGGGAATGAGAAGAAACAGGTTTTCCTGCCCCTCCGGCGCCACCGTCGCATCGGTTTTGCTGGGCACTGAGGCGTAGAACAGCGGCCGGGTGGGCCACTGCGGCTGCTCGTAAATCTCGCGGGCGTGCTGGTTGAGGTCTTCGTCGAAAAACAGATTATGATGGCGCAGCTTGTCCAGCTTCTTGTTCACGCCGAGGTAGAAAAGCAGCGACGAAGGCGCCATGGTGCGCGAATCCCAGTATTTGGTGTCGTAGTGGCGGTATTCGGGCGCCAAAACTTGCTGTTCGATGTGGTGATAATCGGCGCCGGCCACCACCACATCGGCGGGCGTGAAGCCGCTGGCCGTGCGCACGCCGGTACTGCGGCCGTTTTCCACCACGATCTCCGTCACTTCTTCCCCGCACTTGATTTCCACGCCCAGCTCTTCGGCCAGACGCACCATTCCTTCCACAATCTTGTGCATGCCGCCCTTGGGGTACCAGGTGCCCAGGGCCAGATCGGCGTAGTTCATGAGTGAATACAGCGCGGGCGTATTCTCGGAAGTAGCCCCCAGAAAGAGGATGGGAAACTCCACCAGCTCGAGCAGACGCGGGTCGGTGAAGAAGCGGCGTACGTGCTTGTGCATGCTTTGCAGCACGTCCATGCGCACGATGTCGAGCAGCAATTTGGGGTCGGCAAATTCCAGCACGGAGCGGCTCGGCGCGTACACCAGCCGGTTCACGCCCACCTCGTATTTGTAGGCCGCCTGCTTGAGAAAGGCATCGAGCCGCACGGCGCTGCCGGGCTCGTAACTTTCAAACAGCGCCCGCAGCTCGCTCATCTGAGCGGGGATATCCACGGCTTCCGGCCCCTTAAAGATCACTTGGTAAGAGGGATCCAGGCGTTGGAGCTCGTAATAATCGGAGACGTTTTTGCCGAACCGGGCGAAGTATTTTTCGAATACATCGGGCATCCAGTACCAGCTCGGGCCCATGTCGAAGGTGAAGCCGTCGGCCCGGAACACGCGGGCGCGGCCGCCGGGGCCTTCGTTTTTTTCGAGCACGGTGACTTTACACCCGGCCTGGGCCAGCGTGGTAGCCGCCGACAGTCCGGCGAAGCCGGCACCAATAA
>JAYWCH010000233.1:0-11432 GCA_043780755.1 Hymenobacter sp.
GGCCGGCGTCCCCGACGATCCCTATCGCCCGTATTTTTTAGCTAAAAAGCCTCGTCCGCCCGGATGAGGCTTTTTTAGTGGGCAAAATTCCGGCCCGGGATTTCCCCGTATCCCCGGGCCGGCAGGCATCAACAAATAAAATGGCCGCCATCAACTCATTCTGGTTGCTGCGACATTACCCGGCGGAAAGGGCCGGGCGACGGTACTATTACTCTACCTTTGGCGATTCTGGCCGCTGCACGGCCGGGATCATGTTTCTTATTTTTTGCTTCCCTCCTGCATGGAACGATTTACCGGCCTTCTCGGCATCGCGCTGATTCTGGGCCTGGCTTTCGCCCTATCCAATAACCGTCGCGCCATCAATTACCGCCTGGTCGGCTCGGGGTTGGCCCTGCAACTGGGGCTGGCGGTTTTTATTCTGAAAACGAGCATCGGCCAGCGCCTGTTTGCGTGGCTGGGCGCGGCCATCACCAAACTACTGGATTTTTCGAAAGAGGGCGCGGCCTTCGTCTTTGGCCCGCTGGTCAATACACCGGTTCTCATCAAAGCCTTCGGGCCCGGCAATACTTTTGTATTCTTTTTTAACATTATCCCCACCATTATTTTCGTGGCCGTCCTCGTGAGCATGGCCTATCACCTGGGCATAATGCAACGGGTGATCTCCATTGTGGCGCGCGTAGTGCATAAGCTCATGGGCGTCAGCGGCTCGGAGGCGCTCAGCAACGTGGCCAGCACGTTTGTGGGCCAGGTTGAAGCCCAGATCATGATTAAGCCCTACCTGCCGGGCATGACCATGAGCGAATTGCTGGCCTCCATGGCGGGCTCCATGGCCTGCATTGCGGGCGGCGTAATGGCCGTTTATATTGCCCTGGGCGTGCCGGCGCCGTATTTGCTGGCGGCCTCGCTCATGGCCGCCCCCGGCGCGCTGGTGATCTCCAAAATCGTCTATCCCGAAACGGAGGTTTCCCAGACCAAAGGCATCGTGAAGCTGGAAATCAAAAAGCAGGATGCCAACCTGATCGATGCCATTTCCCACGGCGCTTCCGACGGCCTCAAAGTAGGCTTCAACGTGGTAGCCATGCTCATCGGCTTCATCGCCCTCATTGCCCTGGTCAATTATCTGCTGGCTAAAGTGGGCATGCTCATCGGCTTCCCGCAGCTCAGCCTGAAGCTGATTCTGGGTTACCTGTTCGCCGGCTTTGCCTGGGCCATGGGCGTGCCGGCCGCCGATGTGACCACCGCCGGCGGCCTGATGGGCACCAAGATGGTGCTCAACGAATTCGTGGCTTACCTCGACCTCACCACCCTACAAAAAACCGCGCAGCACATGACACCTAAGGGCCTGCTCATCACCAGCTTCGCCTTGTGCGGCTTTGCCAACTTTAGCAGCATTGCCATTCAGGTGGGCGGCATTGGCGAGCTGGCGCCCATGCGCCGGGCCGATCTGGCCAAGCTGGGCTTTAAAGCCCTGATCTGCGGGACGCTGGCTTCGTACCTGTCGGCCACGCTGGCGGGATTGCTGTCTGGTTTATAAGCTCGATAATATAAAATTGGTATAAAAATAGTCTGCTTCTAGCACAAGGAAAAAGCCCGCCCGGCGCAATGCCGGACGGGCTTTTTCCTTGACTAACCGCCGTGGGCGGATTGATCGGCAGGCTTATTTACCGAAGAAGAACTCCGCCTCGATCTGAGCATTCTCGTCCGAATCGGAGCCGTGCACCGCGTTGGCTTCGATGCTCTTGGCGTACTGCCTGCGGATGGTGCCTTCGGCCGCCTGGGCGGGGTTGGTAGCGCCAATGAGGGTGCGGAAATCGGCAACGGCGTTGTCTTTCTCCAGCACGGCGGCCACGATGGGTCCGCTCGACATATATTTTACCAGGTCATTGTAAAAAGGACGCTCGGCGTGCACGGCATAGAATTCGCCGGCGCGCTCGGCCGTGAGGTTGATTTTCTGGAGTTCCACGACGCGAAAGCCGCCGGCTTCGATCATGCTCAGAATCCCACCAATGTGGTTTTCCTGAACGGCGTCGGGCTTAATCATCGTGAATGTGCGGTTGGTGGCCATGGCTTGGGCGGGGGGGTATTGGTTGAAAACTAATTGTTGGGACAAAAGTAGCTACAAAGCCTACGGGTTTCCTTGGCCGAGTGAGGACGGCATTTGAGATAGTCGGGACGAACCTTCCCGGGCGAGTGCGTTGTTGGGAACGGATTTCTTCCGACTTTTGCCGCCCCCTTTGTTCGTAAGCCACCGGCCCCCAGTTCTTTTTCCGGGCCATTCACGTAGTCGATGTCCACTTCCATCCCCGCGCTGCGGACGTTGCTCGCGCAACCCCGGCAGATTGTTATCACCACCCACCATAAGCCCGATGCCGACGCCCTGGGCTCTTCGCTGGCATGGGCCGGCTACCTCAAGCAGAAAGGCCACCACGTCACGGTCGTCACGCCGTCCGACTACCCCGCCTTTCTCACCTGGATGGAGGGCAACGACGAAGTAGTGGTGTACGACCGCCGCCAGAACGACCGCCAGGTGCGCGATCTGGTTAGCCGCGCCGACGTCATCTGCTGCCTCGATTTTAGCTGCCTGGGCCGCATCAACGAGCTGGGCGAATACGTGCGGCAGGCCAGCGCGACTAAGGTTCTCATCGACCACCACCAGGAGCCCGAGGATTTTGCCGACATCGTATTTTCAGTACCCACTGCCGCCGCCACCGCCGAGCTGATTTTTGAGATTATCCGCGACCTGGGCGATCAGGAGCTCATCACCAAAGGGCTGGGCGAGGCGCTCTACGCGGGCATTATGACCGATACGGGATCGTTTCGCCACCCCAGCACTTCGCGCAACGTCCACCTCATCATTGCCGAGCTGCTGAAGGTTAACATTGATTTATCGTCCGTTCATCGCCGCATCTACGATTCGCACTCCGAAATCCGGCTTCGCTTCCTGGGCTTTGTACTCAAGGATAAGCTGGTGGTGAACCGCGAGTTTAACACGGCGTATATCGCCATTACGCAGAGCGAACTGCGCCAATACCAGAGCAAAACCGGCGATACCGAAGGCCTGGTCAACTACGCGCTCAGCATTGAGGGCATCCGGTTCGCGGCCGTGTTTATTGACCGGGGGATGGCGGTGAAGATCTCTTTCCGCTCGGTGGGGAGCTTTTCGGTGAGCGATTTTTCGCGGCGGCATTTCGAGGGTGGCGGGCACCATAATGCCGCCGGCGGCATCAGCTACGCCCCGCTCGATGCAACGGTTGAGCGCTTCCTGGGCATCCTGCCCGAGTATGCGGAGCAGCTCACCGACGTGCCGGCCGCCGTAGCGCCGCCGGTGGTGTAACTTTGAAGCGTTTTCGATACTTCACTTCTTTCATTTTCATGCTTTTTTCCTCCCGCTCTGTGCGGCAGCTGGCCGTGGCGGCCGGCCTGCTAAGTTTCGCTTCCCTCACGGCCTGTAACAAGGGCGGCGGTGAATATGCCAAAACCAAGTCCGGCATCGAATACAAGATTTTTAAGAAAGTCGGCACCAGCTACGAGCGGCGCGACGTGAGCCCAACCGGCGACCCAACCTACAAGGACCGGATCGGTAAGTTTCTGCTCGGTAACATGCAGTACCGCACCGGCAAGGACTCGGTGTTGCAGAACACCCGCCGCGATGTGGGCCTGCCCGTGCCGCTGCCCCTGCTCGAGCTCAAGCAAAAAGGCGCGCCCGACGAGGCGTTGTCCCTGCTCCAGCCCGGCGACAGCGGCGTATTCCGCTTCCAGGTCGATTCGCTCATCAAGCCCAAGTCGGGTCAGCCCGTACCGAAGTTCCTCAAGAACGGCGGCAATGTGGTCATGATGTACGTCGCAACTACCGATAAGCTCATCACCCAGGCCGAAGCCCAGGCCATGCAGCCCGAGCTGCAAAAGCGCGCCCAGGCTTCGCAGGTGCGCCAGCGCATGGCCTCGCCCGAGTACGCCGCCCAGGTAAAGGCGCAAACCGAAGCCCAGGCTAAAATGATGGCTTCGCCGCCCGTAGTGGCTCAGCTGAAAAAGGACGACGTGGTGCTCCAGGACTATATCAAGAAGAATAACCTGACGGTGAAGAAGACCCCATCGGGCATCTACTACCAGGTGTTGAAGCCCGGCACCGGCCCCCTGCCCAAGCCCGGCCAGACGGTGAGCGTGAACTACAACGGCACGCTGCTCAGCGGCAAGCTGTTTGATTCTTCGGACAAAGCCGGCAAGCCGATTGAGTTTCCCCTCGGTCAGGGCCAGGTTATTCCGGGCTGGGATCAGGGTATTGCCTTGCTCAACAAGGGCAGCAAAGCTATTTTGCTCATCCCTTCGTCCCTGGCTTACGGCACCCGGGGCGCCGGCGCTGATATCCCGGCCGACTCGCCCCTGCGTTTCGAAGTAGAACTGGTCGACGTTAAGTAATTGCTGTTATTTCTCATTCCGGTCAACGGGCGGCGCGGCACAGCTGCTCGGGCCTCCGTTGGCCGGAATCGTTTTATCCCTTTCGTCATGAAAAATATATTGCTTAGGTCGCGCAATCTGGTCCTGGCGGCGAGCCTGCTCCTGGCCGCCCCCGCCCTGTGGAGCTGCAATACCCAGACGGCCCTCCAGAAATCGTTGAGCGACCACGCCAATCAGCTCAAAATCATCGACGAGGATACGATTCAGAGCTACCTGGTTCGCCATAACCTGCTCAATAAGTCGATCGTTACCAACTCCGGCCTGCACGTGGTTTCCATCACCGATGGCACGGGCGCAGCCGTCACGACCGGCAAGCAGGTGCGGGTGAAGTACATCGGGCGCTTTCTGAGCAATGGCGCGCACGACGGCACGACCGGCTACCCGGCCTCGGCCGGCGATGCCCGGTATCCGGCGGGCACTATTTTCGATAACTCGGCCAATAACTTCACGGCCTGCGGCTGTGCCGTTTTCACGGCCGGCAGCGGCGCCATCGCCGGTTTCAGCGAAGGCTTGCTGCTCATGCGCCAAGGCGACCGCAAGCTCTTGCTCATTCCCTCGCGCCTGGCCTACGGCACGGCCGGCAGCTCCGGCATTCCCGCCGATTCGGCCCTCATGTTTGACGTGGAAGTACTCGACGTCTTTTAATCAAGCTTACCCCGACCGGCGGACCGCCCCCGGCCCCGCCACTTCCATGCCTGCCGACACGGCGCACCTCCGGCCGCAATGAACGCGGCGGGGGGTGCGCCGTTTTTTTGGCCGGGATTGCCCGGCAACTTTGCGCGACTTTTGCCGGCTCATTCATTCTGTTTCTCACCGATTTCCCTCTGCTTATGCTTCGCTTTCTTTTCCTGAGCGCGCTCTGCGCGCTACTGGTGCCTTCGGCCCGGGCCCAGACGCCGGGCGCCGGATTCTCCCGCCTGCCCACGGGCACCGAGTACCGGCTGTTTCGGAAAGATGCAACCGGCCGCTTTCAGCCCCGCACCCTCGCGCCCACCGATGCGCCCTATGCCAGCCGCGCCGGCCAGGTGCTGACGGTCTTTATGGAATTCCGCACCAGCCGCGACTCGGTGCTCATGCGCACGCGCCAGCTGCAACCCAATCCGGAACCCGTGCTGCTACCGGATAAATTTGCAACCGGCGGCATTGAGGAAGCCCTCAGCCTGCTGCTGCCCGGCGACAGCGCGGTGTTCCGCTTCCCGGCCGATACGGTCTTTACCAAGACCTTTCATCAGCCCGTGCCGCCGTTCATTCGGCGGAGCGGCAATACGCTTGTGGTGCTGGCCAGCGCCCAGGAGCTGGTCAGCATGGCGGATATGAACGCCCGTCGGGAAAAAATTCAGGCCGCCGCCGCCAAACAGGCGCAGCTAAACGCCGTGGCCCAGAACGCCAAAGACGCCGCCCAGATTCAGGCTTACCTGAAGAAAAACAAGGCCGTGGCGAAGAAGACGGTCGGCGGGACGTACTATATTGTGAAGCGGGCCGGGACGGGCCTGCCGCCCAAGAAGGGCCAGACCGTACGCGTGCTCTACCGGGGCACGGTGCTGGCTACGGGCAAGGAATTTGACTCGTCGGCCAAGCACGGCAACGAGCCGATTGCCTTCCCGCTGGGCGCCGGCCAGGTCATTCCCGGCTGGGATCAGGGCATTGCAATGCTGACCAAAGGCAGCAAGGCCGTGCTGCTCATTCCCTCGACCCTGGCCTACGGGCCGCGTGGGGCTGGTGCCGATATTCCAGCTAACACCGTGCTGCGTTTCGAAGTCGAACTGGTGGATTTCAAGTAAGTACTACTGCTGCCTGCTGACACGCAGATCGTCCAAAATCAATATTTCCGAGAAAAGGGAGGAGCCGGTTAACCGGCTTTTTTCTTGCCCGATGAGCAGGTTTCAGCCGCAAGAAGGCTTTTTATTCGGCCAGTACCTGCGAGAGAATATCCAGGGAGCGAATTTCCCCCAACTGTTCGACGTGGAGCTGGTAGTAGCGGATGAGCACCTTGAGCAGCTCGTGGCGGACGCGGCCGTTGGGAATAGTGCTCGTAGCCGGATCGCGGAGCAGCTCGTCGAAATAGCCGTCGAACTCCCGCAGGCGCAGCGTGACGGGGCCCGTGGCCCCGGGCGCCACCGGCGCGTGGCCCGCCATCACGACCTGATCGGTCAGCTCGGCGCCTGAGCCAACGCCGCAGCCGAGGAACACCGTCAGCCGCAGCAAAAAGACCAGGGCGAAATTTTCGTTACCCGTCGTTTGCCGGTCAAAATCCTGGATGGAATCGTGCAGAAACCGGAACAGGGGCTCGTTTTGCTCCTCCTCGCGCACGGCACGGCCCACTACTTCGGAGAGAAAGAGGACGACGCTGCTTTTGGGCACTTCGTAGGGCAGCGTCAGGAAAGGCTCGGCGCAGCGAAACTCCGAGAGCCGGGTGAGGCTGCTGCTGCCCCGCGCCACGTAGGCCACCAATTCGAGCAGCGTGAAGGGCTGAAATAGTGCGATCCGCCCGGGAGGCTTGGCCTTGCGCACGCTATTGACCACGTAGGTCTGCACGCCCAATTGCTCGGTATAGATGCGGGCAATGATGCTCGATTCGCGGTATTTGAGGTAGCTGAGGACGATGCCCCGGGTTTTAATCAGCATGAGACAAGGAGCCCGAACGGGCGGGCAGGGAAACGAGCGGGGGAGAAATCAGCCGGCCGCCGGGCCTACTTGCTGAGCACCGCCACCTTGCTCACGCAGCCGTTTTTGCCATCGGCGTCGGTCGATAAAACCAGGTAGAGGCCCGAGCGCACCCGCTGTCCGTCGGGGTTGGTCAGGTTCCAGGTGACGGTGCCGCCATTGGCCGTGGTGGAGTATACGAGGTGCCCGGCCACGTCGGTAATCTTAACCAGGGCATTATTAGCGAGGCCGGTGATACCGACCGTGCCCGCGAAATCGGGACGGACGGGGTTGGGAAACGCCGCCGCACAGTGCGGCGTACCCACCGTGACCGAGGCGGCGCCCCGGTACGTGACCACGCCCGCATCGGTGGCCACCCAGACCTCGCCGGTTTTGTCGTTCACCTTCACATCCACGATGCGGTCGGAAGGCAAGGGGCTGTTTTTGGTGGTGAAGTGCAGCAGGGCTTCGTCGGCGTCGGGGCTAAAAAGCCATAAGCCGTGGTCGGTAGCGAACCATTTGCGGTCGCCACCGTCGACGGCAATGGCACGCACGGCTTCATTGTAGAGCGTTTGAAAACCCGTGCCTTCTCCCCGCCGCACCAGCGGCAGCGTGAAGACGGTGCTGGAATTGAACGGCCCACTGGCATCGCTGAACACAGCCACGCCCTTGATAGTAGCGGCCCAGATGTACCCGCGCCGGTCTTTCGCCAGCTCATAAATCTGATTATCGGGCAAGCCCGAAGCCATACTGAAGAAGCGCGGCGCCTGCGGATTAGCCCCCGCCGGATCAATGACCAGGATGCCGGGCGAAGCGCCGGTCGGGTCAGTCTTGCGCGATACCGACGCCCAGGCGTAGCCGTTGTCGTCGAGCACAATTCGTTCGAGCACTTCCAGCCCCGATACCCAGGGAATAGTCTGCCAGGTAGTCGTAACCGGATCCAGAATAAACAAGCCCGAGGTATTAGCCCGCAAATGCCGGTTGACCACCCACACCTGACCGGTGGCGGTGATGGCCAGATCGGTCACCTCCACCCGGTCCGGAATGCCGAACGTGCCCAGCAGCGGGCTACCAGCCGGAATGCCTTGGCCATAGCGCCGGAACTGGCCGGGGCCTTTCCACTCCAGCAGCCCGCCACCGTAGGCGGCCACGTAGAGCGTGCCATCGGCGGTGCGGGCCCCGCGCACGGGACTGAGCAGGTTGGGAAACGCGGTGCCGCCGGGCAGGGCGGTTGGGGTAAAGTTGGTCCACTGGCCGCCGGCGTACTCGTAGAAGCCATTCTGGCGCCCGGTTGGGAAGTATCGCTCCGAATAACCGCCGGTGAAGATATCGACCGTGTTACTACGGGCATCGGCCAGAATACTGAAGGCCAGACTGGTTTCGGGGCCGTTGGCCACGTACTGCTCAGTGGCCTGGCCCGTGCCGGGGCGCACCCGCTGCAAGCCCAGCTGGTAGTTGGCCACGTAGTAGCTGCCATCGCGGGCCCGCACGGCGTCCTCGGTGTAGGTGCCGGGAGTGGGCGGAACCACGGTGGTAACCACGCCGGCGCGGTCGATCCGGCGCACGCCGGCATTGTCATCGATAATAAAGACGCCGGTGCTGCCCGCCCGCAGGTTGCGAAACTGCGGCGTGTAGGTGTTGGGCACCACCTGCCAGGTGCCCGGATTACCCGGTACAAACCGGTAGACCGCTGCCCCGCTGCCCTCCACTCCGGCGTACACCTGCCCGGCAAAGGCGGCCAGGAAATGGTAGGTCCGTTGCACGGGATTGGGATCGGGCGGCACGGGCTGGTACTGCGTCCAGCTGCGGTAGTCGAGCAGGTTGCTGCTCAGGGCTCCGCGCAGCAGGCCCACGGAAGTTGCCACGAACAGGAAGCCGTTGGCTACGGCCGCATCGTACACGGCCACCACGGCGCCGCCGGGGCCAATATTGCTGTAGGTATCACTGATTTCAAGCTTCACCAAATCCACCACCACCAGCCCGAAGCTCGTGGCCACGTACGCCTTTCCCCCGCCAATGGCAACCTGATTGATGGATTTGGCCCCGGGAATGGACTTGCGCAGCACGTCATTGAGGTTGAGCACGCTGCCGTTGGGCCGCAGGATGTCGATGTTGCCGCTGGAGTAGGCCAACACCGTTTGTTGGGTGACCGAATCGTAGGCCAGGGCAGCCACGGCCACATCGTTGAGACCGTCGCGGTGCGAAAGCACCTGGGTGGTGTTCAGTTTTTTATCGAGGAAATAAAAGGCATTCTCGGCCGCGACGTACACGCGGTCGCCCGTATCGGCGAGGTGCAGGGGGTGATTGGTGGGCAGGTGCAGCTGCCAGTCGCCGTAGCCCGCCGGGCCCTGCCCGCAGACCGGACCAATCAAGAGCAAACCCGCAATAAACCCAAGCAAAAAACGAAAAAAGTGGGACATACGCGCAAGCCAGTTTTAAGGAGAAAGAAGCAACAGAATGCCTTTGCCAACGCCCCGCCGGGCAAGATTAGTACGTGGTAGCCGAGCGGGTTTCCGGGGCCGCCCCGCCGGCCAGCATCCCGCCGAGAAAGCACGGCCGGCACCGGGCCTCGTACGCATCCGTTTCGCCGAGCAGCAGCTGGCTGGCACTGGCCACGGTGCGGTAGGAGTAGGATGCGATTTCCCCGCAGCACACGCACACGGCGTGCACTTTGGTCACGAATTCGGCCGTGGCCAGCAGCGCCGGCATGGGGCCGAAGGGTCGGCCGAGGTAGTCCATATCCAACCCCGCCACGATGACGCGGATTCCATTATTAGCGAGCTGCCGGCAGACATCAACCAGCGATTCATCAAAAAACTGGCCTTCATCGATGCCCACTACGTCGGAACCCGCGGCCAACAGCAGCATTTCCGAAGCAATGGCCACCGGTGTGGAGCGGATGCGGGCGGCGTTGTGGCTCACCACGTCTTCGGCGTGGTAGCGGGTGTCGAGGGCGGGCTTGAAGATTTCGACCCGCTGCCGGGCAATGCGCGCCCGGGTAAGCCGGCGGATCAGCTCTTCGGTTTTGCCCGAAAACATGGAGCCGCACACCACTTCAATCCAGCCCCGATGCGGGGCGTGGTGGCGATTGCCAACGCGGGGTTCAATAAACAAAATGCAGGTGAGCTGGGGAAGGGTGAGAAACCTAAAGTTAAGAATGAACGGCCGCGCGGGCCGCGCCTCAGCGGCTGGGTTGGTACTGCACGTGGGGCAGTTGGGTGGCTTCGGGCACGCGGCCGGCAACGTCGCCGTCCGGCAGCCGGGCCTGGCAGGTCAGGCGCTCGGTGGGCAGCAGGCGGCCGGCGGCGCGGTAGCGCAGCTCGGCGTCGGTGGGCGGACTGAGATTTTCGAGACCGGTGCGCACTTGCAGGCGGCAGGTGGTGCAGCGGCCTTTGGCCCCGCAGGCGTGCATCCAGTCGTGCCCGGCCGCCTGGAGCGCGGCCAGCAGCGTGACGCCGGGCGGCACGGGCACGGCGGCGGCGGGCAAATTGTCAATCGTCAACAGGGGCATTTGTGCCTAACTTCGGCCACTGAAATCCGGCCTTCTTATGAACGACAAATATAGCCTCGCCAAGTGCGCGCAATATGGCCGCCGCCTGGCGGCCCGGCTCTGCGACCAGTACTTTGGGGCGGAATCTGCCGCTGCGCTCGACGGCCCGGCGCTGCTAAAATTCACGCCGGTACGCCAGCTCAACCTGTTGGTAATGCGCCAGCTGCTGGGCCAGTGGCAGGCCGAAACCGCCCGGTTGCGCAGCCCTTATTTTGACTTTGAAGCCGCGCCCGTGCAGGCCGGCCTGGGGCAGTTCATGAACGTGCTTTCGCGCCACCTGCACCTGCGCCGCCCCGCTTTCGAGCCCCTGCTCGCCCAGGCCGCCGCCGATACCCTCGCCCTGATCGCCGATCCGACCGGCAGCTTCCAGCGCCTGCTGCTCGGCGATGCGCAGGCGCCCACCCTGACGCA
This sequence comes from Hymenobacter sp., assembly GCA_043780755.1. Taxonomy (GTDB): domain Bacteria; phylum Bacteroidota; class Bacteroidia; order Cytophagales; family Hymenobacteraceae; genus Hymenobacter. The sequence continues at coordinate 11,060 of JAYWCH010000233.1, forward strand.
CTTGCGCGACAACCTCCGCTACATCGACATCGATAAAACTTTCTTTCAGGGATTTGTCGACAGCCTCCCCGCGAATGGAAACCTCAGCCGCGATTTCCTGACGCATCGCTTCGAGCTCTACCACGTCGCCAATTACAAAGCCCACCAACCCTTACAGCGCCTGGTGGAAGAGCTCAGCACGATGTTGCCGCTCACTACGGCCGATTTGCTCGAGGACGGCCCGGTATCTGCGCTCGCGCCCGCCGCCGCCAGCCCGGAGCCCGCAATCATCGCCCCCAAACCCAATCCGGCCGTGGCGCCAATTATCGCGACCGCCCCCAGCGTGGCCAGTCCGCCTTCCGGGGCGCCCGTCCCGAAGCCGGTTTCCCAACCA
>JAYWCH010000234.1:0-4542 GCA_043780755.1 Hymenobacter sp.
GCAAGTTATGGGAGTTGAGGACAAACCAAAAGATTGCGCAGTTTCAACCGACTGCAAAAGTATATGTTATCGGGAACTTAAAAAAGTTTCAGGATTTTATTTGGAATCCAATCGCTACTAACAATTAGATTCCAGCCGGATTACGCCGATCGAGGCCCCAATTTAATTTACTACGTAAGGTACTAAGGAAGTTAACGTGATTGAGTTTTACTAGCCGGGCATTGAAATTTTCCCGCCGAACCGCGATCTGAACGGAAGCTTCAACGGGCAGCGAACGGGAGTCCAGGGATAGCATATAGCTCGTGCTGCGCCCTTCAATTTCGAAGGAAATCACACTTTGGTCAGATACTACGAGTGGTCGTACGTTTAAATTGTGGGGACATACGGGGGCGATGATAAAATTGTTGGTCTGGGGCAACATTACCGGGCCGCCGCAGCTCAGGGAATAGCCGGTTGAGCCAGTGGGAGTGGCCACCACCAGGCCATCGGCCCAGTAGGAATTCAGGTATTCGCCGTCGATGTAGGTGTGCACGACGATCATGGACGAAGTGTCCCGTTTTAAGATGCTGAATTCATTAAGGCCAAAATTGAGGCTGCCGAATACGTCGGGATCGGTATCGACCCGAATCAGGCTGCGCTCTTCGATGTTGAAATGGCCTTTGTAGAGCGCCTCAATGGCCTGACCAATACGGTCGGGCGTGATGGTGGCCAGAAAGCCGAGCCGGCCGGTGTGGATGCCGAGAATGGGGATCTGCAGACTGCCGACGTAGGTTACCGTATCGAGCAGCGTCCCGTCGCCGCCGATGCTGAGGACGAACTGCACGCCGCGCAGCGAATCGCCCCGCCGGAATTCGGTGGTGCCTTCGGGCAGGCGCAGGCGGTTATCGAGAAAGGTGCGGAAGGATTCGCCGATCAGAACTTCGGCCCGGCGGGCGGCCAGGTCGTCGAGCAGCGCCTGAATGGCCGGGGCAGCTTCGTCGTCGAAAGGCTTGCCGAGAATGGCGATTTTCATGCAGAGGGAAGGAAGCGGATTACGTAACGAAGGACTGAGGCTACGTAACAAATAAATAACTGGTTGAGCCGAAGATGACCGTTAAATCGGGAATTCGGCCCGGAAAAAATAGCCGGTCTGGCCTAATCCATTCAAGGTATACTCCACCGTGAATACCCGGTCGTAGTAGGTAACCAGATGCAGACCGAGGCCCCCGGCGTTGAGTAGATGGTTGGGAAGGCGGTTTTGGGGCAAGGAATTGGGCGCGACTACGTAACCGTTATCGACAAAGATATTCAGATAGAGCGCTAGGGGAATAGTATTGATTTTGGGATTGCCAATGGATTGCAGCCGAATTGGCGCCGGGTGCAACAGCCGGTAGGAGACACCCTGCTGCAAAAGTCCGTAGTGCTGGCCGTCGATAACGTATTGGTCATAGCCCCGCACGAGGTCGTCGTAGCCCAGGGCCCGGGAGTCGGCGTAGGCGAGGCGGCGCGTGAGCCGGGTCTGGCCGCTGAAACCAATGGCGTAGTAAAACTCGTGGCCCAGGGCCAGGTAGCGGGTATAAGTAAGGTGCAGGGTGGTGAGAGCGGGCGTGATGCCGTCCAGAAAGACGCGGTGCGTGAGGGCGGCCTGCGCGTACTGCCCCGTGAGGGGGTAAGCGAACGTGTTGCGCTGGTTGCGGGTGCTGGTCAGGGTCAGATCGAGGTATTTACGCTGGGTGCGGCCCTGGTAGTAGCCAGGGTTGTAGTAGTTGACGGAATCGCTGATCTGTTCGCGGTGGTAGGATACGTCGAAAGCCGTGAGGAACTGAACAGTGTGGCGGAAGCGGAGCCCGGCCGTGGCGTAGAAGCGCTGGAGCGGAAAGCCGGTATCGGCCCGGAGGGGATCGAGCCGATCGAACCGGGTGATGTAATCGAGCGAGCGACTCTGAAAAAGGGACGCTCCCGCGCCGAAACCGATTTTGCGGTAAGGCCCCAGACCGGGCGCTTCGTAAAACAGCTCGTATTTGCGGTTGAAGCCCAGCTGCAGGTTGGCGATGATCTGCTCATTGCGACCCCGGAAATTGGTCCGGATTAAATGAACGCCGTAATCGACGCGGCGCCAGCGGTCGGCGCGGTCGAGCCAGGAGCGTAGGTTGCGATCGGCCAGCGACAGAATGGGCACCGGGAACGTGTACCAGCGCTCCTGCACGGCAAAGACGATGACCAGCCGCTCGCCCGCGCAGCTGGCCTGCACCAGCACCGCGTGAAAAAGCTGGAGGTTGAACAGCCGGGCGCGGTTGGTTTCGAGCCGGGCGGCCAGGCCGGCCAGCGTCAGGGTGTCGCCCTCGTGGAAATCCAGCTCGGCGCGCAGAATTCGCGCTTTGGTGACGGCATTGCCCGCGAAAAGAATGGTGCCGACCGCTGCCCGAACGCGCCCCGGGCAGGGCACGACCCGCACCAGGGTATCAACCGGGGCCGCCACGGGGGCGAATACGCGGGGCAGGGTATCGGCCGGAACCGGACCAAATCCCACGTTTGCCCAGAGCAACAGCCACGATAAGAGAATTCCCAAGACCCGATTTTAGACGCTCAGATACCGCAAAAGACCGTCGTAGCGATCCTGCTCATCCTCGCTGACCACGGCGGCGCTGCTGAACTGGGCGGTCACTACGTAGCCGAACCGTTCCAGCGTGGCCGTGATGCGGCCCAGATTTACTGTGTTCAGCTTGAGAGTGAGGCGAATGCGAAACGGATCGAGCTCGTCCTGCGCGACCTGCGCACTCACGATCTTGGCGTTATTCTCCTCCACGTAGCGGCTGATCTGGGTCAGGGAGTAATCGCGCTCCTCCATGGTGAGGACGATGATGCCGCCCTGCCCGCCCGCCGGCAGCTGTCCGAAAGCCGCCAGCGCATCGGCGATGGTGACAACGCCGGCGTACTCGTGCCGCTCATCGACCACGGGCACCAGCTGAATTTTATTTTCAATGGCCAGCTCCATCACCCGGTAAAAGTGCTGGTCGGGCCGCACGAACACATCGGCGTAGCCTAGCGGCAGTTCGGAGAGCAGCGTGTCGGGGTTGTCGAAATCGGCCAGATCGGCTTCCGTGACGAGGCCGCGGTAGAGACGATTGTCGAGCACGGGCAGCTGCGTAACGTGAAACTGATCGAACCAGCGCGCTGCTTTGCCCGCCGAATCAGTGCCTTTCAAAGGCGGAATCATTTCGTTGAGTAAATCCTCGGCGAGCAGAGCAGGCATCTTGGGTTAGATTAAATATGAGCTTTAAACGATAAACTATAATGGGGGCATTTCTGATTTAAATCGGTACTTGATACCGCTCAATTTATAACAAAATCAAGAGACCCGAACTAGCCATCAACAACCGGGCCGGGCAAAAAGATGACCATTTCAGGCCGTGACGGCCGCCGGCACTTCGGTAGTACGTAAGAATTGGCGCAGACAGGCATTAAAAGCGGCCGGGCGCTCCATCATCGGCGCGTGGCAGCAATGGTCGAGAAAGCGCAGCTCGGCGCGGGGCAGCAGGCGGGCGAATTCGTGGGCCACGGGCGGCGGGGTAATCGTGTCGTTCAGGCCCCAGACCAGCAGCACGGGCACCAGGATGCGCCCTAGCTCCTTACTCAGGTTGTGGCGTTGCGCGGAGCGCGCAATGGCGATAATCCGCAGGCATTTGGAGTTAGAATTGGTAACGTTGAATACCTCATCGACCAGCTCCTGGGTGGCCACGGTTGGGTCGTAGAAGGTGTAGCCGACCCGTTCCTGCACGTAGGCATAATTGCCGCGCTTGGGGAAAGATCCGCCCATGCTATCCTCAAATAAGCCGCTGCTACCGGTGAGCACCAAGCGGTTAACCCGGGCAGCGTTGTTCAGGGTGTAGACCAGGGCGATGTGGCCGCCGAGTGAGTTGCCCAGCACGGTGAAAGCCGGGGGCAGGCCCAGCACGGCCACGAAGCCTTCGACGTAAGCGACCAGGCCCGGCACGCCGGCCTGGCTCAGGGGCATTTCGTAAATGGGCAGGAGCGGGATGATGATGCGGTGATCGGACGAGAATTCGCGCACCACGTCGTGCCAGTTGCTCAGGGCGCCAAACAAACCGTGCAGCAGGAGCAGTACCGGACCCTGACCTTCGTCTACATAATCGTACCCTTGCAGGTGCTGGCGGCGCAATTCCATTTCTTTTTTCGTCAATTCCAAGCGGTTTAAACAATGATACAACACCGGAGCCAATTGGCCAAAATTGCCAGCCCGTGGGAGGTGAGCAGGGCTTCGGGGTGAAACTGGACGCCGTAGAGCGGCAGCGTGCAGTGGCGCAGGGCCATGAGCTCGGGCGTCGGGCCGGTGGTGTGGGCCAGAGCGACCACCGCCGGCGGCAGGGGCTCGCGGAGCAGCAGCGAGTGGTAGCGGGTGACCAACTGGGTGGCCGGCAGGCCCGCGAAAAGTGGCTCGGCGGGGTCGCAGCGCATTTCGGAGACTTTGCCGTGCATGGGCCGGGCCGCCCGGACGACGCGGGCGCCGAAAAATTCGCCCAGCGCCTGATGCCCCAGGCACAC
>JAYWCH010000235.1:0-9132 GCA_043780755.1 Hymenobacter sp.
GGCCGCCGGGGCCTTCGTTTTTTTCGAGCACGGTGACTTTACACCCGGCCTGGGCCAGCGTGGTAGCCGCCGACAGTCCGGCGAAGCCGGCACCAATAACAATAACGGAGGGAGAGGAGGAGGAACTCAACAGACTTATATAGAGAGAAACAAGTTCGCAAGCTACAATCCTAGCCAATACTTTGTTTTCACCGGTTCCGCCCCGGCTTCCAAACCAAACGCCCGCCGCTTCCGGGGAGGAAACGGCGGGCGTTTGGTTTTTGGGAAAATCGGATTAGTCCTCGGTCGTCTCGGCGGCCGGGTCGGCGCCCACCGGGGCATACACCTGCAAGGCAGCTTTGAGGTCCTTGCGGGCAATGTGAATCCGGTTTTTGACCGTGCCAATGGGGATTTGCAGCTTCTCGGCAATCTCCATGTACTTGTAGCCGATGTAGTACATCATGAACGGCGTGCGATAGTCGGTACCGAGGCTGGCGATTGCTTCGTTAATATCGCGCACCACGAAGTCGGACGTGGCGCCGTTGTGGGTGATGTAGTTCTGGTCGGTGTTGAAGTACTGGAAATACTCCGTCGAATCGATGTTGGAACTACGCTTGGTGATTTTGTTATAATTGTTGATAAATGTGTTCCGCATGATGGTATACAACCAGGCTTTGAGGTTGGTACCAGCTTTGAACTTGTCTTTATTAAGCAGGGCCTTAAGCAAGGTTTCCTGCACTAAATCTTTGGCATCATCAGCATCCCGCGTAAGATTCATGGCTGCGGGCCGGAGGGTGAGCGATATCTTCTGCACTTGCGAGGTGAATTCGAGCGAAGTCATGCTGTTTAGCTTTTGGTGTCCGTTTCTTAAACAAATATACGGGACGACTGACAATTGGGATGGATAAACCAAAAGATATTTTACTGGCCGGCCCTTCTTTTTTAAGACCACCGAGTCAAAACCCAGTTAACAAGCGGATTACCCCGCCTATTGGCGGGTTTTAACTTCCCATTCTGACTAAAAAGAAGTGCGTACCCACCGCCCCGGCGCTGGCCGGGCAGACGGTCAGGCCGTCACGGGCGTCTGCTCCAGCAAGGGGATGAGCGCCATGAAATCGGTCATTAGCAGCGGAGAAACGCAGTTTTCGGGTAGTACGAGGCCCTCCTGCCGCGCCAGGGGACCGAAGAGCACAATCAGCTTACCCGGGGCGTAGCTCGAAATCTCGTTCGCGAACTCCGCCAGCCGGCCGCGCTCGGGGTGCAGCGTCAGCACCGTGACGATGGCATCGGGCTGATACCTTTCGCAAACCGGGATCAGCTCCACCGTGGGCAGGTTCTGGCCGAGGTAAAGCGTGTGCTGCCCCCGGGCCCGGAGCAGGTAGTTCATAAAGAGCAGGGCCAGTTCGTGCATCTCGTCGGTGGGCAGAAACAGGGCCCAGCGCTTTGCCGTGATGGGCACGCTGGACAGGGCGTCAGTGGCGGCACTGATTTTCTGACGCAGCAAATGGGCCAGCAGGTGTTCCTGGGCCGGTTTCACCGTGCCCGCCAGCCACATGATGCCGATGCGCTGGAGCAGCGGATACGCCACGTAGAGCATCATGTGCTCAAAACCGAGCCGGTCGGCCGCTTCCGTAAACAAACGGTCGAGGCGCTGCTCATCAAAGCTGAGCATGGCGGCCAGCAGGGCATTTACCTGCCGGTGGTAGTCGTGGGCATCTTCGCAGCAGGCCAGCACGGCCTCCTTGATTTCCTCATCCGTGAGCCGGGCCACCTGCGAAATACGCTGCCCCCGCCCGCAAAGCGTGGTCACGTTGAGTAGTCGCCGCAGGTCGTCTTCGCTGTAGGTGCGGATGTTGGTGGCAGTCCGCACCGGACGCAACAGGTTGTAACGCTGCTCCCACATGCGAATGGTGTGCGCTTTAATACCCGAAAGCTGCTCTAAATCACTGATGGAAAACTGGGCCATTGACTGCAATACCTAACAAACCTGGGATGGACGGCGGCGGACCCGAAGGCCGGACGCCCGCCCGATGCTGATCTCTCATGCCGCCCCTTATAGTGTGAACAACGGAGGGGCTAATAACTCCCGCCGGCTACCGCAATTTGGGCCGGCGACGGGCCAGCTGCAGGTATTTGGGCGAAACCCACAACAAGCCGAATTCAGCGGAACCGTCGCGCCCAACGGTTTTATGGTGGGTTTTGTGCGCCATATTGAGCGCCCGCAGGTAGGTATTCTGCGATTTTTTCCAGAAGCGCAACCGGCCGTGAATGAGGACGTCGTGCACGAAAAAATAAACCGTCCCGTAGGCTGCAATGCCCACGCCCACCCAAAACCACCAGTGCCCGCCGTTGGCCCCGGTCAGAAATAGAACCGTGGAAATACTTCCATAGATAAGGAAAAACAGATCGTTCCGTTCCACCGGGTGCGGGTGCCGGACGTGATGGGAGCGGTGCAAAAACCACAACGGCCCGTGTTGCACGTACTTATGCATGAACCACGCCCAGAATTCCATGAATCCAAACGTGGTAAGAGTAATGCCTAAAGCGGCTAATGATGTCATGTAGAGGTAACCGACGCGGGGAAAGGGTTGTTTGGGAGCCGGAGCAGACGGGGCGCCGGGCCCACCCGCCACTTCCACCGGCTACCAGCTGATTTTTTCTTTGTTTAGAAAAGCGGCAATGCCTTTGCGGCAATCCTGCGAGCCCCGGGCTTCGGCGTTGCGCTGGGCGGCGTAGCGCAGGCCTTCTTCTAGCCCCAGCTCGGGCAGATGGGCCAACATTTCCTTGGTCACCTCCATGCTCTGGGCCGAATTTTCCCGGCTCAGCCGCTGGGCGTAGGCGCGCACGGTGGCGGCCAACTCATCCTGAGGCACCAGAAATGTGATGAGGCCCATGTCGAGCGCGGCGGCGGCGGCCACCGGATCGCCGCTGAGCAGCAATTGCTTGGTGCGCGCCTCCCCGATTTTGCGCAGCAAAAACACGCTCACAATGGCGGGCAGAAAACCAATTTTCACTTCGGTGTAGCCAAACCGGGCTTCGGGCACGGCGAAGGTGAGGTCGCAAATGGCGGCCAACCCGCAGCCGCCGGCCAGCGCGTGGCCCTGCACCTGCCCGATCACGATTTTTTTCAGGGTGTAAATCTGGTGGAAGAGCTGCATGAGATGGGTGCTGTCTTCCAGATTATCGGTGTAGCCAAAACCCTGCAATTCCTGGATGTAGGCCAGATCGGCCCCGGCGCAGAAGACGTCGCCCGCCGCCCGCAGCACGATAACCTTCACAGATTCGTCGTTTTCCGCAAATTCAAACGCCTGCTTCAGCTCCGTTACCACGTCGGCGTTCAGGGCGTTACGCTTGTCGGGCCGGTTGAGGGTGATGTAGCCGATGCGGTCCTGGGCTTCATATTGGATGTAGCGCAGGGCTTCGAGTTCGGGCGTAAGCAGGTTTTCCATGAGGATCGGGAACAGCGCGAAAGGAGGTAAAGGCAGGATGCCGACGGGGACCAAATGGTGACATCCCCCGGGGCAATTAACGAAAAAAACGCAGCGCCGGTCGGTAGGCCGCCCGCCAAAGGTCGGCTTTACCCCGCCAACTCCCCTCCTGCCAATTGCCAGCATCCGGAAAACCGCCGCCGACCGGCCCGCCCCGGGCTCAGCGCAGCGGCGGGCGGCACCGGAAGGCGCCCCGCGTGGCTACGTCCCAGGTGCGAAAACCCCGGGCGCGCAGGCTGGAATCCTGCCGGGCCACGGCCCCTGATTTACACGAAGAATCGAATACGACCTGCACCCGCGGGCCGAATACGGCGGCCACGGTTTCGGGCCGAAGGCGGGCGCGGCGGCGCAGCACCAGCACATCGACCGGCGCGGATCGACTGGCTGAAGCGATCGAACTGGCCACGAAAGCGATGCGCAGGCCGCGCCACTGCGCCAGCACCACCGGCCCGGGCCGCCGGAAAAGCTCAATATTGGCACTGTCCGGATCGGCGAGGCGGCGCACGGGAATGGCCGTTCCGCGCCAGCCCACGCGCCAGGCCGGGCGGCGCACGCCCCGCTCAATCAGAGCCGGCAAGAGGTGGTAGGTGCGCTCGGACTCACTCAGGGGCAGGGAATCGGGGGTAATGATTTCGGCCGTGGCGCCCCGCCAAAACCCCACCACCGAACGGTGGGGCACACTGTAGACGATGAATTCTTCGGTGGCGGCCACGGCGCGGGCGGCAGCCACGCGGCTGCCGGCGTAGAGCAGCAGCAGCGCCGCCACGACGCCCAGCCAGGCCAGGCGGCGGGTATTGAGCCAACCCAGCCCGGCCCCGATCATGGCAAAAAGCAGCCCCGCTTGCAGGGATGAAAGCTGAATTTCGCGAACCACCCAGTTCGCCATCGCGCGACTCACCCAGAAAATGTACTCGTTGAAGATCCAGACCAAGTATTCAAACAGGCCGGCCGCGCATCGGGGCAGCCAGTCGAGGACTTCGGCGGCGCTCGCCGGCAGCAGGGTTCCCAGCAGCAGCGCCGCGCCCTTCAGGCTCAGCAGTCCCAGTCCCACATACACGGCCGCGCTGGAAACGGGCACCGCCACGAGATTGGACACCAAAAAGCTGAGCGGGAACTGGTGAAAGTAGAACAGCCCCAACCCAAACGTGGCCACCTGCGCCGCCAGGGACAGGGCCGTGGCCTGCCAGATTTTATCCAGTGCCCAGCCGCCGGCCTGCCAGCTCCGGTGGCGCGCCCGGCTGTGCCAGGGCCGCCGCCGGGCGTAGAAATACGGCTCCACCGCCAGCCAGCCGGCGATGCGGGGTTGCAGGTACACGATGCTCAGCACCGCCAGAAAAGAGAGCTGAAAGCCGACATCGACCACCAGAAACGGGTTCCAGACCAGCAGCGCGAACGCGGCCACGGCCAGCGTGTTGAAAATCATTTCCTGCCGCCCCAGCACCCGCCCCGCAATAACGAACGTGAACATAACCGTGGCCCGCAGCACCGACGCCGACAAACCCGTCAGGAAAGCGTAGCTCCAGATGACCGCCAGCCCCAGCAGTGCCGACCAGAGGCGGAACCCCCGCACCCGCCCGAACAACCTTTGCAGCCCCCACGTCAGGGCCGCGAACAGCAGCCCCACCTGCAGGCCCGACACGGCCATAATGTGCGTGGTGCCGGTGCTGGCGTAGGCCAGTTTGGTGGCGGCGTCCACGTCGTCCTTCAGCCCGAGCACCAGCGCCGAGGCAATGGCCGCCTCCCGGGGCGCCCCGACGTACTGCCGAAAAACAGCCTCCAGCCGACTCGCCGCCCGCATACTAACCGCCACGAGCACGCTGGGCGGCGCCATGCCCAACACGCGGTACTGGTCGGGCCGCAGGTACTGCTGGTGGTATACCTGCCGGTAGGCGAGGTAGCGGCGATAATCGAATTCGCCGGGATTGGGCGGGGGCTGGGTGGGGTTGGGATGGCCGTCGACGAGCCAGACCTCGCCGTAGCGCGGCGGGGCCGCGCCCGCCGTGCGCGGCAGCGTCACCCGGACGTTGCCCGTGGTCACCCGCCAGCGGCCGGCCACCCGCACGGCCTGCACCCGCAGCGTGGTGGCCCAGGTGGCAGGGTGCGCGGCGGTATAGTCGTCCACCACCGCCCGGTAGCACTCCACCGGCCCGACGAGGCGCGCCAGGTGGTCGGCCCGCCGGCTGGCGGTTGCCGTCTGGGTGAGGGCGGCCCCGAGCACCAGCACCGTCAGCAGGGATAGCAGACCGGCGGCATCGGTCACGGCCGGCGCCCGCTGCCGCCCGCTCCAGATCAGGCAACCGATGGTTGTCATTCCCATGAGCGCCGCGCCGGGCCACAGCGCGGGCCAGGCCGCGCCCCAGCTGATGCTGACGAGGATTCCCGCCATGAGCGCGACGGTGTAGCGGACGAAAGGAAAAGCGGCCCAGACTATCACTATTAGCGGAATAAATAAGCGTTTTAAACCGACAATGTAAGAAGTCCTGGCCGATTACCGCCTTTTGCAGGGCTGGAACGTTACCTTAGATCTCCGAATCTACTGCTCTACCTATGTTTTCCTTTCTGCGCCGCCTCAAGCTCAGCTACGCCGTTTATAATGCGTTTCAATCGCGCCGGTTAGCGCATAATCTGCCCCTTTATCGGGAGCTGGGGCTGAAAAAGCGCTACTTCTCCCCCATCAGCAGCCGCGATTTTGCCCACCTCCCGGCCGATGCCGGCCGGCCCCCGCAGGCCGCACTGGCCCTGCGGCTGGCGGCCAACCCGCTGTTTCAAACCTTGCCGGCGGCCAGCCGGGTTAGCCTGCTGGCGTTTGAAGAAAACGGCTTTGCCATCCTGCCGGGCTTCTTTGGGGCTGAGGCCGTGACGGGCATCAACCAGGAGCTGGCCGGGCTCATCGCTGCCGGGCAGATTGACCGGCGCTACCGCAATAAATTTATGTTTGCCTTCCGGCAATCGGCCCGAATCCGGGCGGCCGGCGAGGGGGCGCTGCGCGGACTGGTAGCCACCCTGCTGGGCCACGAAACCACGCTTTTCCAGAGCATTAACTTCCTGACCGCCAGTGAGCAGCACTCCCATTCGGACAGCATTCACATGAGCACTTTTCCGCTCGGCGGCATGGCCGCCGCCTGGGTGGCGCTGGAAGATATCACCCCCGGCAACGGCCCGCTGCACTACTACCCCGGCAGCCACAAACTCCCCTATTACCTCAACGCCGACTACGCCAACGAGGGCAGCGCCTGGCTGATCGGCGACAAATCCTACTCCGAATACGAGGCTTCCATCGCCCGAAAAATCACCGAAGCCGGCATCAAAAAGCAGCTGTTCATGGCCCGCCAGGGTGATGTTTTCATCTGGCACGCCAACCTGCTTCACGGCGGAGAGCCCCACCTCGACCCGGCCCAGACCCGCAAAAGCATGGTTTTTCACTACTTCAGCCGGGCGCACATCTGCTACCACGAAATCACCCAGCGCCCGGCACTGCTGTAGCGCTGGTTTGCATGCTACCTACTCAGTCCAGCATTGCGGTTGCCGTTACGCCGCCAGCGAGCGGGCGAGAGCGTGGGCTGAACGACCTGCCTTTCCAGGCAATCAACCGGTACGCCGAGTCATAGCGGATTTAAAATCAAGCCGGCCGGCATTTTAACTCTTGACGCGTTGATGATAACGGGTACGACCCGAAGGACCGTTTTATGGCAGCTTCACGAGCTGAGCGACGCGCTGAAAAAATGGCATATCCCGAACGATAGCGTACCGGGCAATTCTGGCTTTGAACTGCGCTACTTCGAGCAGGTTGGCGGCGATGGCCGCGAGGTGCAGCCCCACCAGGTCGAGATGAACCTGGTAGTAGTCCAGCAGCCAACTGTGGGTTTCCAAAAGGGCCGGCGGATACCCGTTGGCAGGCCCACCGGCAGTAGGGAGCGACTGCCCGGTTCGGAGCCGGGCCACCACGAGGAAGGCCCGCAGCAGCTCATTATAGATGTTGAGCTCCAACGTAGCCAGCTCGGGAAAAGCCTCGTTTGTTTCGGTCACCCATTGCACCAGCAGCTCGAACTGAGCGGTCAGAAACAGGGCTTCGGCCACGAAGAAATGATAGCCGGCGGGAAACAGGTTATAAAATGCCGGCAGCGCGGGCACGGGGGCGGCGGGACGGGGCACGGCAGCCGCTTCCCGAAGCAGACGAACCAGCAGACCCTGGGGCAGAGGCGCATCGGGCGCACTGTGCCAGGCAGCCATGATTTCGGCGAAGGCGCGGCGGCCGCGCGGGAAGGCGTGGACGGTTACCGGCACCGGCAGGGCCAGCAGCTGCGGCAGGCGTACCCGCCAGGCGGCTTCGGCCTCGGCCAGAAACTCGCCCAGAAACAGCGTGCCGTGCCCGAATAGCTGGGCTTCGGCCGTGAGCTTGTGGCCCAGATAGGCGCGCAATACCTCGCCATAAGCGCCATTCAGGTGGGCTAAGTCCACGAATGATTCCACAAAAAATTCCTGCCCGGCCGGGTGAGCCGCCAGCCGCAAAGCCAGCGGAGCCGCTGGCCCGCCAGCCACGACCGGCCGGGTGACCCGCCCCAGAAAGTAGCCCAACAACAGGCGTTCGGAGAAATTCAGCCGCTCCATGGCCAGCAGCTCGGGAATATCGCTGGGGAAGCCAATGACGGTGACGGCTTGCGCCGAGCCCGCTACGGCATGCCCGAAAGCCGCAAAATCGGGATGGCCGGCGTAGCGGGCCAGCGTGTCGAGGGTGTGCAGGTGGTAGCCGCCCTCATTCTGCACCAAGCCAAAAAACCGGCGCAGGGTACTGGGACTCAGACGCCGCCCGCCGATCCCACCCGATTGGGCAAGCTCGGCTTCCAGCGCATCGCAGTGGCTGGGATAGCGCATCGGCTGGCCGAAACGGGTGGCAACGGCCGCGCGCAGAGCGGTATGGAGCGGCGGGGTGAGGGCGGGCATGAGTGCAGGGATGAGTTCCGGACTTAAATAAAAAGAAATTTTTGGCCTTTGCATGAAGCCGGGTCCGGCGGACACCTTTGTCGCATTCCAATTTCACTTTTTAAATGTCGCTTATGAAATTAAAATGTACCAGCTGCGGCCGGGGAAATGTCAACTTTGGCGTCACTCGCGCCTTTTGCCAAACCATTAATCGCAACAATACCAAAACGTTGGACCAGTTCTGTGGGTAAGGGCAACTCCCGCCGAGAGCGTCGGGAATCATCAAAGGGCTCCGAGGGCTTCTTTTTCAGCCCAGGCTGGGTCATTCCCTTCAAGCATTTGTGGCTTACAACTGCCCGTACGGCTGGTAGGGCAACTGGAAAAAGGCCCATTTTAGGCTGATACGGCATTATTGCCGCCTACTTTCATCAAAGTAGTAGGGGGTTCCCCAACCAAGATTTTATGGGCGCGCTGACTGAGCGACTGCCCTCAAGCTCCCTAAGCAGCCTCACCTGCAATGACCGGCTTCCCTGGACTAGGCGAATAATGACCGTGATGAAGCTGACGCAGCAACTGACCCTAGGTCAGCAGTACAACTACAATGAAACCCTTCGCAAAAAACGACCTGAGTAAAATCCTTCCCTTGAATGGTATTTTATTTAGCTAAGCCTCATTTTGCCCAATATACTTTTTTCTCAACCGGCCGCTGGCCTCAAACCACAATCATCATGCTTATTAATGACAA
>JAYWCH010000236.1:0-29846 GCA_043780755.1 Hymenobacter sp.
GCCCGACCCGGTGGCGGGCGGCATCAACCAGGGCCGGTTCATCGGCGTGGTGGTGGGGACTACGGTGGTGTACGCACTGACGTCGTATTTTCTGGGTAAAACCTGGTACACCAAGCGGGTGCCGTTTCACACGTTCAACGACAACGGCGAGTGGTTGCAGATGGATAAAATCGGCCACGCCACCACGGCCTATTCCATCGGGCACGGCGAGTATCAGCTCTTTAAGTGGAGCGGGGTGAACGAGCGCACCTCCATCCTCACCGGCGGCCTCATCGCCCTACTTTACCAGACCACCATCGAGCTGTTCGACGGGCGTTCCGAGGGCTGGGGCTTTTCCTACGGCGACATGGCCGCCAACCTGAGTGGCGTGGCCCTGTTCATGGGCCAGCAGTACGGCTTCGGGGCGCAGAAAGTGAGCCTGCGCTACGGCTGGCGGCAGAGCATCTACCCCGCGTACCGGCCTAATTTACTGGGTCATAACGTGGGTTCTCAGATGTTGAAAGACTACAACGGCCAGCAGTATTGGCTGGCGGTCAACGTGGCGTCGGTCGTGCCGGTGGGGCCGTCGTTTCCGCGCTGGCTCAACCTCGACGTGGGCTACAGCGGCAGCGGCATGACCGGCGGGCACGCCAATCCGCCGTACGTCGGGGCCGATGGCCGGGAGGTGAAATTCACCCGCTACCGGCAGTTCTATCTCTCGCCCGACATCTCCCTGGCCCGCCTGCCGGGCCTTACTACCGCCGGTGCCCAGCCTTTAATTGATGGCGGGCAGTTCTTTAAAATCCCGGCGCCCTCGCTCGAATTCAGCCGGCTGCACGGCCTGCGCTTCCACCCGCTGCTGATGTCGAAAGACTGATTGGCGGGGGCAGACGGCTTCCCTCCACTACTTCCAACTTCCGTCCCTGCGGCGGGTTTGTACGATCATGTTTGAAACTCCAATTCGTCTCGCCACCCGGGCTTCGCGCCTCGCCCTCTGGCAGACCGAGCACGTGGCCCGCCTCCTGAACGAAGCCGGTTTCGCCACCGAAATCGTGCCCATGCAAACCACCGGCGACGCGATTCAGGACCGCTCCCTGGCCAAAATCGGGGCCAAAGGCGTTTTCACCGAAGAGCTGGAAGTGAGCCTGCGCCGGGGCGAAACCCATCTGGCCGTGCACTCGGCCAAGGACGTGCAAAGTAGCATTCCGGCCGACCTCGAACTGCTGGCTTTTCTGGAGCGCGAGCAGGTCAACGACGTGATCCTGAGTTATGACGAGCAGTTTTCGCTCGATAAGCCGGGCATCGTACTCGGCACCAGCAGTACGCGCCGCAAGGCCCAGCTCCGCCGCTTCTACCCCAATGCCAGCACCGCCGAAGCCCGGGGCAACCTCCAGACCCGCCTGCGCA
Source organism: Hymenobacter sp. (assembly GCA_043780755.1). Classification (GTDB taxonomy): domain Bacteria; phylum Bacteroidota; class Bacteroidia; order Cytophagales; family Hymenobacteraceae; genus Hymenobacter. The sequence goes on from JAYWCH010000236.1 coordinate 1,387, forward strand.
AGCTGGAGGAGGGCCAGTTTGATGCCCTCGTGCTGGCCTATGCCGGCGTGCTGCGCATGGGTTACCAGCACCTCGTGCGCCACGTGCTGCCCACCAACCGGTTTGTGCCCGCCACCGGCCAGGGCAGCATCGCCATCGAGTGCGCCGTCGGGCTCGCTGCGCCGTTGAAAGCCGCCCTCAAAGCCGCCCTCGACCACGCCGTCACGCACACCTGTCTGGTGGCCGAGCGCGCCTTTCTGCACACCATGGAAGGCGGGTGCAGCATCCCATCCTTCGCACTGGCCACGCTGGACGAGTACGGCGCCCTGCGCCTGCACGGCGGCCTCATCAGCCTGAGCGGCGAGGAGTACGTGGAGGAAATTCAGCACGCGCCCACGGCGGCCGGGGCCCACGCGCTGGGCGTATCCGTGGCCGATGCCGTGCTGGGCCGGGGCGGCCGGGAGATTCTGGCGAGCATCCGCGAGCACCGGGGCTAAGCCGGCGGGCGGCGACTGAATCGGCGTACTTTTGCGGCCGGTTCACGTTTTCTTCCCCATTGATCCCATGAAACTTTCTTTTTTCCGCTTCGGGTGGCTGCTGCTGGCTCTGCTGTGCAGCGCCGGCCCGGCCCTGGCCGCCGCTAAACCGGGTAAATCCACCCGCAAAAACGGCAAGCAGGACGTAGTCACCCTCACCACCTCGCAGGGCGTCATCCGCCTGATTCTGTTCGACGATACCCCGTTGCACAAGGCGAATTTTCTGCAAAAGGCCCGGAGCGGTTTCTACGACGGCACCACGTTTCACCGCGTCATTCCCGGCTTTATGATTCAGGGCGGGGATGTCAACTCCAAAGATTCCGATCCCACCAACGACGGTCAGGGCCAGCCCGGCGACGCCACCATTCCGGCCGAGCTCGCGCCCGGCCACAAGCACGTGTACGGTTCCGTGGCCGCCGCCCGCACCGGCGGCCCGGCCGGTACGCCCAGCAGCATTACGCAGTTTTATCTGGTTGAAAACCACGCCGGGGTGCCGTTTCTCGACGGCCAGTACACCGTTTTCGGGCAGGTTATTCAGGGGCTGGAAGTCATTGATAAAATCGCTCAGCTGCCCCGCGACGGCCGCGATCGCCCCATAGCCGACCTCAAAATGACGATGAAAGTGGAGAAGCTGAAACCGAAAAAAATCGCCAAGCTCTACGGGTACCAGTCCTGAGTAAGGCGCATCCGGTGAGCCGGCGCAAGCCGCCGACTGCGGCCCGCCGCTCCTGCCGAATCTTCCGTTTTCCTGAAAACAAGCGATGAAAATTCTCCTTACCGGTTCGAACGGCCTGCTGGGCCAAAAACTTGTGGCCCTGCTGCGGCAGCAGGCCGGCGTGGCCATCGTGGCCACTTCGCGGGGCGCCAACAAGCTGGCCGATCTGTACCCCGATCTGCCCTTCGTGGCTCTCGACGTCACCGACGCCGCCCAGGTGCAGCAGGTGCTGGCCCGGGAGCAGCCCACCCACCTCATCCACACGGCGGCCATGACCAACGTGGACGAGTGCGAGCTCAACCACGAAGCCTGCTGGCTGCAAAACGTGACCGCTGTTGAGAACCTGGTCACTGTCTGCGCCGCGCAAAGCATCCACCTCACGCACCTGAGTACCGACTTCATTTTCAGCGGCGAAGCCGGCCCGCTGGCGGAGGATGCCGTGCCCGCGCCGGTCAATTTTTACGGTGAGAGCAAGCTCGCTGCCGAGCGGCTGGTGCAGGCCAGCGCCGGCCCCTGGGCCATTGCCCGCACGGTGCTGGTGTACGGCGTAGCCCACGAATACGGGCGCACCAATATCGTGCTCTGGGTGCGCGACTCGTTGCGCGCCGGCAAAACTATCAAAGTCGTGGACGACCAGTGGCGGACGCCCACGCTGGCCGAAGATCTCGCCCAGGGCTGCTGGCTGCTGGCCCGGCAGGCCGCGCACGGCATCTACAACATCAGCAGCGACGAGCTGCTCACGCCCTACGCCATGGCCCTGCGCGTGGCCGACTACTTCAGCCTCGATAAAAGCCTGATTGAGAAGGCCGACGGCAGTACGTTTTCGCAGCCCGCCCGGCGGCCGGCCCGCACCGGTTTTCTCATTGAGAAAGCCCGGCGCGAGCTCGGCTACCGCCCGCACACCTTTGCCGAAGGCATTGGGCTCGTGGGCGCCCAGAGTGAGGCGACGGCGGGCTAAAAGCGGCTCGCCGCCGACGCCGGCTTAGGGTTCAACGATGACATCGCGCGAAACGCAGTAGCTGTTTACGCAGGCCTTCGACCCGAAGCCGCGCATGCTGAACCGCACGGAGTAGGTGCCCGGGCGCCGGAAAATGTGCTGGGCGCTACGGCCCTGCACGAGCACGCCATCGCGGAAATCCCACATCAGCACCACGTTCTGGCAGGTGAGCAGCTGCGCCTCGGGCGCGGCAAAGCTGACGGATTCGCCCACCCGCACGCGGCTGCTGGGGGCTACGAAGTCCACGACATCCTGCTGGATAAGGTTGACGGGGATGTATTTCTGGCCCGTGCGGATCTCGCCGGTTTTGTCGTTCACCACGTCGAGCTGCACCACGTAGTTTTTGCGCTCCGGATAGCAGTGGCTTACCATGGGGCCGGTGAGGGTGGTGCCGTCGCCCATCTGCCAGTGGTAGGTGAAGGGGCCGGAAATGGAATCAACCGAGGCCCGCCCGTCGAGATCGACGCACAGCATCCGGCTCAGGGGCAGCCCGCAATTGACGCTGACCGTATCGCCGGCCTGCTGGGCGCGGGCGCTGCCGGCTCCCAGCACCAGGAACAGGAATAAAAACCGGCTGCGCACCGTCGCGGAGTAATTGGAAAAGTTCATGTTCGTAATAGGATTGGAAAATAGATAAAGCGGCCCCGCACCGCTGATTAAACCGGGAACTAAAACTTATTGAGCCGTTGCATCACCTCGCGCAGATAGGTCTGGCCGATGGGGATGTACTTGCCGTCGATGATAACGGAGCTGTCTTCCATGGCCTGAATGCGGTTGAGGTTGACAATAAAAGAGCGGTGAATGCGGACAAAAACCTGACTGGGAAATTTCTCCTCCACCGCCTTGAGCGTGCTGTAAAGAATGAGCTTACTCTGAGCCGTGACGATGTGCACGTAGTCACCCAGCGCTTCGATGTAGCGCACTTCGTCGAATGTGAGGCGCACCAGCTTGTTGTCGATCCTAACAAAGGTGAAATTGGCGTTGGGCACGGCGGTTTCGACCACGTCGGGGCCGGCGCTGGGCTGGCGGTTGGCCATCTCCAGCGCCTTCTGGGCCGCCTGCAGAAAGCGGGCGTAGCTGATGGGCTTGAGTAGATAGTCCACCACGGCGTACTCAAACGCCTGAACTGCATAGTCTTTGCTGCTGGTAATGAGCACGACCAGCGGCGGGTTCTGCATGGTGCGCAGCAGCTCGATGCCCGAGAGCAGCGGCATCTCCACGTCCAGAAACAGTACGTCGACGGGTTGGGTGCGCAGGGCCTCGGCCGCCTCCACGGGGTTGGTGTAGCTGCCGGCGGCGGTCAGAAATGCCGTGTTGGCGATGCAATTGAGCACCACTTGCACGGAGAGGGGATCGTCGTCGACGACGAGACAGCGTAGACCAGTAGCAGTGGACATATAATTTAATAGTTAATAATAACGAATGATGATGTTACGAATGATGAAAGCGGGCGGATGAGGAGCCGGTTCCTACTGGCGGGCGCGGACGTTCAGCTGCGGATAGAGCTCGGTCAGCTGCCGGTGAATGGTGGCCAGCAGCGCCCGGCAATCCGGCAGATCGGGCTGGCGGGCGGCGCGCTCCAGCTCGTCGAGCTGACTGTGTAGCCCTGGCACGCCGAAGTAGGCCACCTGACCCTTAAGCTTATGGGCCGCGCTGGCCAGGGTCGCGGGCTCGTGCGGATAAGCGGCGGTGAGCTGCGCCGCTACCGCCGGGGCTTCGAGAAGAAAAGTCGCCACAATCTGGCGAAGGAAGCCTTCATTGCCCCCGGCCAGCTCTTCGAGTAAAAACCAGTTGGGCTTGATCCCGGCAAGGTACTCGGTAGCAGCCGGAGCCGCGGGCTGAACCGGGCGCCGGGCGCCGGGCGCCGTGGGCTGGCGGTTGGTGAAGTGGGCCAGCCGGGCGTAGAGCACGGCCGGGTCGAAGGGCTTGGCCAGCGTGTCGTTCATGCCCGCGGCCAGGGCCTGGAGCCGGTCCTCGGGTAGCACCGAGGCGGTGAGGCCGATGATGGGCAGCAGGCGGGCATCGGGAAAATGCTGGCGGAGCTGGCGGGTGGCTTCAATGCCATCCATTTCCGGCATCTGCACATCCATGAGCACGGCGTCGAACGGAATTGGGGCGGCGATGGCATTTTCCACGGCGAGGCGGCCATTTTCGGCAATGGTGACTTCGACATTCCACGCCGCCAGGGTTTTGCGGGCCACGAGCTGGTTGAGCACGTTGTCTTCGGCCACCAGCACGCGCAAGGCGGGCTCAAAGGGGACGAGCAGGCCATAGGGCGCTTCGGGCTGGGCGGCGTCGGCGTCGGCCGTTTCGTAGTTCAGCTCGAAGAAAAATTCGGAGCCCTGACCTTCCTCGCTCGTCACGTCGAGCCGGCCGCCGTGCAGCTGCACCAGGTTACGGGCAATGCTCAGCCCCAGGCCGGTGCCGCCAAACTCGCGGGTGGTGGACGAGTTGGCCTGCGAAAAATCTTCAAAAATGGCTCCGAGCTTATCGGTTGGAATGCCGATGCCGGTATCGCGCACGCTGAAGCGGATGCGGGTGGGCGCTGTTTTGGCGGTCGGGGCGGGGTCGGTATCCGGTGGGAGCTCGTCCGCCAGCGGGGCGGCCGGCACGGGCGTCACGACGCTCACCTGCACCGTCACCCCGCCGAGCCGGGTAAACTTAATGGCGTTGCCAACCAGGTTGACCAGGATCTGATTGAGGCGCACCGGGTCGCCGAGCACGGCGGCGGGCACGTCGGGGGCCACGTTGAGGATGAGCATCAGGCCCTTACTTTCGGTGGCAAAGCGGAACATGGTCCCGAGTCGCCGCACCGCCTCGGGCAGCCGGAAGGGCACCTGCTCCAGGGTCAGCTTGCCGGCCTCCATTTTGGAGCTGTCGAGAATGTCATTGATGATGACCAGCAGATTCTGCGACGACGACTCAATGGCCGTCAGGAACTCGCTCTGGTCGGCGGTGAGCGGCGTGATTTTGAGTAGGTTGGTCAGCCCCACCACGGCATTCATCGGCGTGCGGATCTCGTGGCTCATGTTAGCCAGGAACTGGGCTTTAACCTGGCGGGAAGCCTCCGCCGCATCGCGGGCCACCACCAGGCTGGCATTGATGTGCTCGATCTGGGTTTTCTGCTGGCGCAGTTCGGCGGTGCGTTTTTCAACCGTGTGTTCCAGCACCACCTGAGTCCGCCGCAGGGTGCGTTCCCGCGCCCGCACCAGTCCCAGCACCAGGCCGCTGATACCCAGCAGCCCGATCAATATAAACCACCAGGTGCGCCAGAACGGCGTGGCAATGGCAAAGCGGGTGGTGGCCTTAGTGCTCCACATCCCGGCCGGTCCGCGCCGCACCCGGACTTCGAGGGTGTAGCGGCCGGCATCGAGGCCCGGAAACTGGGCTTCGGCGGCCGGGCCGGGCCGGCTCCACGCTTCCGACAGGCCCAGGAGGCGGTACTGGTATTCGAGGGGATCACCGCCGGCCATCAGGTTCAGCCCTTCAAACGTAAAGCTCAGGCGATGACGGGTGGCGGAAAGCATGCCCAGCTCGTTTTGCGGGCGCGGGTCGCCGTCGACTTCGGCGGCCGTCAGTACCAGGCCCGGCGCCCGTTCCCGCGCCTGGCGGAGCACCTCCCGCAAGTCGAGCCGCACCAGCCCGGCGCGGGTGGCCGCCCACACCACCGGCCGGGCGCCGGGCGTGAGCACCAGCGGCCCCCGGCAGTCGCGCACCAGCGTGTCGCTGGCCGCGGCCAGGGGCGTTAGCCGGTTGGTGCCCGCATCAAATAAGCTCAGCCCTTGCAGGTGGGAAAGCAACAGCCCCTGGCCCGCCGCCGGACCCCGAAAATGAGTCGGAATCGCCAGCATTCCATACACAAAGTTGGCGGCGGGATTGGCACTGGTGTCGTAATGGCGCCAGGTTTTATCGGTCAGGCAATACAGGCCCTGGCCGTCGGTGCCAACCCACACCCGGCCCCGCTCATCTTCGGCGAAGCTGGTGACTACCAGGCCCGAATGGTTCAGCTCGTAGTAAGCAAAGCGGTGTTCGTTCGTTTTGTAAGCGGCCAGGCCGGTGCCGTGGGTACCTACCCACACCCGGCCGCGGCGGTCGGCCAGCAGCGCGTAAATACTATTGTGCAGCAGGCCCTCGGCCGTGGTGAAATGGCGGACGGCCTGGGTCGAATCGGTCGGGAGCAGGTACAGGCCATCGGCGGCGGTGCCCACCCATAGGCCGCTGCCCGCCGCGTAGGCCAGGGCCGTGACTTCGAGCAGCGCCGGCAGGGCGGCCACGCGGTGGGCGCCGCCCGGTCCGTACAGCCAGAGGCCGTCGCCGTCGGTGCCGGCCCAGTAGCCGCCGCCCCGGCGCGGCAGTATCGCGCGCACGGGCGCCGCCCGCCCGGCGGGCACCACCACCGGCCGGGGCCGCACCCAGACCGGGGGGATCCCGCGCCGGACCCAGCCGGCTACCGCCGGCCCGCGACTCATGAGCGGCCCCAGCTGGCCGTTCGGGCTGACGGCTTGCAGGCCGGCGGCCGAGCCCATCAGTAGGGTGCCCAGCGGCGCAACGCCCAGCGCAGTGGGCGAGGCACTACCGGCCGGGCTGGGATAGCGCCGCAAACCCCGGTCGGAATGCCGCCACAGTCCCTGGCCGGCCGTGCCCAGCCAGGTATTGCCCTCCCGATCCTGAAGCAGGCAGCTGGGCACTACGCCCGGCGGCAGCTGCAAATGATAGTAGTGCAGGTAGCGATTAATGGCGGCCGTATCGACCGGGGGCGTGCCATCGGTCGACAGGAGCAGCCTGGCCGGGGTGAGGGCCCGGTCGGTGGCCACGAAAACATCCGAGTTGGCTGGTTTAAGCGAAATGCTGCCCTGATAATGGCCCACCCACAGCCGGTCTCTGGTGGAATCCTCTGCCAGGGAAACGACAAAATCATCGGCCAGCCCGTTTTTTTTGGTGAATGTGATAAAGTGCGCTCCGTCGTAGCGGATCAGGCCCTCGCCGGTACCCAGCCAGAGGTAGCCTTGCTCATCCTGCAGCAGCGCGTAGATGAAAGCCGGCCGCAAGCCCTCGGCCGGCCCGAATTGCCGCAAAAAGGCCTGCTGGGCACTGCCAGGCCGGCTGAGCAGCAAGCTCAGCAGGACCAGAATTAATCGACCGGCGGGTTGGATAAAGGAAAAGCGTAAGAGTAGTTTCAAGCAGAAATCGTTGCCCGACTACCTAATCAGTCGTTTGACGCTACAAGATATAGCTTATAATCTACTTTCTTGCTAACTACCCGATTACCAAACTATAAAATCTGTTTAAAGTCGCGCTTTAAATACCTATTCTACTACTTTGCCGTGACTTTGAACTCGGTGCGGCGGTTGAGCTGACGGCCGGCCTTGGTGGTGTTGGGCGCCACGGGGCGGGTCTTGCCGTAGCCGGCGGCGGTGAGGCGGCCGGCGGCAATGGCGTGCTGACTGAGGTAGGCCACCACGGCCTGGGCGCGGCGCTGGCTCAGGTCCTGGTTCAGGGCGTCGTCGCCCACGTTGTCGGTGTGGCCGGCCATTTCCAGCTTCAGGGCGGGCGTCTCGGTGAGGAGTTTTTGCAGGCGCTCCAGCTCGGCGGTGCTTTCCGGGCGCAGGGTGGCTTTGCCGGTATCGAAGAAAATATTCTTCAGTACGATGGTCACGCCCACTTCCAGCCGCTTCAGCGGGATGTCCTTCACCACCTCGGCGTAGGTCGCGCCGGTGGGCAGGTCAAAGTTTTCGGAGTGAAACAAATAGCCCTCCTGCCGCACCACAATGCCATAATTGGTGCCCGACGGTAGGCTGACCAGGTAGCGGCCCGAGGTGGCGTTGCTGCGGAAAGTGGCGATGGTCTGGCCGCTGGTATTGTCGATCAGGTCGATGGCCGCTTCGAGTGGTTTCTTGGTCGCGTCGTCCGTCACGGTGCCTTTGAGGATGGTTACCTGGGCCGTGGCCACCGCCACGGCCGGGGCCAGTACGGTCTGTTTCATGGGCGCGAGGCGGGAGGCCAGGAGCTGATTTTCCTCGTTCAGCAACGGCTGCTTTTCGGGACCCAGGAACGTGATGCGGTAAATGTCCTTGGCGCCCAGCCCGCCGGGCCGGTCGCTGGAATAATAGCCGTGCCGCCCCGAGGCCGAGGTCACAAAAAACACGTCATCGTCGGGCGTATTGATGGGCCAGCCCAGGTTTTCGGGCTCGCTCCACTTGCCGTTCTCAAACACCGACTTGAAGATATCGTAGCCGCCCATCGAGTTGTGGCCTTCCGACGAAAAGTACATCGTCTTGCCATCGGGGTGCATAAAAACGCCCTCCTCGCCGTACGGCGTGTTGATGGTCGGGCCCAGATTCACGGCCGGGGTTTTGCCGTCGAGCTCCACTTTGTAGATGTCGGCGCCGCCCAGTCCGCCCTCGGGCCGGTCGCTCACGAAGTACAGAAACCGGCCGTCGGGCGAGTAGCTCGCTGAGCTTTCGTGGCTGCGCGTGTTGATGCGCGAGCCCAGCGCCCGGGGCTTCCCCCAGGCGCTGCCGCCGAGGGTGGTTTCGAGCAAATCGCCGCCGTTGGTGCCGGCGTACACCATCATGCGCTGGCCGTCGGGCGCCAGGCCCACGGTGGCGTTGTGATCGTCGGTATTCACGGGCGGGCCCAGGTTCAGGGCGGGGCTCCAGGCTTTGCCCTTCCAGGTCGATTGGTAGATGTCTTCGAAGTAGCCGTTGCCGTCGGGCGCTTTTTTGCCGCCCGTCGAGCCGGCCCGGCGCGAGGTGATAAAGATGGTCGCCTCGTCGGCCGACACCACCGGCCCGTAGTCTGAGGCTGACGAGTTTAGCTCCGGCCCGGCGTTGTCGATGAAGACGCGCGTGGGGTGGGCCATCAGCTTCTGCCCGTTGCGGCACTCCTCAATGCGGCGCAGCAAGTCATTGGGCGTAACGGCCTGAGCATCGCCATTGCGGGTGTTGCTGCCCACGGGCGTGGCCCGTTGGTATTCGGCAATGGCGGCCGCCCACTTGGCGCTCAGGTGCAGGGCGCGGCCCAGCAGGTAGTGCAGACGGGCGTCGGCCGTGGGGTCGAGCACGGCGGCTTTTTGCAGGTAGGGCAGGGCGGCGGTTTTGGTGGCCGAATTGAGGTAGCAATCGCCGATTTTTACGTTCAGGACCGCATTGTTGGGGTTTAATTGCTGGGCGGCCAGGTAGTGGGGCAGCGCCAGGGTATAGCCGGGCGGATCGGCGCGGTACTCGGCGTCGCCCTCCTTCAATTCCCGCAAGGCTTCGCGCAGGCCGTCCTTATTCCCGGCAAAATTTTCTTTGGTGAAGGCAACACTCTGAGCGCCCGCGGAGAGGCCCGCGCCGGTCAGCAGCAGGACGAGCAGGCAAGTAAAAAAACGCATCGTACTAAAAAAAGCAGGTGATAAAGGGACCAGCGGGGCGCGGCGGCCTACTCGGCCGCGTCGCCGGTGCAGCCGGCGGCGGCGGCGTAGCTATTGCCCACCGGCAGGCCCAGGGCGGCGGCGCGGCGCCAGTCCTGGCAGGCTTCGTCGGCCTGGCGCAGCATCTCGCGGGCGTGGCCGCGGGTCAGATAGGCTTCTGCGTAGTCGGGCTTCAGGGCGATGGCGGCGGTGGCATCGGCGACAGCTTCGGCGTATTTTTCCAGCTTGAGCTGAGCGGCGGCGCGGTTGTTCCAGGCGTAGGCGTACTTCTCGTCGAGGCGCAGGGCCTGGCTGAAATCGGCAATCGCCCCGGCGTAGTCCTTGTTCTCGAAGCGGGCGCTGCCCCGGTTGTTGAACGCCAGCGGGCTGTCGGTTTTTTTGGCAAGGTAGGCGTCGTAGTCGCGCAGGGCCTGGGGAAGCTGGCCGTTGCGGCGCTCGGCGCTGGCCCGGTTGAGGAGGGCCGGCAGCAGCTCGGGTTGCAGGGTCAGGGCCTGCGAATAATCCTGGGTGGCGGCGGCGTAGTTGCGGAGCTGCTCGTTGGCGCTGCCCCGGTCGTGATAGGCGTAGGCCAGATTGGGATCGGCCTTGAGGGCCCCGTCGAAATCATCGCGGGCGGCCTGATAATTCCCTTTTTCAAAGCGCAGCACGCCGCGATTGTACCAGGCCGGGGCGTAATCGGGCTTGATTTTCAGGGCTTCGGAATAATCCTGGTCGGCTTCAGAGAGCTGGTGCTGGGCCTCGTACACCCGCCCCCGGCCGAAAAATCCAGCGTAGCTGCCCGGCTCCAGCTTCAGGGTTTGGTTGTAATCGGCCAGGGCCTGCGGGTAGTCCTGTAGCTCGTAGCAGGTGGCGGCGCGGTTGGTGTAGGCGGCCGCAAAATCGGGCTTGGCGGCAATGGCCTGGTCGAAGCTGGCGCGGGCGGCCGGGTAGCGCTGGGCATTGAAGCTGGCCAGACCGCTGTTGTACGCTTTCTCGGCCAACTGCGGGCCGGGCAACGTGCTGGCCCGCACCGAATCAACCTGCGCCCGGCCCGCCAACGGCGCCGCGATGAGCACGAATAAAAATATAAATTTTTGCACAATAATTAGAAAAAAGCCCAGTTGCAACGCGCAGCTTGCGAAGCTATTGGATTTTTACCGCTGGTTGCGTTTCGCGCTAAATCCCGGTGCCGGAATAAGTAGCGCCGGACGCCCTGTGCCGGTCCCGGAACCTTTGTATTGAAGAGATGAATTAAAGTAACTAGAGAGTTTTACATCTTAGAACTTCTTAGAAAGTCGTTTTGCAGAACGTCTGTCATCCTGAGCAGAGCGAAGGACCTTATCACGGCTGGGCGGTCGTCAGTCAGTCGTGATAAGGTCCTTCGCTCCGCTCAGGATGACAGACGTTTTAAACGTCTAAATAGGCTCTAAATTAAAACCAGTCATGCAGAGCGCAGCGAAGCATCTCGTGTGGACGACTAACTCTTTTGTTGAACGCGATTGATTACTCATCCACGCGAGATGCGCCGCTACGCTCTGCATGACGGGCGCCATCTTGTAAAATACTGCTCACGCGGGCGGCGTGAGCAGTATTTTATTTTACCGAACCCATCACTACGGCTTCTTCGTTTTCGCCACCTGGCCGAAAATGCTTTTGGGCATGATCATGTGGGCGCCGCGGGTGCCGTCGACCACCTGGGTTACGTCTAGGTCGCCGGCTACGCTGCAAAGCATGTAGGCATCGTCGCGGGTCAGGTGCTTTTGGGTCACCAGGAAATCAATCATTTCGCGCACCGCGCCCTTGGCGGCCAGGGTCAGATCCTCGTTCAGGCCCATGCTGATGAAGGCGGTGGGTGTTTCGGCCCGGGGCCAGGCCTGGTGCAAATCCTTCCGCACGATGAATTGCAGGGTGCCGGTGAGCGAGGTTTCCAGGGCCGTAATATCGACTTCCCCGTTGCCCTGGCCGGCGTGGCCATCGCCGATGAAAAACAGTGCCCCGGCGGCGTGCACCGGCAGGAAAAGCGTGGTGCCGGCCACCAATTCCTTGTTGTCCAGGTTGCCGCCGTGGGTGCCGGGAGGTGCGCTGTTGAGGCGACCCGAGGCGGCGGGCGGGGCCACGCCCATGCTCCCGAAAAACGGCCGCAGCGGCAGGTCGATTCCCGGCGCGAAGTGCGCCACCATCTTCTTCTCATCCAGCGGAATAATCTTCATCCGCGAGTAGGGGAAGTCTTCGGGGATGAAGCCGTTCTGCGGCCCGAAGCCGTTGTAAGCGTAGGGAATAGCCAGCTTGATGGATTGAATCCGCACTTCCAGCACGTCGCCGGGCTCGGCGCCTTCCACGAAAATGGGGCCAGTGAGGATGTGGCCGCCCGGTCCTTTGTTGGTCACGTGGTCATACACATCGCGCAGGCTGGCTTCGACCTGGGCCGGGGGCACGCCGGCGCCTTCCAGCCGGGTGGGGCTGGAGGTGAGCAGGGTGTGGATTTCTACCGACTCGCCGGACTTGATGCGCAGCACGGGCGCGGCGGCGGCATCGTAGTAGCCCCAGGCCACGGTGGCGGGCGTGATTTTCAGCTCGTGCTGGGCGCGCTGGGCGCGGGCACCCGGCGCCAGCCCGAGGCTGAGGGCGAGCGCGAGGCCCACACCGAATAAAAGAGGGTTGCGGTTTTTCATGCCGGCAAGTACGCTCCCGCCGGGCCAGGATGCGCGCGGCCCGGCAGCGGCCCGGCCCGGCGGCCGCTGGTCCGGCGGGTAATGCGTAGATTTGAGCATAAACTTTAGGGGTGTCCTGCTGTATTGGACTGAGATAATACCCTTGGAACCTGCTCCGGCTGCGGCCGGCGAAGGGAAAAGTATCGGTGCGCCGGCGCAGCCTTTGGGGGCCGCCAACACCCGCTATTGTTTATGGTTTGATTCGTTGCCAACTATTTACCAGTTGCCGTGGTCTGCTACGTAAACAATTCGCCCCAGGAAACTCCCGAAAACCAGCCGCTTAGTGAGCTGTTGGCCCAACTAGCGCTGGCCGATGCGCGCGGCTTGGCCGTGGCCGTAAACGACACGGTAGTGCCCCGCGCCCAGTGGCCCGTCCACGCCGTGCGGGCGCACGACCGGGTGACCATCATCCGGGCTACGCAGGGCGGGTAGAGTCCGTCCGGCCCGTCAGAATAATTTAGTGATCAGATAAATATATTTTTCTACTAAGACGAGCGGAAGCTCCGTCCCAGATTCTCCCCGATGAAGAAAAAAGATCAAGCCCCGGAGCAGACGTTGGTGGAACGCCAGCCGCTCACCGGCTCCCGCAAAATCTACGTTCAGGGCCAGCTGCACGACATTCGGGTGGCCATGCGCGAAATCGTGCTCAGCGACACCGAGCGCAAGTTCGATTTCGTGAACCCGACCGAGCAGAATTCGCCCGTGACGGTGTACGACACCAGTGGCGCCTACACCGATCCGGCCATCGAGATCGATCTCAAAAAAGGCTTGCCCCGCCTGCGCGAAAGCTGGATCGTGGACCGGGGCGATGTGGAGCAGCTCGCCGGCACCACGTCCGACTACGGCCAGCTCCGCGCCGCCGATGCCAGCCTCGACCAGCTGCGCTTCGAGCACATTCAGGCCCCGTACCGGGCCAAAGCCGGCCACAACGTGAGCCAGATGCACTACGCCCGGAAGGGCCTCATCACGCCCGAGATGGAGTACATCGCCATCCGCGAAAACCAGCGCATCGACGAGCTGGCCGCCGACGATCCGCTGCGCGCCCAGCACCGGGGCCACAGCTTCGGGGCCAATACGCCACAGGGCCACATCACGCCCGAGTTCGTGCGTTCGGAAGTGGCGGCCGGCCGCGCCGTGATTCCTTCCAACATCAACCACCCGGAGAGCGAGCCGATGATTATCGGGCGCAATTTTCTGGTCAAGATCAATACCAACATCGGCAACTCGGCCGTGACGTCGAGCATTGAGGAAGAGGTCGATAAGGCCGTGTGGAGCTGCCGCTGGGGTGGCGATACGCTGATGGATCTCTCCACCGGCAAGAACATCCACGAAACCCGCGAGTGGATCATCCGCAACTGCCCCGTGCCAGTGGGCACGGTGCCGCTTTATCAGGCCCTGGAAAAGGTGAACGGCAAGGCCGAGGACCTGACCTGGGAGTTGTTTCGCGACACGCTCATCGAGCAGGCCGAGCAGGGCGTCGACTACTTCACCATTCACGCCGGCGTGCTGCTGCGCTACGTGCCCATGACCGCCAAGCGCGTGACTGGCATTGTGTCGCGCGGGGGTTCGATCATGGCTAAATGGTGTCTGGCCCACCACCAGGAGAGCTTCCTCTACACCCACTTTGAGGAAATCTGCGAAATCATGAAGGCCTACGACGTAGCCTTCTCGCTGGGCGACGGCCTGCGCCCCGGCTCCATCGCCGACGCCAACGACGAAGCGCAGTTTGCCGAGCTGGAAACCTTGGGCGAGCTGACCAAGATTGCCTGGCAGCATGATGTGCAGGTGATGATTGAAGGCCCCGGCCACGTGCCCATGCACCTCATCAAGGAGAACATGGAGAAGCAGCTCAAGGAGTGCCACGAAGCGCCGTTCTACACGCTGGGGCCGCTCACGACGGACATTGCGCCCGGCTACGACCACATCACCTCGGCCATCGGCGCGGCCATGATCGGTTGGTTTGGCACGGCCATGCTCTGCTACGTGACGCCCAAGGAACACCTCGGCCTGCCCAACAAGCAGGACGTGAAGGATGGCGTGATCGCCTACAAAATCGCGGCCCACGCCGCCGACCTGGCCAAAGGCCACCCCGGCGCGCAATACCGCGACAACGCCCTGAGCAAAGCCCGCTTCGAGTTCCGTTGGGAAGATCAGTTCAACCTGGCCCTCGACCCCGACACGGCCCGCTCGTACCACGACGAAACCCTGCCCGCCGACGGTGCCAAAGTGGCCCACTTCTGCTCCATGTGCGGCCCCCACTTCTGTTCGATGAAAATCACGCAGGAAGTACGCGACTACGCCGCCAAGCAGGACCTGACCGCCAGCGAAGTGCTGGCCGTGGGCCTGAAGGAAAAGTCGCGGGAGTTTGCCGAGCGCGGCAGCGAGATTTATCTCTAAGCGGCCCGTACCGCCCGGAAATGGCCGCGTTTCGCCCCTACGCCCTCAGTATTGCCGGCTTCGACCCTAGTGCCGGAGCCGGCCTGCTGGCGGATATTAAAACCCTGGAAGCCAGCGGCGTGTACGGCCTGGGCGTCTGCACCGCTCTCACGGTGCAGAACGACGTGGCCTTCGAGCGGGTGAGCTGGGTGTCGGAAACCGATATCCGCGATCAGATCCGGGTGCTGCTGGCCCGGTTTCGGGTTGATTTTGTGAAAATTGGCTTGTTCGAAAGCCTGCCCCGGCTGCTAGATTTAGTTCGTTGGCTGAAAGTATTGAACCCGCGCGTGCAAATCGTGTGGGACCCGGTGCTGAAAGCCACGGCCGGCTACGAGTTTCACCCGTCACCCGATCCGGATCTGGTCCGGGCTTTGGGCGCCGAGTTGGCGCTCATCACCCCCAACCGGCCCGAGATGCTACGGCTGTGGTCGGCCCCGTCGGCAGCGGCGGCAGCGGCGGCCGTCAGTGCGTTTTGTCCGGTCCTGCTCAAAGGCGGGCACGACGACGGCAAGCTGGCGACTGACGTACTGTTTACCGGCAGCGCCCAGTACGAATTCTCGGTGCCCCGACTGCCGCACGGCGAAAAGCACGGCAGCGGCTGCGTGCTGTCGGCGGCGGTGCTGGGGCAGCTCGCGCGCGGGCAGGAGCTGGCGGCGGCGTGCCGGGTGGGCAAAGCCTACACCGCCGGGTTTCTGGCCAGCAACGACACGCTGCTCGGCTACCATTCGGGCTTTACGGCGGAGCTTTACGCCCCGCAGTAAAGCTGTGAAAACCGTCCGGCGCCCGGCGGCGCGGACCACGGCGGCACCCGTTCTCCTAACCAACCTTCCTATGAAAATCAGCACGCTTCACTACATTACTACCAACCCCGAAGCGGCCGAGCTGGCCTGCCGGGGCGGGGTGCGCTGGGTGCAGCTCCGGATTAAAAACCAGCCCGCCGCCGCCTGGAAGCAGCTGGCGCTGGAGACGCAGGCCGTTTGCCAGCGCCACGGGGCCAAGCTGCTCATCAACGACAACCCGCGCCTGGCCCAGGAAATCGGAGCCGACGGCGTCCACGTAGGTCAGGCCGATATGCCGCCCGACGAAGTCCGGGCCATGCTGGGCGCAAAATTTATCATCGGCGGCACGGCCAACACGTTTGCCGACGTGCAGCGGCTGGTGGCCGCCGGCGTGGATTACGTGGGGCTGGGGCCGTTTCGCTTCACCCAAACCAAGGAAAAACTGAGTCCGATTCTCGGTTTGGGCGGTTACGCCGACGTGCTGCGGCAGTGCCGGGCGGCGGGGCTCACGGTGCCCATCGTCGGTATCGGCGGGGTGACGCTGGCCGACGTGCCGGCCCTGCGGGCTACGGGCCTGCACGGGCTGGCCGTGTCCGGCGCCATTGGCGGGGCGGCCGATCCAACGGAATCGGCGGGGCTGTTTATCCGGGAGCTGGCAATTGAAAATTCTATTTAAGTAGTATGGTAACCAAACCACTGGTCATTGCTGACCGCACGTTTTCCTCCCGCTTATTCACCGGCACGGGCAAATTCAGCTCGTCGGCGCTCATGGCCGAGGCCCTGCTGGCCTCCGGCTCGGAGCTGGTGACGGTGGCCCTGAAGCGGGTGGACGTGGCCGATGCCGAAGACGATATTCTGCGGCACCTGGCGCACCCGCAGTTTCAGCTGCTGCCCAATACGTCCGGCGTGCGCACGGCGCGGGAGGCGGTTTTCGCCGCCCAGCTGGCCCGCGAGGCCCTGGAAACCAACTGGCTCAAGCTCGAAATTCACCCCGACCCCAAATACCTGCTGCCCGATGCCATCGAAACCCTACGTGCGGCCGAGGAACTCGTGAAGCTGGGCTTCGTGGTGCTGCCCTACATCCACGCCGACCCAGTGCTCTGCAAGCGGCTGGAAGAAGTGGGCGTGGCGGCTGTGATGCCGCTGGGCGCGCCCATCGGCTCCAACAAAGGGCTGCTGACCCGGGAGTTTCTGGAGATCATCGTGGCCCAGAGCCGGGTGCCGGTGATCGTGGACGCGGGGCTGGGGGCGCCCTCCCACGCCGCCGCCGCCCTGGAAATGGGCGTCGATGCGGTACTCGTAAACACGGCCATTGCCGTGGCCGGTCAGCCGGTGGCCATGGCCCGGGCCTTCCGCCTGGCCGTGGAGGCCGGCCGGCTGGCATTCGAGGCCCGGTTGGCGCCGCCGGTGGCGCAGGCCGTCGCCAGCTCGCCGCTCACGTCCTTTCTCGACCGGTAACCGCTCGTCTGCTAACTCCCCTTTCCGCCCGGTTAATCCTGCGCTACCATGTTTCAAGCCACTTTTGAAGCCCATCCCTGGGATGCCGTCAAGGCCAGCATCTACGCCAAAACGGCGGCCGATGTGGAGCGCGCCCTGGCCGCCCCGCGCCGTACGCTGGAGGATTTCAAAGCCCTGATTTCGCCCGCCGCCGCGCCCTATCTGGAGCAGATGGCGCAGCTCAGCCACCAGCTCACCCGCAACCGGTTCGGCAGCACGGTGCAGATGTACGTACCGCTGTATTTGTCGAACGAGTGCCAGAATATCTGCACGTACTGCGGCTTCAGCCTGGATAATAAAATCCGCCGGCGGACGCTGAGCAGCGTGGAAATGCTGCAGGAAGCCGCCGTGCTCAAAGACTGGGGCTACGACCACGTGCTGCTCGTGACCGGCGAGGCCAACCAGACCGTGGGCGTGGATTACCTGGAAAAAGCCCTGCGCACGTTGCGCCCGCACTTCGCCCACCTCTCCATGGAAGTGCAGCCGCTGGACCAGGCCGACTACGAGCGGCTTATTCCCGAGGGCCTGAATACGGTGCTGGTGTACCAGGAAACCTACCACCAGGAAGACTACAAAAAGCATCATCCCAAAGGCAAGAAATCGAACTTCAACTACCGCCTCGACACGCCCGACCGGCTGGGCCGGGCTGGCATCCACAAGATGGGGCTGGGCGTACTCATTGGGCTGGAAGACTGGCGCACCGATTCCTTCTACACCGCCCTGCACCTCGACTACCTGGAGCGTACCTACTGGCAAACGAAGTACAGCCTCTCGTTTCCGCGCCTGCGGCCGGCCGAGGGCATGCTGCAGCCCAAAGTGGAGATGAGCGACCGTGAGCTGGTGCAGCTCATCTGCGCCTATCGGTTGCTGGATGAGGAAGTGGAGTTGTCGATTTCGACCCGCGAAAATCCCGCCTTCCGCGACCACGTGGTGAAGCTGGGCATTACCAGCATCAGCGCGGGCTCCAAGACCAACCCCGGCGGCTACGTGGTGGCCCCGGAGTCGCTGGAGCAGTTCGAGATTTCGGATGATCGCAGTCCGGCCGAGATTGCCGCCATGCTGCGCCGCCAGGGCTACGAGCCCGTGTGGAAAGACTGGGACGCCACCCTGACCGCCCTCGCCCGATGAACCCCACCGCCCCGATTTTGACCCCCGCCGAAACCAACCGCTACAGCCGGCATTTGCTGCTGCCCGAAATCGGTCTCGCCGGCCAGCAAAAGCTGAAAGCCGCCCGGGTGCTGGTGGTGGGCTGCGGCGGTCTGGGCTGCCCGGTGCTGCAATACCTGGCCGCCGCCGGCGTGGGCACGCTCGGTCTGCTGGACTTCGACACCGTCGACGACAGCAACCTGCAGCGCCAGGTCCTCTACGCCACCGCCGACGTGGGCCGCCCCAAAGCCGTGGTCGCCGCCGAAAAGCTCCGCGCCCAGAATCCGTTCATCGAGCTGCGCCCGCACCAGTTTTTGTTATCGGCCGGCAATGCGCTGGCGCTGTTTGCGGAGTACGATCTGGTGATCGACTGCTCCGATAATTTTGCCACCCGCTACCTCGTCAACGACGCCTGCGTGGTGCTGGGTAAGCCGTTGGTTTTCGGCGCCATCTTCAAGTTTGAAGGGCAGGTTTCGGTCTTTAATTACCAGCATGGCCCCACGTACCGCTGCCTCTATCCCGAGCCACCCGCCCCCGGCGACGCCCCGAGCTGCGCCGAAATCGGGGTGCTAGGTGTGCTGCCGGGCCTGGTGGGCACCCTGCAAGCGGCCGAAGCGCTGAAGATTATTCTGGAGCTGGGCGATGTGCTGAGCGGGCGGCTGCTGCTGGTTGATGTGCTGGGGATGCGCTTCCAGCCCATCCGCTTCCGCGCCGTGGCGGCCAATCAGGAACTCACCGCTCTGGCCGATGACTACGCGGCTTTCTGCGATGAAGCGCCGCTGGCAATCGCCCCCGCCCGCGCCGCCGAAATCACCGCCGACGAGCTCAAAGCCTGGCAGCAGAGCAGCCGGCCCCTGCAATTGCTCGACGTGCGCGAACCCCACGAGCACGCTCGTCGCAGCATCGGCGGCCGGCTGATTCCGCTGGGGCAGCTGGTCCATCAACTGACTGATTTGCAGCCGTCCGTGCCCGTAGTCGTGCATTGCGCCAGCGGCGTGCGCAGCCAGAAAGCGGCGCTGCTGCTGCTGGCCCACGGCTTTGAGGAAGTGTACTCGCTCCGCGACGGCCTAGCCGACTATTGATTGCAGCGCCCGGAACGTGGCTACCGGATCGGAATTTTGCCACACGGCCCCCAGCACGGCGGCCCCGGCAAAACCGGCCCGCTGCACGGCGTCCAGGCGGGCGGCTTCGATGCCGCCCAGGGCGATTACCTGCGGCACGTAGCCGGGCCGGCGGCGGAGTTTAGCCAGCTCGTCCGCTACTTCGCTCAGGTCGAAGGCGGCCGGGTAATTCGTTTTGCTCAGGCTGTCGAAAACCGGACTCAGGAACACGTAGTCGTACCGGCGGCGGTGCCGGCGGATCTCGTTCAGCGAGTGGAAAGCCGTGGATAAGGTCTGGCCCGGGCGTAGGGGCGGCAGCGTGGCCAGTCCGGCCCGGCTGGCCGCCGGGAGGTGAATGCCGCCCAAACGCAGCTCGGCCGCCAGCGAATAATGCGCGTGCAGCACTAGCCGCGCGTGGTAGCGCGTCGGAATCCCGGCCAGGTAGGTCGCCACCTGGGCGCGGCTCCAGGCCGGCTTGCGTACGTGGAAGCGGCCCAGTCCCCCGGCCAGCAGTTCGCTGACCACAGCGGTTTCGGCGGGCACGGCTTCGGGCGGGGAAAGGAGAATAAGCTGCATGGAACGGGCTGAAAAAGGCACGGGCGCGGCCACCGGCCCAAAGCAAGCGATTAAAACCGAAAGCAGCCTCCCGGCCCCGGTGTCGGGCGTTGATAACCGCTAAAATCTGAGTCAATTACTATTTCGGCCGCCAGCATGCGGCGGGGAGTTGCAGCTACCCCAATACGGGGCTAGCTTTGTGGGAATAGTCAATAATAATCTGACTATTGATCAACAAAATAAGCTACAGTTGAATAAGTCATTATTTTATTTCTGGAAGCCAAAAGAACGGGCCAGGCTTGGGAAAAATCCGGGTAGCTGCGTTGAATGGTGAATGAGCGATCAACTGAATCTCGTATTTAAATTTATATCTTAAAATCAGTGCATATTTACCAGTTGAAGGCATTCATTTGCGATTGAGGGCACCGCTTTCAGTGGGCGGGCGCGGCGGCTCCTAGTTTAATCCCGGTTTTCTTCCATTGCTGATCGACAATGTTTCTTAAACACCTATTCCGTCGACAACGGTTGCGATGGGTTACGGCCCCGGAAATTTCCCCGGGATTGATTGGCACGCCCGCACTTTAAGTTTTGGTCCCGCCCATGAAATGGATCTTTACGGTGCTGGCGATTTGGATTTTGAGTGGCGCGGTGCAGGCCCGGCGGCGCTACTGGGATGCGGATTACGATTCGCTGACCCGCGTGCTGCCGCGCCAGGTGTCCGATTCGGCCCGCCTGCGCACGGTGTTGCACCTGCTCGATCTGCATCCGACCAACGCCCAGGCCGTGCCCCTGCTCAACCAGCTGCTGAGCCTGAATCAGCGGCGGCGGGTGGTGGATGAGGAGCCTTACCGCCGGTTGCGGGCGGGCTTGCTGCTCTGGGAAAAAGGCCAGCACCCGGCCGCCGCCCTCGATACGCTGAAGGCTGCCATCGCGGCGTTCGACCATGCGGGCCGGCCCATTCCCTGGCTGTTGATTGATCTGGTGACTTTTTATAACCAGCTCAACGGCATGGAAGCCCGCAAGCAATACTATGATCAAAAGCTGGCCTTCTACTCCCAGCGTGGGGCCCGTGAGAATATCGCTGCCTGCTATATATCGCAGGGCGGCTACTACCGGCGCACCGGCGACTACAACCGCACGCTGGATAATATTCTGCGTGGGGCGTACCTGGCCCGCACTTTCAGCCGCTCCCTCTACGCCAACGAATTGCTGGTGGCCGGGGCGGTGTACGCCGACTGGGGCAACGTGGTCAAGGCTGTGCAGTACCTGCGCCGCGCGCAGGCCATGCCCGAGTTTCGGCACCTACAGGGCATGAGCCGGGTGTTTACCTTTCTGGCCCTCTCCAAGCTTTACGCCAAGGAGCACCGCTACGTCCTGGCCCAGCGCTCGGTCGATTCGGCGCTGACTACCCGGCTGGCCGATCCCTACGAGCAGGAGCAGGGACGGGCCTACGGGCTGGTGCAGAAAGCGGCTATTCTCCTGCAAATGAAGCAGCCGGCCCGGGCCGGTCCCCTGCTCCACCGCGCCCAGCAGCTCGACGATTCGCTCGATCTGCCCATCTCGGGCAAGGCCGGCGAGTTTGAGCTGGATGCTACCTGGGCGCAGTACTGCGTGAGCCGACGCGATTACGCCCGCGCCGAAGCGCACTGGCTGCTGGCTTACCAGAAAGCCACGACCGCCAAGCTGGATAAGCTGCGGCCCAAGTATTTACAGCAGCTCTCGGCGTTTTACGACGCCCGGGGCCGGCCGGCCACGGCCCAGCGCTACTCCCGCATCTACCAGGCGTTGGTCGATACCAGCAATGCCACGCAGGGCAGTTTTCACGTGGCCCAGTACGAGAGTGAACGGGTGGAGCAAGCTAAAAATGAGCAGATTAGCGCCTTGCGCCAGGCGCAGGCCGTGCAGGCCGTTCGCCTGCGGCTGGGCAACTGGCAGCTGCTCGGGGCGCTGCTCACCACGTTGGTGGTGTCGGCGCTGGGGCTGTTGATTTTCCGGCAGCTGCAGGAAAACCGGCGCGTGCTGGCCGCCCTCAAAACGGCCCAGGGCCAGCTGGTGCAGGCCGAAAAAATGGCTTTTCTGGGCGAGCTCACGGCCGGCATCGCTCACGAGCTGCAAAACCCGCTCACCTTCATGAAAAATTTCGCCGAAGTCAGCACCGGGCTGGTGGATGATATGGCCGGCGGGCGGCGCGTCCCGGCCCGGGATGCCGGCCTGGAAGCCGAGATCCTGGCCGGGCTGAAGCAGAATTTGCAACACATCAGCCAGCACGGGCAGCGGGCCTCGTCCATCATCAAGGACATGCTCGAACACTCCCGCTCCGGCACCGGCCCGCGCGTTCCCACCGACCTCAACGAGCTGATTAAGGAAAACCTGGCGCTGGCATATCGGGGCCTCCAAACCCGGGATCCGGCTTTTACGGCTACCATCACCACGGCTTTCGATGCCGCGCTGGCGCCCGTGGCAGTGGTGCCGTCGGATTTTGGCCGGGTGCTGCTGAATCTGTTTGCCAATGGCTTGCACGCCCTACGCGAACACCAGCGGGCGGCCGCCCACCCGGTGATGGCCGTGCAGTCGGAGCTGGTGGTGACTACCCGGGCGCTGGCCCACGTCGTGGAAATCCGGGTGCGCGACAATGGCATTGGCATGCCCGAAAGCATCCGGGATAAGGTTTTTCAGCCCTTTTTCACCACCAAATCTCCTGACGAAGGCACGGGCCTGGGCCTGTCCATCAGCTTCGATATTGTGACCAAGGGCCACGGCGGCACCCTGGCCGTGACCAGCGCGGCGGGCGTCGGGACGGAGTTTATTATTCAGCTGCCGCAGCAGTAGCGCCCCCCGAAAGTAGCGTTTGCTCAGCCGCCCGTCGGGCCCGGGCGGGGGCCAAAGCCAGCCCGAAAAAGCACGTATAAAATGCCCACGGGCAGCGGGCTTACCACAAAATCCAGAATCTGCCGGCTGAGCTGATAAGCCCAGCGCGCTTCGCCCAAAAGCTTATTGAGCAGCACCATGCCCACGTACACGACCAGCGTACCCGCGTACAGCCGCAGGGCGAGGCGCCACTCGGGGGCAGTCAGTAGCAGTCGCAGCAGCAGCAGACACAGGCTCAGGTACCCGGCGGCGTAGGTGGCCACCGCCGGTAGCAGCCGCTTGGTAATGCCGCCGTTGATGCCTTGTTGCAGGGCGTCGGCTTGCCTGCCGAGGCCCACCGCCGCGAGGACCTGCTGCCAGCGCGCGGTGAGAAAGGCGAAAATGAGTTCGTCGTAAACGCCCACCAGCAGCAGCACCACGATCAGCGCGCCCGCCAGGGCCCAGTGCCCCGGCCGCCGGGGTACCCGCCCGCGCGGGCCAGCAGCCTCAAACACCGGCCGGGCGAATGGCGGATGAAGGCGCCACTGCCGGCCCGGCTCGCAGCGAAAGCCGTCTGGCCCACAGCATCCAGAGCCCGAAAATGCAGCTGTAGACTACGAAGGTAAAGGTGTAATGGTGGTTAAAATCAACCGATTGGTGGGCGTAGTGGTGGTTGAGGGCCAGGGCGGCCACCCGCAGCACATTCAGCAGCCAGATCAGTACGATGCCCGCGGGGATGAACCAGAGCTTGCGCTGCCAGGGCCCGGGAAAAGCCAGGATGAACCCGCCAAACAGGGCGTACAGCACCAGCCCGTTGCAGGGCGGCCCGACGACTACGGCCGGCTGCCCGTTCATCACCAGCAGGCAATTGATGGCGGGGTCCACGGTAGCGGCGAAGCCCAGCCCCCGCAGCAGCAGGACGCTGGCCGAGGTGATCTGCGCGCAGAGCACCGCATCGAGCCGGCCATCGTGGGAGAGCCACTGCTCGTAGCCAAAAAACCAGCCCAGGTACATGACAATGGCGACCAGGATAAACCGAAACAACAGCCGGTTGCCGGCGGCCGGGGGGCTGACGGAGGGAGTAGATTGCATAGAGCCGAAAGTTAGCGCTGCAAATTTGCACAAACAATCGGGTCTTCGGGGGAGCGCGAAAACCGGCCGGCCCGGGTGGACGCGCCAAAAAAACGTTCGCCGCCGGCGCCGCGCCCGGCGGCGAACGGCCAAAAGCTGCCGAAAAACCGGGCGCTAGCTTTTTTGGCGGCGGTTGCGTAGTTGCCGGAAGCCGTAGGCCACGCCACCGGCCAGTAGCATCGACACTTCCCCGAAGGGCGCCGTGGTAGCAGTGGGTTCCGGGCCCCCGTTATTAGACTGGGCCCAGGCGGTTGCACTCAAAGCCAGCAGCAGAATCAGAACTGGCAGCAACCGGGTCAGAAAGAAAAATTTCATCTTGGAAACAATAAGGTGTTGAGGGTAAGTAGAAGGAAGGGGCAAGCGGCCGCAAATCAGCCGTCGCCAAAAAAGCAGCCGCCCGCCTGGTTTTGCACCGGCCGGACGGCTGACAGACAAGCGAAGAAAATCCCTTATTCGATCACCACGCGCTGGGTGAAAAGTTGTTTGTCAGCCTGTAAGCGCAGCGTGTAGACGCCCGTAGCCAGGCCCTGAGTCCGGAATTCGGTGGAGGCGCCGGCGGCGGTCAGGCTGATGGTGCGCGTGAGGACGACCTGGCCCAGGGTATTGAACAGGGTGGCGCGCACGTCGCGCTGGCCGACCAGCGGCGGCAGCAACAGCGTAAAGCTGCGGTGGGCCGGATTGGGGTAGAGGCTGACCGTGGCCGCCGTCAGGACCGGCTGGGTGGCCGTGACGGTGGCCGGGCGCAACACCAGGGCAAAGCGCCCAGTGCCGGCCGTGGCCGTGGGCAGGGTGAAGGCGTAGCGCCCGCCGGGAGCGAGCAGCTGCTGCGTGCCGGCCTGGGCATCGCGCAGGTACACCGTGGTCGTTCCGAAGTTGAGCAGGTTGGTAACCGCCAGCTCGAAGGCCCCGGTTTGGGGGGTGAACACGGAGAGCGGCACGGTCACATCGGTCGTGCCGATGGGCGGCAAGCCATTGATGGCCAGGGTAGTGGAGCCGCTGAGCGAGGCTAGGTTCATGCCGTTGGGGTTGGGAAGCTTGGTGGCGTCGTACCGGGCGTCGACGCCGGCCGTGGCGCCCGATTGCAGGTAGACGAAAGTTTCATCGCCCAGGCCCGCGCCGGTCAGCTGGAGTTGTAGCAGGGGCCGGGTTTCAGCCGTGCCGCGCCCAAAGACGGGTTGGGTATCGAACGTGGTCACCCGGTTGGCATTGGTCAGGCTCACGGTGCCGGTGCCGCCGGGGGTGGTCACGCGGGCAAAGTAGCCCGAGCCGGCATCAATCAGCGGGGACGCGCCCAGGCCGTTGGCGTAGCTGCGGTAGGTGCCCGCGTACTGGCCGGAGCTTTGGAAGACGTACATCGCTGCATCCATGCCGACGATCTGGGCGGGGGTCACGGTGTTCCAGTCCAGGGGGCTGGGGTAAGGGTTGCCGAGTAATTGCCAGCCGGCATCCGCCGCAAGTCCGCGGCTGAGGGTAGCCGAATTCTGGGCGGCATTGTTGAAAGTGCCCATAAAGTCGATGGGCGCCGCCGTGGCCGGGGCGTTCACTGTGTAGCCCACGTTGGGCTGCATCACGCTGCTGCCCCCGGCGGGCGTCACCCAGCCGATATCAAACGGATCGTAAGACGAAGTCACCGTCGCCAGGCGCGACTGATCGTAGGCAAACACTGTGGGGAAAGGCGAAGTCGTGCCGGGCGTCGGGTTGCTGTTGAAAGCCGGATTAAATGTCGGGGTGAAACCGCCGGTTGTCAGATCATCAAACGTAGTGCTGACCACCGGCGAGCTGACCTGCCGGTAGGCCGGGCCGGTCACGGAGCTGGTCACGGCCCGTTGCATAACGCCGGTACCCACAATGAGTCCGCCGGTATTATCCACCAGCGCCGTGCCCGTAGCCGCCGAGAGCAGCGTAAGCGGTTGGCCATTGGTGATTAGGTTGCCGCTTTGCAGGCGGGCCAGCTGACTGATACTGACGCCCTGACTCAGGGTCAGAGCGTTGGGGTTATTTACCGTCAGGGTGCGCACGGTACCGGGCAAGCCCGAGCCCGTCACCTGGGCAGCCGTTGCATTATAAGTATAGAGGGCGCCCGTGCCGTACGTGCGGATGCCCGAAAGCTGAATGGCGCCCGTCGCGCCGCTGAGCGCGATGCCGGCCGGATCGCAGATTTGCAGCTCCCCGCCCGCCAGCAGGTTCAGCACGCCCAGGCCCGTCACGGGTTGGCAGTTCTGAATGAGCACGCCGCCGCTTTGCACCGTCAGCTTGCTGTCAACGCTGAGCGGGCCAGTGACGGTGGCCCGCCCCCCGCTTTGCACGGTCACATTGGTGTAAGTGCCGCTGACATTCTGTGCGCTGCTGACTACAAGGTCCGGAGGCACGCAATTGACACTGAGGCCGAAATCCACGGTGCTGTTGTAGCCCTGCACAAAAAAGTAGTATTGCAGGCCGGGGATACTGGTAAAGGTCACGGACGAGGCCCG
Source organism: Hymenobacter sp. (assembly GCA_043780755.1). Classification (GTDB taxonomy): domain Bacteria; phylum Bacteroidota; class Bacteroidia; order Cytophagales; family Hymenobacteraceae; genus Hymenobacter. Next base: position 27,680 of record JAYWCH010000236.1, read on the forward strand.
CATGTTGTTGCTGCAAATGGTGCCGATATCGTCGTTGCCGTCCACGCAGGTAAGGTTACCGCAGCTCCCGCTGTACACGAAAAGCTCGGTGTCGCCCGTCGAGGCCGTCGGCCCCGCACAAGTGCTGACGGTCGCGACGTAACCCGTGCCGACGAACGTGTAGAACACGCCCGGCTGATTGCTGGGCGCCGCCGTGCCGCACGAGCCGGTCGGATCGCCCGCGCTGGTGGCCCCGCGGGTAGTGCCCGTCACGGTTTGCCCGCAGGTGAGCAGGAAAGCCCCGCTGCACAGATCGTTGGATAAGGGCGTAAAGGTGTAACGTTTGCCCGCCGTAGTGGCCGCCGTTTGGGCGTCGTTGGCCGTGCCGGTCGTTTTCACATCGCTGGCGTTGTCGATACTGATAAAGTCGTTACCGGCTCCCGAACCGCGAATGCCCACCGAGTACGAGCCGCCGCCCACCACGGTACCGTACACGAAGCTGATCACGTTAGTCCCCTCATCGAGCCAGACCTGGAAGCGGGAGTTGGACGGCCCGGCGGGGTTGGCGGGCGCATTCACGAACCACTCCACGGCCAGGCGCCGGTTCGGGGCCGTGCCCGTCAGCACGTAGCTCACGGCGCCGTCGGTGCCCGTGGCCAGGTCGTCCCAGTGCGGGGCCAGCTTAGGAATATTAGTCGAGCTGGCCAGGTCGTTGGTAGGCTGACTGGCCGCTGCCGGGCCAAAGGTCAGGAAACCGTCGGGCGTTACCGAAAAAGTCGAGTACGTCACGCCTTCCATCGTGAACTGAAAGCCCACATTAGTCTTGTCGTTGGGTGTATTATCGATCGAAGGCCCAATGAGCTGAGTGGCCCCGGTCATTGGGTCCAGGCTGGCGCCCGTGCTGGCGGCAAAGGTGTAAGTGGTGCCCACCTGCGCCCGGGCTCCCAGCCCGCTCAAGAGCAGAGCCAGAATCAAAATCAGCCGGCTCCCCCAGATCCGGGATGCGAGCGAAGGTCGCGGGGAGTCTCCCCGAAAAGTAAGTACAGCGATTTTCATTGCCAGAAACAAAAAAGTGCGGGACGGAATAACCTGAGAATGCGAGCGTAAGCCCGCGTACCAACCTGCCCACCAGCAGGGGTTAAAAGGAAGAATTATGAGTAGTTATCAAAATATAAAAATATTAAATTTTATATACTATATAAATTAATTAGAGGATTATTGCGCCTCAAAAATAGTCATTTTAAGCGTAGCGTTGGCTTTTATAACTGAGCAGTGATCACTTTATTTAAGTGCTTAACAAGTAATTAATGCATTCAGTGCGTCGGCGGGTACTTATCAGCGGCGGCATTTGGATTTAGGACATTTTTACGACTGCCGGGAGCCGGGTCCGGGGCCGGACTGAACTACCCGCGCCGCGCCGGTGCCGGCCCTGGCCGGAACCGGCGCGGCGCGTCGCGGTGCCGGCCGTCGCCCGCCGCCCTGGTGCCTACCTTGCGGGTGCTGTTTTCGTCCCTTCCCGCCTATGTCTCCCGCTTCCGAAGTCCCCGTGCCGCCGCCGGCGCCCGTCGATTATCATCCCCTCATCCGCCAGGTATTTGCCGAGATGGGCAAGGTGGTGGTGGGCCAGCAGCCGCTGCTCACCCGGCTGCTCATCGGGCTCTTCACCGGCGGGCACATTCTGCTCGAAGGCGTACCGGGGCTGGCCAAAACGCTCACCATCTCCACCCTGGCCAAGGTGCTGCACCTGCACTTTCAGCGCGTGCAGTTCACCCCTGACCTATTGCCGTCGGACCTGGTGGGCACCATGATTTACAACCAGAATCAGTCGGTTTTTGAGGTGAAAAAGGGCCCCATCTTCGCCAACCTCGTGCTGGCCGATGAAATCAACCGCTCGCCCGCCAAAGTGCAGAGCGCCCTGCTCGAAGCCATGCAGGAAAAGCAGGTCACGATCGGCGAGACGACCTTCCCGCTGCCGCAGCCGTTTCTCGTGTTGGCGACTCAAAACCCCATCGAGCAAGAGGGGACCTATCCGCTCCCGGAAGCGCAGGTGGACCGCTTCATGCTCAAGGTCTTGCTCGGCTATCCCAACCGGGCGGACGAATTGACGATCCTCGACCGCATGGGCGGAATATCGCCGAATCTGGAAGTGGAACCGGTTTTGGGGCGCGAAGAACTACTCTCGCTGCGA
>JAYWCH010000237.1:0-8368 GCA_043780755.1 Hymenobacter sp.
GGTCCGTCAACCATAGCGCAAGTGGGAGCCTAGGAACTCCGCTTGCTGCTTACTGGCTCGCTTTCTTTTTGGTTAGCTCCAAATCCAAACACCCTCTAAGTTGGGCGCGTAACATTGGGCGCGTAACATCGAAGCTGTTTAGAAAGTCCTTTTTAATACGTTTGTCATCCTGAGCCGAGCGAAGGACCTTATCAAGTCTGACTGACGACCGCCCAGCCGTGATAAGGTCCTTCGCTCGGTTCAGGATAACAGACGCGCTAAAAAGCTTCATTGTAAAGAATTACTGCACCACCCGAGATGCTTCGTTTCTGCTTGATGCGCAGAATGCTCTGCATGACGCCTACTCAAATAGCCTCTTATTAAACCACGCATTATTAAACCAAAAAAAGATCATCAAACTGACAATCTTTTTCCCATTATAAATCGCCCGCAAAATAAAAAAAATACGATTTATTTATTTCGCTCAATCGTATAGTTAATCAGTTGTTCCAGCGACGTGCGACTGGCTGATTCCGGGAAAGTATGCAGGATAGCGAGCGCCTCATCCCGGTATTGTTTCATGGTTGTAATGGCGTAATCGAGACCACCGGATTTGTGCACGAATTCAATAACCTGCTGCACCCGGTCGCGGTGGCCTTCGTTGTTTTTTACGTTGAAGATAACCCGGCGCTTTTCCAGCCAGGTGGCTTGCTGGAGGGCATAAATAAGCGGCAGCGTCATCTTTTTTTCCTTGATGTCGATCCCAACCGGCTTACCGATTTCGGCCGTACCATAATCGAATAAATCGTCTTTAATCTGAAAGGCAATTCCGACCTTTTCCCCGAATAAGCGCGCCCGCTCAATCGTCTCTTTATCGGCCCCGACCGATGCCGCACCCACGGCCGTGCACGAGGCAATTAAGGAGGCGGTTTTTTGGCGGATTATTTCAAAATAAACTTCTTCGGTAATGTCAAGCTTGCGGGCTTTTTCGATCTGTAATAATTCCCCTTCGCTCAATTCGCGCACGGCATTGCTGACAATTTTCAGCAGGTCGTAATCATCGTTTTCCAGCGCCAGCAATAAGCCCCGCGAGAGCAAATAATCCCCCACCAAAACGGCAATTTTATTTTTCCACAGCGCATTAATCGAAAAAAAACCGCGCCGGTAATTACTCTCGTCCACCACGTCGTCGTGCACCAGGGTGGCCGTGTGCAGCAGCTCAATCAGGGCCGCGCCCCGGAAAGTGGCTTCGGGCAGCGCCTCGGCCGCGGCCCCGGCGGGCCGGGCGGCGCGGGCCGTGAGAAACACAAACATGGGCCGGATCTGCTTGCCCTTGCGCTTCACAATGTAGCCCATTATCTTATCGAGCAGCAGCACTTTGGTGCGCATCGACTGGCGAAACTTGTGCTCAAATTCTTCCATTTCGGCCGCGATGGGGGCCTGAATCTGGTCGAGGGAAAACGGGGGATGGTGGGGCATTGCGTCAACAATGATACGGCACAACCGGGCAGGGGGCGGCCCGCCGACCCCAATTTTTCGGCGCAACAAGGGATTCTGCCCCCGTAATGGCCGTTTGGCGGGTCCGGCGCCTACCTTCGCCCCATGCTTACTCATTTGCCCTTTCTGCTCACGGGAACGCGCCACGGGCGTGCTTTCGAAGCCGATGCCACGTACCGGCCCGACGGCCGGCCCAAGCCCGTCATCCTTTTCGTGCACGGGTTCAAGGGATTTAAGGACTGGGGGCATTTCCCGTTGCTAACTGATTTTTTTGCCGATCAGGGCTTCGTGTTCGTCAAGCTGAATCTCTCGCACAACGGCCTCGTGGTGGGCGGCAGCGGTGATCTGGAGGATCTGGAAGCATTTGGGCAAAATAATTTCAGCATCGAGCTCGATGACATCGGGCAGGTGATCGATGTGCTCGGCGCGCCCGACCGCTCGCCGGTGCCCGCCGCCGAGATGGATCCCCATCGCCTCTTTCTCATCGGCCACAGCCGGGGCGGCGGGCTGGTTCTGCTGAAAGCCGCCGAAGATGCCCGCGTGCGGGCGCTGGCCACCTGGGCCGGCATTGCCGACGTGGACCAGCGCTGGCCCCAGCCCGTGCTCGACGAGTGGCAGCGCAGCGGCGTTTTACACGTTCCCAATTCGCGCACCGGCCAGGATCTGCCCCTGCACTTTCAGATTGTGGAAAATTACCAGGCCAACCGCGACCGCCTCGATATCGCCCTCAACGTGCGGCGCCTGCGCCAGCCCCTGCTGCTGGTCCACGGCAATCAGGACGAAACCGTGCCCCTGACGGCCGTGCACGCACTGCACCAGCTCAAGCCCGATGCCGAGCTGCTGATCGTGCCCGACGCCACGCATATGTTCGGCGGCGCGCACCCCTGGCCCGGCGCCACGCTGCCCGGGCCGGCGCTTTTCGTCGCGCAGCGCACGGCCGATTTTTTCCTTCGGCAATCATGAAAAATCCGGTCACGGCCAGCCTGCTCCTGGGCAGTAACCTCGGCGACCGGCCCGCGCTACTGCGGGCGGCGCGGGCGGCGCTCAGCGCCACGACCGGGGAAATCATGGCCGCGTCCGCCCTGTACGAAACTGCCGCCTGGGGCCGCGAAGACCAGCCTGCCTTTCTGAATCAGGCATTGCTTATTCGTACTTATTTATCAGCGGAGGAATTGCTCACGCAGTGCCTGGCCGCCGAGCGCCACGCCGGCCGGCAGCGCCTGGAACACTGGGGCAGTCGCACGCTCGACGTCGATATTCTGCTCTACGGCGTTGAGCTAATCGATCAGCCCCACCTGATTGTCCCACATCCCCGGCTGGCCGAGCGGCGTTTTGCCCTGGTGCCACTGGCCGAAATCGCGGGCGCCCGGCGTCATCCCAGGTTGGGGCAGCTCATCAGCGAACTGCTGGCGCAATGCCCGGATCCACTGCCGGTGCGGCGCTGGTCGGAGCAGGCAGGGGAAATTTAGCCAGCGGCCGGGGCCACGTCAGCACGGGCAGGCGCCGCAGGGAAATAGCGTTGCTCCCCACCCGCCCGGCCGCATAAACCAGCCAGCCAACCACCAGCAACCGGCCCACCCAACGCCAGAGCTGATTTCGGCTGATGAACAGCCAGTCTACCCGGCTTAAAGCCAACAGCATAACCGGCGCCCAAAGCACACTCGCGTAACGTTCGGAATCGTGCAGGCCCGAGGCGCTCCGGGTGAAAGTGGTAGCAATAATCAGCAAAATAATGAACGAGGTGAGGCCGACCCACAACACCCGGCCGTAGGGCTGCGCCCACGGCGCCAGCGGCCGGAGTCCCGGCGCGCCCTTCTCCCCCGACGCAACGGACCGCCGCCGGGGCCACAACCAGATTAGCCCCATAACCAGCCCCAAAACCCAGAGCCCCGGCAGCTCCGGACGCCACGCCGCCCGGCCGGGCAGCAGCCAGCGACTGAGCACAAAACCATAATCGGCCAGGGAGCTGCCTACCTGCGCCCAGCCCCGGATGCGCGGCGGCAGGCCCGGCGCCGCCACCAGCAGGGCGTAATAATGCCAGCCCAAACCCGCCAGTATGCTCACCGCAAAGTGCCCAACCAGCGGCCAGCGCTGCCGGGAAAGCAGCTCTTTCCTTTCCAAGAACAACCCCGCTGCCAGGCCGGCCAGCAGAAAAAGCCCCCCCGTACGCTGCAACGGGAGCAGTATTCCCAGCGCCGTGACCAGCAGCCAGCCACGTCCCTGCGGCGCCCGCAGCCACTGCAACAGCGCACAGGCGTACCCCGCAAACAAGGCCAGAAAGACGGTTTCCCCCCACACAAATTTGCTCACCACCAGCCACGGCGTACTCAGGGCCAGCGCCCAGGGCAGCACCGCAGCTACCCGAACCGGCAACAATCGCCGACCCAGCCAGCTCCACCCGAACAAACTGATTATCAAGGCCAGGCTGTGCAGCAGGCGCGCCGCCGCCAGACTGCCGCCCAGGGCCAGCAGCGCCGGGTACAGCGGCGGCCAGTAGCGGTAGGCCGTGCCATCGGGGTTGAGCAGCCGACCCACCGTTCGCAGCGTAGTCGCGGCGTGGAGGTAGAATTCCGAATCGGAAGTGCCAGCCAGGCCCGGGCCGGTAGCGAAGGCGAACAACGCCAGCTGCCCCAACTCGGCCAGCCCCACCGACCAGCCCCACCACAACCGCGCAGACCCGGACGAATTCGACACGACTTACCCGATGGTGACCGTGGGAACAATCTTTTTCACCAGTCCCTGCAGCACTTTGCCGGGGCCGCATTCCACGAATTCAGTCGCGCCAGCGGCAGCCATGTTCTGTACTGTTTGGGTCCAGCGCACGGGGGCCGTGAGCTGGCGCAGTAGGTTGGCCTTGATTTTGGCCGGGGCGGAATGCGCCAGGGCGTCCACATTCTGGTACACCGGGTAGCGGGCTTCGGCAAAAGTAGTTTTTTCGATGGCTTCGGCCAGGGCGGCGGCCGCACTTTGCATGAGCGGCGAGTGGAAAGCGCCGCCCACCGGCAGCGGCAGGGCGCGCTTGGCACCGGCGGCCCTGAGGGCTTCGCAGGCCAGGGCCACGCCAGCGGCCGAACCGGAAATGACCAGCTGACCTGGGCAGTTGTAGTTGGCGGCCACGACTACTTCGCCCGCGTCGGAAATTTGCTGACAGATTTGCTCCACCGCCTGGTCATCGAGTCCCAGGATGGCGGCCATCGTGCCGGGCTGCTCCTCGCAGGCGGACTGCATGGCCTGGGCGCGCCGGGCCACCAGCCGCAGCGCGTCCTCAAACCGCAGGACGCCGGCGGCCACGAGCGCCGAAAATTCGCCCAGCGAGTGACCGGCGGTCATGGCCGGCTGCAATTCCGGGCGGGCCACAAACTGCGCCACCGAATGCACGAAAATAGCCGGCTGGGTCACGTCGGTCCGGCGCAGGTCCACATCCGTGCCGTCGAACATAATGGCCGTCAGGCTAAAACCCAGGATGTCGTTGGCTTCGGTCAGCAGTTGACGGGCCGCCGGATTTTGTTCGAACAGCTCGCGGGCCATGCCCGGAAACTGGCTGCCCTGGCCGGGAAAAACGAGGGCGGTTTGGATCGGTTCGGAGGAAGTAGCAGGATTCACGGGGAATTTAAACGGAGATGAAATAAGGAGCAAACGGCGCCAGCGCCGGCCCACCGCCGCAGCGATTGGGGCTGCAAGCTGCAAAAAAGCCGTCAGCCCAACAAATCAGACACCAAAAAGGCCGCTCCTCGCGGGGCGGCCTTTGGGCTTTGCAGCTCCGAATCCGGGTGTTAGCGGACGATCTCCACCCAGCCTTTGTAGGTGCGCTTCGTGTTGGCGAAGTCGGCAAATTCGACCTCGGCCAGGTAGTAGTAGATTCCGTCCGAAACCTTACCGCTCGTTCCCGATTCGCCGGCCGGCCCGCCGCCGTCCCAGTTGATCAGAATCCGGTCATCGGCGGTTGTCGTATTCTCGAAAACCTTCGTGCCCCAGCGATTAAACGCCTTGAAGTGAATACTGCGGATGGGGCTGCTGTTTTTGGGGCGGAACACCTCGTTCTGGTTGTCGCCATTGGGCGTGAAGATGTTGGGCAGCTTGAAAAACACGCAGTTATCCTGACACGCCACATTGCTGGTATCACTCACGATGCCGCTCGGGGCCATTGCCTGTACGGCGTAGCAGCCGCCCGAGAACTTCAGGTCCAGGTGCAAAAAGCTGGTCTGGGTCGTGGTGGCGATGAGGGTGAACCGGCCCGTGGGCGTGGGCCGGTAGTACACGCGGTAGCTGGCGATGGTCGCATCGCAGCCGGCCGGCACGTTGCTCAACGTCCAGCGCAGGCGGTTGGTGTAGCGCTCATCAACCTTCGGAAACTCCTGCAAACTGGCCAGGCTGTCGCAATTCGTCGGCTGCAACCGGAGGACCGGCGTGCAGGGCGGGCTGCTCAGCACCAGGCAGCGCTCCTGACTGCGGTTGAGCAGCGAGCTGAGGTAGCTGATACCGTTGTAGCGGCCTTCGGTGAGCACGTAATAACAGTACGTTTCGCCCTTGCGCAGCGCGGGGTCACCGTCGAGATAAGTGCCGCCGGTGGCGGTGGTCGGGGCCGTGCTCAGACGCGTGTAGGGGCCGGTGCCGCCGGTACGACGGAAAATAACCGCCGGCCGCAGCGAGTTGTCCCACGGCACATTGTAAGTCCAGCTTACGGTCACGGCCGAGGCGGCCGGATTTGCGGGCACGGCGCTGACGCGCACGCTGCTGGCCGTGGGCGACACTTCGCGGATCGGCGCCCGGTTATCGGTAACCGGAAAAGTGCGCACGAATTCCAGCTGATAGGTATATTGAATATCCTGAGTATTAATCCCGCTGTCCGTGTAGCAGGTATCAACCAGCGACGTGATCGTGACTATTGGCTTGAATGCCGTCGGCGTCAGCCCTTCGCCGCGCGAGAGCACGTAGCTGGGCGTCCCGTCGAGCACGTTGCCCGACACGCCCTTGGGCTGGGTCCAGCACACCTGAATCTGGCCGGTGGTCACGGCCGTGGCCGCAACGTCAACCTTAATCAGTCGGGCCGGACTGCCCGGGAACGAAGCGCACGATTCCAGCGACGCAATGCTGGCCCCGCCCGCCGGCAGCGGAAAGTCGGCGTAGATGCGGTAGCAATAGGTCTGGCCCCGGTCGAGCCCGCCGCCATTATTGCTGTCGGTAAAAGTGGTAACGTTGGCCGGCACGCTCCCGATTCGCGTGTAGCCGGCCGACGCCGGGATTCCGGTATCGCAGGGGCCGGGTACAAAGCTCGAGGAATTGATCCGGCGGTAAATATTCATCCGCGACGCGTTGCCGCACTGGTAAATATTCCAGTTCAGAACTACGCTGTTCGGGTTAGTACCCGTGCCGACCACGCTCGTGGCCCGCAGGTTCTGCGGCGCCGGGCCCACCACCGTGATGCGCCAGGTGCGCTCATCAATCAGCGGCGGATTGTTGGGGGTGATGGGACTGGGATTATTCTGAGCCTTGAATGTCACCAGGTATGGCAACTGGGCTACGTTGCTGCAATCGGTCAGCCAGTTAAATACGCCCTGCGCCACCGGCGGCCCCGTCTGGGTCTGCCGGAAAGTAGCGGGGGGAATAATCCCGGAATAGGCGAAGAGCGAAACGGGCGTCTGCGTCGGTTTGCCAGGCCCGGTGCCGTCGGTCGCGGTGACGGTGCCCGTGGCGGTTTGCCCGGCAACCACGCACAGGTCGGCGGGAATAATAATGGTGGGGCGGACATTGCTGGTGGCCGAAACGATGATCTGCATATCGCGGATCACGTCGCCGATGTGCCGCACGCCCAGCGGCGTCCGGCGCCATTCTTCCACAATCATAGCCACGTTGTAGAAGCCGGCGGCCACGGGCGCATTCCAGGTAATCTGCCCGGTGTGAACATCCTGCACAAAAACGGCCGCCGCGCCCGGCACGCCGGGCGGCGTCCCGTTGTAGATGACCTGCACCGGCGGATTGCCGGGCGTAATGGCCGGATCGTTGGGATAGCGAAAGTTGGTCACCGTCTGCGGCACGGGCAGGTTGTTGCCCGTGGCGTTGGCGCAGGGCGGCCCCACGACGCTGGCTGCCAACCCAGGCACCTGCTGACTGGTGCGCAAATGGAAAGCCAGCGAGTCGCCGTCGGCATCGAAAGCGGCCGGGTTGTGCAGAAAAACCTGGCCTACCCCGCCCTTATCAATGGCCGGCGCCGTCAGAACCGGCGAGTGATTGCGCCCCAGCGCCGGGTCCAGCGTGATGCGCGTGCTGATGTAAAAAGACTGGTCTTTGGGCCGGTCAATATTCAACGCTTCGTTGCGGTTCTCCCCGATGAAACTGATCGTAAAAGTCCCGCTGGAAGGAAAAGTATGCTCGAAGTAATAAATATTGAGGCTTGTATCGGTGTTGCCGGGAATGGCCCGGCGGCCCCCAGCGCGCGGCACCCCTTCGGCGCAGCTGGAAGTCCCATCGCCAAAAAAGATGGTGGCTGTGCTCTGATCCACGGCGGAGCTGTTGTCCGTGTAGAGGATCATTTTGAAAAACACGCGGCGCGGATTGGGATTAGCGGTCGTATCAACCTTAGCCTGAATATCGCCGGCCCGAATGTGCGTGGCCCAGGCTGCGTTGGGCCCCAGGCCCAGGCCAGTGGCCAGCACCGCCATCAGCAGCAGCGTCCGGATCAGCGCCCCGGCCCGTAGTCGTAAGGAAAATTGTCTCATGTCTGAACTTGCTGACAAGGGTAAAGAAGAACGATTTAAGCCCCGACCAAAGGGAATGGTCGGGGGACGGGACAAGCCTAACATTTAGGACCTCCGGCGGGTTGTGCTAGCAACGCTCCCGGGCGTCCAAACGGTATTCAGCAAAGGTTAGATTCATCGCCCGCTACAATGTTTTT
>JAYWCH010000238.1:0-6950 GCA_043780755.1 Hymenobacter sp.
CCGTTCTGAATGACTTCAGCCTGGACGCCCGACAGCCCCTGGCCGTTGATGGCCCCGGTGGGAATAACCGCCGTCAGCCCCGACACATTGTTGCGGATAAACGTGGCGTTGGCATTAAAGCCCAGCCCCACCCGATCGCTGTTCAGAATAGTCGTACCGAGGGCGACTTCCACACCTTTGTTCACCACCTGCCCCGGCAGGTTCGACCAGCGAATGGCCACAATGCCGTTGGTGGGCGGCGGGGCCGGCGCAATCGGGGCGCTGGGGAAGAGCAGATCGGTCGTTGTCTTGTAGAAATAATCGACGGTGGCCGTCAGGCGATTATCGAAAAAGGCCAGATCGACCCCAGCGTTGTACTGCGCATCGGACTGCCACTTCAGGTTGGGGTTGGCACTGTTGAGCTGCACAATGGCGCCGTTGTCGAAGACGTACCGGGCGACGGCCGAGCCGGCCGGAAATTCCTGGTTGCCGGTGCGCCCGTAGCCCGCCCGCACCTTAAATACGTTCACGGCTTTCTGCTTGAAAAACTCCTCCTGGCTGATGTCCCAGGCCGCCGAAAACGAGGGGAAATAACCGTAGCGGTTATTCGCGCCAAACTTGCTGCTGCCGTCGGCCCGCAGGGTAGCCGTGAGCAGGTACCGCTCTTTATAGTTGAGAATGGCCCGTCCAAAATAGGAGTTCAGGGCCGTGAACGGATCAATAAACGAGGTCACTCGCCGGCTCGCGGGATCGGAAAACTGAATGTAGTTCGTGTAGTCCAGCCCGTAGTTGCCAAAGCCGCCAGTGGCGGGGCCGTAGGCAGTCAGGTTCGAACCGGAGTTGGCAAACGTGGTGTACTCATGGCCCAGCAAGGCATTGAGGTTGAGATCGGGAGTAATTTTCTTGTTGAAGTTCAGCGTGTTGACGATTTGCTGAGTACTCAGCTCATTATTCCCAATGCTGGCCAGGCCCTTATCGGCAATGTCCTGGAAATTGATCAGGTTCTGCCCGATGGCTGTGCGCCGCTCACCCGTGCTGTAGTTGATGCTGTAGAGCAAGCGGTATTCGAGCCAGTCGGTAAGCTTGTAGTGGGGCGACACGCTGGCCAGAATCGTCGAAACCCGGGAACGGTCGTTGAACAGCTCCGAGGCAGCCAGCGGGTTGATGATATCCCCGGCGTTGATGTTCAGCGAACCATCGGGCCGGCGGAGCGCCTCGGTGGGGTTCCATTGCAGGGCCTGGCCAATGAGGCTACTTTTCGAGCCGGCGTCGTTGGTAATGGGCGCCAGCTGCTCCCGAAACTGGCTGGTGGCGATGTTCACATCCAGGCCCAGCTTCTTGCTTTCCAGGAATTCGAGGTTGGTAGAAAAATTGGCGCTGTACTTCTTAAACCCGGTTTTACGCACGATGCCATCCTGGTTCAGGTAGCCCAGCGAGAGGCGGTAACGGCCGGTTTCGCTGCCGCCGCTCGTAGCCACGTTGTAGTTCTGGAGCTGCCCCGTTTGCAGAATAGCCCCCAGCGCATCGGTGTCGCTGCCCTTGTCGCTGAGCGGGCTGGCGCCGTAGTACGTCAGGGCCTGCCGGTACTGCCCGGCATCGAGCACTTTCATGCGCCGCAGGATGGACGACACCCCGATCGAGAAACCAAAATCGATCCGGGGCGCCCCGGATTTCCCCCGCTTGGTGTTGATAATGACCACTCCGTAAGCCGCCCGCGAGCCGTAGATGGCGGTGGCCGAGGCATCCTTCAGCACGGTCACCGATTCGATGTCGGCCGGGTTGAGAAAGTTCAACGGGTTGGAGTCCGTGCCCACGCCGGTTTCGTTGCCCGCGACCAGCCCGGGCCGGGCCGAGCGGCCGTCGAGCGGCACACCATCTACCACGTACAGCGGCTGGCCGGTTCCCGTCACGGCCGAGCTGCCCCGGATTTTAACGGTGGCCGCCCCGCCGGGCTGCCCGCTGCTGTTGGTAATCTGCACGCCCGATACGCGACCCTGAATCAGCTGATCGGGTGAAGTGTACGTGCCCTTGTTGAATTCCTTCTCCCCAATAACGGCAACGGCCCCGGTCAAATCACTTTTCCGGACCGAGCCGTAGCCCACCACCACTACTTCACCCAGGCCCTGGGCGTTTTCCTTCAGCGTCACCTGCACCACCGTTTTGCCCGCGATATCGACCTGCTGCGACGCATAGCCGACGAATGAGAACGTCAACGTAGTCGCGGTAGCGGGCACTGAGAGCTCAAACGTCCCGTCGCCCCCCGTGCTGGCCCCAACCGAGGTCCCCGGTACGAGCACCGTTACCCCCGGCAAGCCTACGGCCTGCGCATCAACCACTTTCCCGGTTATATTCCGGTTCGCCTGCGCCATACTCAGCAGGGGAAACAGCACGACCAGCATGCTGAGTACCAGCACCCGCCACGGCAGCTGCGGAATTCTGCTGGCCCGAGCGGCGGCTGGCCACTCCCGCAATTTATACCGTTTGTACCAGTTGTTTTTCATAATAAAAGGAATGAAATGGTGGTAATCCGATCATACAGCCAGTCTTAAACAGGTATTTCGCAATCGATTTCTGAAAAATCCAATAATCCTTGTTCTTGACTGAGTGTAAATTAATAAACCAAATATAATACTCATGGAACATTTCATGATAATTTATTTTAAATTAATTCAAGTAAAAGAATAATTATTACGTGCAGCTTGATTCCAGCCCATTTTTTTCGATTACTTAACCCCTTCATTTTAATGCTGAGCACTAATTTATAGTTGTGGTTTTCCCGCCCACCGATTAACCCGCGCTCAGGATCGCAGACTGCCGCTGGCCGCAGCGCTTCGGGATTTCGGGCGTGAGCGGGTTTGGCCCGCGCACAATCAGTCCACTTTCCCGGCGCTTCCGTAGGTGGGTGGCACTGACTCGTTATTATATGGGCATCATCGACACTACTGACCGGGAACTGGCTCGCTTGATCCACGCCAACGCCAAGGTGATGGCCATGTTCACCACGGACCAGAGTGCGGCCTGCGAGCAGCTTCGCCCGGTGTTCGAGTTGTTTGCCACCAATCAGGCCTACGGGAATATTGCCTTCCTGCGACTGCCTTCCGAGGCGAGCCCCGCCGCCCACCAACCGATGGGGACGCTGGTGGCACCCTTCTTCGTGACCTACTCCCGGGGCTGCCTGGTGTATTCGGACACGCTATCAACCGAACAGCAGGTTCGGGGTGTGCTCAATGCGCTCTACGCGCATCTGTAGGCGTTCTGTAGCCGCCGCGCCGGCCGCTAAATGGTGCGGAGCAGACGGCTCTTGGCTCATTGGCCCGCGCTGGCGCTACTCCTGCTAGCTCAGGCAGCCTGAGTAACAACGGAGTCGTCTTTCGTATCGGGACCCGGGCCGGCCGCAGCTTCGGCCGGCTGCGCGGCCCGCGCCGGCCTTTGGCCCGGTAGCCACGATGAGCTCTTTGGTGTTCCCGCAGCATGCCAGCGGGCAATATCCTCAGATGTGTACTTGGTCCACACCCCTTCCCGAAAACCGGCCAAAAACAGGCCTAATAAGCTAAATAGCACAATAAACATCCTATTCGAATAACAACCCGGAACCCTTCCCGGACTAAAACGGGCCGTATACCCGCCCCACCCCAGGAAGGTTGCCGCTGACTGGTCCGGAACGAGGAATTTGGAACCGGTCAGCCGGGAAACTCCCCCCGCGCCGCCCGCTTCGGGCCGAAAAAGTGAGGTGTGTACCCCGACGCGTACCCTGACAAAGCAAAAACCCCATTTCCAAACTGGAAACAGGGTTTTTAGTGGCCACGTTAGGAATCGAACCTAAATCAAGAGCTTCGGAAACTCTCATACTATCCGTTGTACGACGTAGCCGGATGGGGCTGCAAAAGTAGCACCAAAAGCGAATAGGACCAAATATGGGGCTAAATTCCTTCTTTTTTATCAGTCGCCCGGATCGCGGATGGGTGGCAGGAGTCTGATTATGACTACCTGAGGTGATTAGTACAAATAAAAATCCCCTTCGGCCGCCCGCCAAAGGGGATTTTCGCTTTTCGGAGCGGCTGGCTTACGCCGGCCGCAAATGGAGCTAGGCCGTGGCCAGCACCTCTTTCACACGGTCGGCCGCGTCTTTGAGCAGTACGGCGGAGGCTACTTTCAGCCCGCTTTCGTCGATGATGCGGGCGCCTTCTTCGGCGTTGGTACCCTGCAGGCGCACGATGATGGGCACGCGGATGTCGCCGATGGCTTTGTAGGCTTCCACCACGCCGTTGGCTACGCGGTCGCAGCGCACGATGCCGCCGAAGATGTTGATCAGGATGGCTTTCACATTCGGATCCTTAAGGATGATGCGGAAACCGGCTTCCACCGTCTGGGCGTTGGCTCCACCCCCAACGTCGAGGAAGTTGGCCGGCTCGCCGCCCGAGAGCTTGATGATATCCATGGTGGCCATGGCCAGGCCGGCGCCGTTCACCATGCAGCCCACGTTGCCGTCGAGCTTCACGTAGTTGAGGTTGTTGAGGGAAGCTTCGACTTCCAACGGATCTTCTTCATTGGTGTCGCGCAGGGCCACGAAGTCTTTGTGGCGGAAAAGCGCGTTTTCGTCCAGCGTCACCTTGGCGTCCACGGCCAGGATTTTGTTGTCCGACGTCCGCAGCACGGGGTTGATTTCGAACATGCTCGAATCGGTTTCATCGTAGGCTTTGTACAAAGCGGTTACGAATTTCACCATTTCCTTCTGCGCTTCCCCCTCCAGCCCGAGGTTGAAGGCGATTTTGCGGGCCTGAAAACCCTGCAGACCCACGGCGGGATCAACGTGCTCGCGGTGGATTTTCTCGGGGTGCGACTCGGCTACTTCCTCAATATCCATCCCGCCCTCGGTGGTGTAGATAATGACGTTTTTGCCCAGGGCGCGGTCCAGCAGCACGCTCATGTAGTATTCCTTCGGCTCGGAAACGCCGGGGTAGTACACATCCTGCGCCACCAGCACCTTGTTCACTTTGCGGCCTTCGGGGCCGGTTTGCTTGGTAATGAGCTGCATGCCGATGATGTTACCGGCGATTTCTTTCACCAGCTCCAGGTTCTTGGCCAGCTTCACTCCGCCCCCTTTGCCCCGACCCCCGGCGTGGATCTGCGCCTTGATGACGTACCAGCTGGTGCCGGTTTCGGCGGTAAGTTTTTCGGCGGCGGCTACGGCCTCCTCCGGCGTATCGGCCACGATGCCTTCCTGCACGCGCACGCCGTATTTTTTCAGGATTTCCTTGCCCTGATATTCGTGAATGTTCATATAAATGGTAAAGGGGTGGGATTAAGCTGCACTGACCTTCGGTTGCCAGCGCGAAAGTACACCTTCCGGCCGTTATTGCCCATACCAGCGCGTCATGACGGCTTCGGCGGGCTTGTGCTGGGGCGTAAAATCGGCGTGCCGGCGAACGGGGCCGTCGGCGCTCAGTCCCGGATACCACTTCCAGATAAACACTCCTTTTAGCCACGGCAAACCCCAGCAGGCCCGGAACATCGCCTCGTAACAACGGGCTTGAGTGGCTTCGTCGGGGGTGTCGAAGGCGGCCAGGCGCTCGGGCCATTCCCAGGGGCGTGCGGCGGCATCGGACGTGGTTTTGTAGCCGATTTCGGTGAAGACGATCGGCTTGTTAATTTTTTGCTGCCAGGCGGCCAGCGCAGATAAATGAGGCTGCCAACCGCGTAGCAGCGAATCAACCGACGGGCGGGCGGCGGGTGTCAGGGGGAAATACGCCTGAATGCCGACGTAATCGAGCGCGTCCCAGAACCGGATTTGCCGGTACTCCCCGCTCCAGTTGGCCGCGTACGTGAGGGGACCGTGGTAGACGCGCCGCAGCTGACGGATGAGTACCCGCCAGGCTTTTTCATGGGCGGGCTCGGTGGCGTGCAGCAGCTCGGTGCCGATGCACAGACCGTCGAAATGAGCCGTTTCGGCCAGCCGGCCATAGTGCAGAATAAAATCCGAATAGCTCCGGAACCACTGGTCCCAGTCGGCGGCACTGGTCATGTTCACGTCACCGGGCCAGGCGCTGCGGCCCCGCACCCACAAATGCGGCTTGAGTAAGGTGCGGATACCGTGCTGCCGTGCCAGGCGAGCGGTGTAAATCAGCCCGGCGTCGCTCTCGCCCCAGAGGCCATAACGACCCGCCGGACGGCCGGTCTGGCTCCGAATGAGCGGTTCTGCTGCCCCGCCCTGCCAGCCAAATGGCATCTGGGTAATCCAGGTAACGCGGGCCTTGACCAACGGGGCCAGCTCGGCAGCGGTGATGGAATCGCCCCCCACCCAGCTCACGCCGCGCAGTCGGGTGCTGTCAAAAGCGCCCGAACCACCCGTTGGCGCGGGCCCCAAGGCCGCTAATTCCTGATCAGTGGTGGTAGCGCCGGCCTGGGCCGGGCGGCGGGGCCAGCCCCACAGCACCACCAGCGACCCAAGGCCTAGGAGCAGCAGCAGGCCCCAGCGCCGGCTAGGCAGAAAAGGAATAGTCATGAAAGATAAATTAGACCGTAAGACGCCGCCGACCGGAAACAGACGGCCGACCCGGATCGACGGGGCTGCAATAGGATTGTGCGTAGCTTTGTTACTACTGGATTTCTCACGCCTTTCGCTGCCTACCGTTGCTGCAAGCTATCAACATTCATAAGAGCTACAATGCGCTGAACGTGCTCAAGGGCATCGATTTGACGATTGAAAAGTCTGAAATCGTGAGCATTGTCGGGTCCTCGGGGGCGGGTAAGAGCACGCTGCTGCACATTCTGGGAACGCTAGACAGTCCCGATTCGGGCGAGGTGCTTTTTGACGGCGAGTCGGTCAGCTCGCTGGGGCGCAATGATCTAGCGCGGTTTCGCAACCGACATATCGGCTTTATCTTCCAGTTTCACAACCTGTTGCCCGAGTTCACGGCCCTCGAAAACGTATGCCTGCCCGCCTACCTTGCCGGCCGCTCCGAAAAAGAAGT
>JAYWCH010000239.1:0-11503 GCA_043780755.1 Hymenobacter sp.
ACAGGGCCAGCACTAACGGCACGAGCCATTGCCCCCACGGATGCATAGCGGCCCGGCTCAGCGCCTGACCCGTCACGACCAGCATTAGCGGAGCCAATAGAGCTAACCGAAGCCAGCCTATTTCGCGCAGCACCCGACCCAGCAAGCGGCCGCGCATCTTTAAGTAAGCCTGTAGTGCAGCCATCGTACGACCCCAACGCCGCGCCCCCGGCCGGATTGCGGTTGCTGAAAACTTAATTTTCCTCTTCGCTGAAACGAATGCCGTAATCAGCCGCCAATTCATCCAGGATGGGTTCATACAGATCGGCCCCGACCGGCAGCAACACGCCGCGCTGCGCTACCTCCCCCCGCGCCAGGCGGCGCACGGCCATGCCCAGCGGTAGGCCCACGGTTTTGGCCATGCCGGTGTGGGTGGCGTCGTCGCCAACCACCGCCAGCGAGGAAGTGAGCCGACGCGAAACCCCGTTCAGCTCAAATTCAAATAGGTGCTGCATCACAATCAGGTCGTGATCCTGGGGCTGAAGCTGCCACTTATCGCTCAGCAAACGTTCGAGCAGCTGGGCGGGTGTGGCGTGGGCGTGGCCCACGAGCCGGTCCGAAAAAAGCCCCAGCCAGCTCAGACGAGCCATTTCCTCGCCATCCGGTGCCAGGCCGAGATAGGCCGCCAGGCGGCTGGACAGGTCAGTTTCCGCCTGGTCGTCCACCGGCAGATAAGCGGTCACCAGTTCGACCCAGGTCATGGTTTCAGCGTTGCCGAGGTTCACGGAATCATCGGTGAGGCCCAGGCGGACCAGGGCGTGCCAGGCGGCGCAATAACCCGGCCGCCGCAGCGTCCCGCGCAGGATGGTTGGGATATCGTCCAAGCCGTAGGGCGCCCGATAGCTGAGGGAGTCGCGGTTGGCGTACCCCTCAAATTCGCCACTGCCGGGCACCGTCAGCCTTTCGGTCCGGGCAAATAATTGCTGGTAGGGAATGAACCGCAGGTGGCCTTTTTCGAGGTATTTAGCCGTGCTCTGCCCGGCCAGCACCACGTTGCGCGGATTCCAGGTGAATTTGTATTTCCAGGGATTATCGCCTTCGGCCGCCGGTGCCAGCAGCCCACCACAATACGATTTGAACGACGTCAGCCGCCCGCCCCGCGCCCGGATGTGCTCAATGGCCCGCATGGCCGACATATGATCCAGACCGGGATCCAGCCCACATTCCATGAGCAGCGTCACGCCGGCGGCCACCGCCCCAGCGTGCAGCGCCTGAATTTCCGGACTCACGTAACTGGCCGTAGCCAGGTGCCGGCCGTGCCGGACGCAGGCCCGCGCCACCACCGGATGCAGCAGGGCCGGCAACATGGAAATCACCACTTCGGCCTGCGAAACCAGTTCTTCCAGCTGCGCCTCGTCGGCCAGATCGAATGGCACAGCGCGGGCGTATTCCGAATGCGCGGCCAACACCGGCGCGAGGTGCGCCGGGTTGGCATCGGCCACGGTCAGAAACCATTGTTCGGTGGGCGCGTGGCGCAGCAGGTACTGAATAAGGGACGAAGCCGACCGGCCGGCCCCCAGCAACAACAAGCGAATGATCATGCGGCAAAAGTACACGGCTGCACCGTAAAGCTCACCGGCCTATCTTCACCGCCCCCTTACCCTCCTTACATGGCCCGCATTTCCCGTCAACTGCTTATTTCCTACGAAGAAATCGATTCTGCCCCCGACCTCAGTCCCGCCGAGCAAGCCACCTGGCAGGCCGCCCGCGACGCGACTGTTCACGCCTACGCTCCCTACTCGGGCTTCCAGGTGGGCGCGGCCCTGCTCCTGGCTGATGGCACTATTTTCCGGGGGACCAATCAGGAAAATGCCGCTTACCCCTCCGGCCTCTGCGCCGAGCGGACGGCCTTGTTCGGGCTCGCCGCCAGCCAGCCCGGGCACGCGACGATCGTGGGAATGGCCGTGGCGGCCCGCCCCCACGGTGGCGATTTCGGCCCGGCCTTTCCCTGCGGTGCCTGTCGTCAGGTAATGCTCGAATACGAAACCCGTCAGGGCCAGCCCATCCCGCTGCTGCTCCCCGGCCGTACCGGAACCATCCTGCGATTCGATTCTTTAGCGACTTTGATTCCGTTTAATTTCTCCGCTGATGACTTAAAGCCGGTAGAAGCAAGTCGTGCAGAGCGTAGCGAAGCGAAGCATCTCGCGTGGACGACTAACTCAATCGTTGCTGATTGCTTATCCACGCGAGATACTTCGTCTCTGCTTGATGCGGAGAATGCGCTGCATGACGCCATGCAAGTTTGTTTGAATCACTAAATAGCTGCACAGCCAATCAAACCAGGAATCCGCAAGTAATTATGGCTGAACACCACCTCACCGTTACCCGCTCGGCCCGCTATCACCAACTGGGCGAATTATCGGCCGGCACGCGAAATATCTGGTTTGTGTGCCACGGCTACGGGCAGCTCGCCGCATACTTTGTGCGCCACTTCACCTTTCTCACCGACAGCGATTCTACTACCGTTGTCATCGCGCCCGAGGGCCTCTCCCGCTTCTACCTCGCCGGCAACGACGGCCGCGTGGGTGCCAGCTGGATGACCCGGGACGACCGCCTGCACGAAATCGATGACCAGCTCAATTTCCTCAATCAACTGACTGATAAAGCCCTGGCCAAGTGCCCGGACGATGTCAAAATCACGGTTTTGGGTTTCTCGCAGGGCACGGCCACCGTCAGCCGCTGGCTGGCGCAGGCTCGCTGCCGGCCCGCTCATCTCATCCTCTGGGCCGGCGGTTTTCCTGATGATCTGGCCCCCACCGCCGCCCGTCGGCTCCTACAAAATCTGCGCCTAACGCTCGTCGTCGGCACCGCCGACGAGTACATTTCGGTGGCGTTGCTCGAGCAGCAGCGGCGGCAGCTTCAGCAGCTCGGGGCGGCACCGGCCGTGATCACTTTTACGGGTAAGCACGAACTGAACCGGGCTGTTTTAGCCGGGCTGGCCGCCGTTTAGCGTCCGCAGCTCAGCAAAAACAGCCCGGTGATTAACCCTTTTTTCGGGTCCTACTTCCGAATAATCGCAGTGGCGGCGCCCTGCGCCCCGGCCAGCACCAGAATCTCGGCAATGGTCACGCGGGCCGGCCGGGTCACCATGAAGACGATGATCTCGGCAATATCCTGAGGGCGCAACGGCTCAAAACCATCGTACACCTTGGCCGCCCGGGCCTGATCGCCTTTGAAGCGCACCTGCGAAAACTCGGTTTCGACCGCGCCCGGATTCACCTCGGCGACCCGAATGCCGGTGGGCAGCAAATCCAGCCGCATGGTTTTGGTGAGCATTCCCACGGCGGCTTTGGTGGCGCAATACACGTTGCCGTTGGCGTAGGCTTCCTGCCCGGCCACGGAGCCGATATTGAGGATAAAACCCGTCTCCCGGGCCGTCATGCCGGGCAGCAGGGCGTAGGTCACGTTCAGCAGCCCGCGCACGTTGGCGTCCAGCATCTGATCCCAGTCAGCCGGATCGCCGGTCTGAATGGGAGCCAGGCCAAGCGCCCCGCCAGCGTTGTTCACCAGCACATCGGGGGCCCGCAATTCGGCGGGCAAAGTCGCTACCGCCGCCAGCGTCGCCGCCCGATCCCGGACGTCAAATGCCAGCACGTGAACCGGCACCGGGGCCAGCTCCGCCGCCAGCTCCTCCAGGCGCTCGCGCCGCCGGCCGGTCACCACCAGCTGAAATCCCGCGGCCGCGAGGGCGACGGCCGTAGCTCGACCAATACCCGACGAGGCGCCGGTAACAAATGCAGTTTTCATGAAAGAAAAAAAGGGTAATCCGCTCGCAATAAACGCAGTAAAGCCGGACTAATTCTGAATATTAATATAAAGCGTTACGGCGTTGGTACTCATGCTCTGTAAGCTCCGACTGAAAACGTCATTATGCGCCACAAGCAGATTGCGCAGCCCGTGCGAAAAGCGCAGCTCCGGCGAGAGTTTGAACAGGGGATAGAATAAGTCCAGGCCCACGCCGTATTCCAGGGTCAGGTCGCTATCCATCGCCCGCAGCTGGTTGCGGAGCGGATCGCTGCGGCGGCTGCTGACAGTCAGGATGGGATTGAGGCCGGCAATCATGTACGCCCGGGTGTTGCGGCGCCGGGCCGAATGGTATTTGAGCAGAATGGGAAACTGCACCACCGTGGTTGTTACTTCCTGCGTCACGATGGAATCCGGCGCCGGATAGCCCCGTGGCCGAAACTCCACGCTTCGGGTCAGGAAGCTGACGCCCGGCGCGAAACGGAGCGTAAATGGCGAGTCGGCCCCGCCCAGCCGCGCATCCCCGATAAAGCCCACGCCCAGACTCGGGCTGACAATCGAATTGGCCGTAACATTCTGGTTCTTAATATAAAAAGCAGATTGTTCGATAATGAAACGTGAGCCGATGAAGCCGACGTACATCCCGGGATGGAACCAGCGCTCGTCGTAAGCCGGCAGGTTTTTCACCGTAATCGACTTCACCTTACCCGTTTTGGTCCGACTGGCCCGCGCCCGCTCCTTGTGTTGCTGCGCCCGAGCGGCGACCGGCAACAAAAGTGCCAGCAGACCCGCCAGGATCAGGCAGTTTACTTTTGAGCGGTGTAGATGGAGCTGATGCCGAAGGTAAGTGGTTGCCATGCAGAGTCTTTGAAGCCGACCCGGGCCAAAATAGCCAGGAATTCGGGGCCATCGGGAAATGCCTGCACCGAAGCAGGCAGGTAAGTGTAGGCCGACTGATCTTTGGAAATCAACTTCCCAAAAACCGGCAGCACCTGACGGAAGTAAAAATTGTAAGCCTGCTTGAGTGGGAACGCCGTGGGCTTGCTGAATTCCAGGATGACGAGCTTGCCGCCCGGCCGCAGCACGCGCAGCATCTCAGCCAGGCCGATCTCCAGATGGGCGAAGTTGCGCACGCCAAAGGACGCGGTTACGGCGTCAAATTCACCATCCTGAAACGGCAGATTTTCCGAATCTCCGAGCTCGAGCTGAATCCGGTGACCAAGGCCTTTGGCGGCCAGCTTGCGGCGCCCCACGTCCAGCATGCCCTCGGAGATATCGACGCCCGTAACGTGGGCGTCGGGCGCCACGGCGCGCAGGGTTTCAATGGCAAAATCGGCCGTGCCGGTGGCAATGTCCAGAATACGCGCCGGCCGCAGGGCTTTGAGCTCGTTTACGGCTTTGCGCCGCCAGTAAATATCGGTACCCGCGCTGAGAAAGTGGTTGAGGAAATCGTACTTGCCCGCGATGGAATTAAACATCTGGGCAACCTGCGATTTCTTGTCGTCGGAATTATTCTGGTATGGTACTACGGTCATGAGCGGGCGCAAAGAACGGGAATGAAACGGTAAAATTGTTTTACCCCAACGCCCAACCAGGTTAGTTTGTTAGCCTCGGCCCCGGCAAAAGAAACTCACCGGCACGGCAGGGGCCGTAAAAAAAGCGGGCCGGACAATCTGCCCGGCCCGCTTCCCTTTATGTATTGACCTGAAGGACTACTCGTTGGAAGCCTTGATTTTGGTCTTGTCGCCGCTGGCGTCTTTGGCTTTGCCTTTCAACTCACCGTCTTTGGTGGTCGTCTTGGTTTCGCCGTCCGGGCCTTTGGTTTTCACTTTTACTTTGTCCGAATTCTCGTCCACCTTGGTTTTCACTTTGGTGCCATCGGCCATTTTCATCTTGGTTTTGCCGGGGGTCAGCGGAGCGGCTGCGGCCGGGGCTGGAGCAGCGCTGGTCCCTGCCGCGGCGGCGCTGGCGGCAGCGGGCTTAGCCATAACGGGCATCTTCTCGCCTTCTTTCAGCACCACTTTGAACTCGTCGCGGCGATTGAGCTGCATGTTCTCGGGCGAATCATTCGGCGCGGCCGGACGACGTTCGCCATAGCTGACAGTGGTCATGCGGGTTTCGGCAATACCCTGCTTCTTGAGGTAGTTGTAAGCAGCTTCAGCCCGGTTCTGGCCCAGGATCATGTTGTACTCGTCGGTATTGCGCGAGTCGCAATGACCTTCAATCGACATATTGAGCCCCACATTAGCCATCAACGCCTGGCTGATGGTATTCAGCTCCGTGATGGACTCCGGCCGCAGCTTGTACTTGTCGGTATCGAAGTAAATGTTCTTGAATGCCGTAGCGCCCGTGCTGGTCGTGTCGACGTAGTTCACGTAGAAATTCTTCGTGATGCTGGTCGAGTCGTTAGTCGACACCGGCACCGGGAATTCCTGGGTTTCAATGTTCTTTCCGTCCTTGCTCACCGCCACCTGGTAGGTCCGACCCGAGAGCACGGCCACCTGATAAGCACCATCGGGCTTTGATACGTCGCGGAAGCTCAGCGCCGTTTTGTCGGCCTGCGAACCACTGAATACCAACTCCACGCCCGGAATCACCGTCGTGCTGTCTTTGGACGAGAACACCTTGCCTTTGATGGTAGCGTTCTTGATGTAGTTGATCGTGTAGATATCCTTCTCACCGTAACCACCGATGCGGTAGCTGCTCAGGTAAGCGTATGAGCCATCCGGGCTCAGGCGGTAGTAGGAGTCATCATCCGGCGTATTCACGGGGTAGCCCATGTTCTGGGCCGGGCCCCACTTGTGACCGGCTTCATCATATTCCGACTTGAAGATATCGTAGCCGCCCATCGTGTTGTGGCCGCGAGAGGAGAAGTACAGCGTCTTGCCGTCCTTACTCAGGTATGGGCTGTCGTCGTCGTACTTAGTGTTGATGTTGGCGCCCAGCGACTTAGCCGGACCGAAATCCCCGCCCGCGACGCGGGTGCTGTAGTACAGATCGAGCGTACCATCTTCCGAATAACGGCCGGTGGCGAAGTAAATCGTCAGTCCGTCCGGCGTGATATAGGCATCGCCTTCGTAAGCCTTCGAGTTGATGTTGCCATCCAAAGGCTTGGGCGCCGACCAGTCATTACCCACTTTATCCGAAACGAAAATGTCGCCGTTATTATCGTTGCGGTACATCAACAGCTTGGTGTCGTTGTCAAACAGCTGCGTCGAAGCATCGTGACCTTTGCCGTTGAGAACTCCGCTCAGCGAGCGGGGCTTCTCCCAGTTTTCATCGTCAATGCGGTGAGACTCGAAGATATCTTCGTAGTACTCGCCGTCGGCGGCCACGCCTTTTTTCTTGCCATCAGCCCCGGTTACGTTGGTGCCGCGCGAGGTAAATATGAGCACTTTATCATCCGATGAAATAACAGGGCTGTGCTCCGAATACTGCGTGTTGATAGTTGGGCCCAGGTTTTTTACAAAAATATCCTTCGGCGAGTTGAACTGCACCTTGGCATTCTTGCTGTGCTGAATCAGCTGCGCGACCTCTTCCTTACGCTGGTCATTCTTTTTGAGCGTGACATTGTAGGCCTGAAAGTGGGCCACGGCCTCGTCAAAGTTATAGTTAAGGTGGTCAATCCGGCCGAGCCAGTATTCCACGTCTTTCGACACTTTTGGTTTGATTTTCTGTGCCTTGTAGATATAATCGCTGGCCTTCTCCTTGTCGAATGACATGTAGGCAATACCAGCGTTAAATAACGCCTTAGCGTTATTCGGGTCTTTTGCCAGTACTTTTTCGTAGTAAGGAATAGAAGCGCGGTAGTTTTCCAGTTCAAAGAACTTGTTGCCGGTCTTGAGGTCCTTCCGCGTGCTTTGCGCCTTGGCGGGGGAGGCGATGGCAGCAGTGAGGGCAACGGCGCACGACGCTTGCAGTAACCTTCTGGATAAGTTGTGCATTAGAGGAGATGTTAAAAAAAGAGATTTCTGAAGGAGTTTGGAAAGAGAAAGAATCATGCGGGGGGGATAGCAAGCTGGATTCTGGGCTTATACTGAAAAAGTTCGGCAGGGTTAGGCCTTAATCATGGTTTACCAAAAAGGTAACCGTCCGAAAGACCCTCCTTTCTCACGATGATCCCCGGCCGGGAGCTGCCAGTTAGGTTCAAATATAGATTTTACAGTCGAAAGGCAGTTTCTGGCGGAGTTTTCAGCGGTACAACTGCGGCCGGTGCCGGGAAAGGCAACCCGTTGATTTGGCGGGCATGGCCCACAAATATAGAGCGCGATTGAGACTGCGCGCTATTTCCGCCCTTTTTATTTGTGCCGCCCACGGCTGGTTTCGGGTGTAATTTTACGACTTATTCCGTTTTGCTATTTTCCCGATTGCCGATGATTATTCATGATGCCCGTTTTCTGACCAGTAACTCGCGGGCCGAGCTTTGCCCGGTTCCCACGCTGCCCGAATACGCATTTATTGGCCGTTCCAACGTCGGCAAATCCTCCCTGATCAACATGCTCACGGGCCGCAACGGATTAGCCAAAACATCGTCCTCGCCTGGCAAAACCCAGCTTATCAACCACTTCGTGGTCAACGACAACTGGTACCTGGTGGACTTGCCGGGCTACGGCTACGCGAAGGTGAGCAAAACCTCGCGGGCCGAGTGGGCCCGCATGATCAACTTTTATCTACGTAACCGGGCTAATCTGATGTGCGTGTTCGTGTTGCTCGATTCGCGCCATGCCCCGCAACCAGCCGACCTGGAATTCATGGAGAAGCTCGGCGAAGAGGGCATTCCCTTCGTCATGGTTTTCACCAAGTCGGATAAGCAGTCGACCGCGCAGACCAAGGCGCTGCTGGCCGCCTACCTGAAAAAAATGGGCGAGATCTGGGACGAGCTGCCCCAGTATTTCCAGACTTCGGCCGAAACCGGCCTGGGCCGCGACGAGGTGCTGGCCTTCGTCACCGACGTGAACAAGCAATGGAAGGCCGATGCTGCGGCCAGTGCGTAAATTGGCCTCGTAATTGCCAGCGGCGGCCCGGTCCACCGTGGGTCATTGCACCACTCGTTTCCCCGCTCCTTACTAATATGAAGAAGTCGCTCCCCTCTTTACGGCTGGCCCTGGGTCTGCTGCTGGCCGCCACCGCGCCGGCCCTGGCCCAAACCGCACCCAACACCCCGCCCATGCCCAAGACCCACCGCGAACCGGGCACGGGCATCGGCTCGGCGGGCAAGTCCATTCCCGTGGCGGCGTATTACGAAGGCGGCCAGGAAGCCATGTATGCCTTCATTGCCAAGGAGTTGAAATACCCTCTACTGGCCAAGCGCAACCGGATGCAGGGCCAGTGCATCGTGAGCTTCACCCTGAATCCGGACGGCACCATGCAGGGCGTGAAGCTCATCAAGCAGATCGGCGGCGGCACCGGCGACGAAGCCCTGCGCGTGGTGCGCCTGCTGAAATTCAAGAAGCCGGAGTATCCCATTCTCACCAGCCTGCCCATCGTGTTTAAGCTCGGGGTGACGGGCTCGAATGCGACCGAAGGTCAATAGTCGTAGTTTTGAGTTATGGATGTTACGTCTTAGCCGCAGCCTCGGGGCTGGCCGGCCTTAATTCGCCAATCATACTTTAACATTCCGCGTTTATCATTTCCCAAACAATGCCTTACGAATTGCAAGAGTTGGCCGCCATCAGCGGCATGCCTGGCCTGTACCGCCTCGTGCGCGCCGCGCGCCACGGCGTGCTGGTAGAAAGCCTCGACGAGAAAGCCACCCGCAGCCTGGCTCCGGCCCGCAACAAGGTGTCACTGCTGTCGGAAATTTCCATCTACACCCAGGACCCCGATCAGACCGTGCCGCTGACGGAGGTATTCGAGCGGATTCATCAGCAGCACGGCACGACGCTGCCCGTTACCGGCAAATCAAGCGAAGGTGAACTGGCCGAGTTCATGGCCGGCATCATTCCTGATTACGACCGCGAGCGCGTCTATCTGTCCGATATTAAGAAGCTGACCAACTGGTACGGCGTGGTGAGTAAGCACCGCCCCTACCAGGAAACCACCGCCGAAACGGAGCCTGCCGCCGACGAGCCGCTGAGCACCGGGGGCCTGATTGCCACCGAAGAAACGGCCAACCCCGAGGCCGCCGCCCCCGCCAAGAAAAGCCGTAAAAAAGCGGAGTAACTGCTCCGGCCTGATTCCTAAAAGAGCCGCTCCTGAATCAGGAGCGGCTCTTTTGGTTTGGGCTTGCCGAAAGATTCGTTAGTTAGAAACGGTGCGGCTGGCCTGGTTCTCCCGGGCCAGACAGGCTTCGGCCATGGCGACCAGCTCCCAGCTGCCAATGAAGACGGGGCAGCGTTCGTGCGGGCTTTTGGGTTCGATTTCCATGGTGCGCCGGGTGCCGTTGCTGCTCTTACCACCGGCTTGTTCCACAATGAAAGCCAGCGGGTTGCACTCGTACATGAGGCGCAGCTTGCCGTTAGGCAATTTACTGGTGGCGGGGTAGATGTAAATGCCGCCCTTGAGCAGATTGCGGTGAAAGTCCGCTACCAGCGAGCCGATGTACCGGGCCGTGAAATCCTCTTTCTTACACTGCTTGAGGAAAGCGACTACCCCGGGCGAAAAGGATTCGGAACTACCCTCATTGATAGAGTAAACGGCGCCGGTTCGGGGCGTGGCAATGTCGGGGTGCGAAAGAAAGAATTCGCCCAGCGAATGCTCGTAGGTGAAACCGTTGACCCCGTTGCCGGTCGTGAAAACGAGCATGGTGCTGGAGCCGTAGATGATATAGCCGGCGGCTACCTGGTGCGTACCGGGTTGGAGACAGTCGGCGGTGGTGCCTTCGCGGCCGGTGGGCGACACCCGGCGGTAAATGCTGAAAATGGTACCGATGCTCACGTTCACGTCGATGTTGGACGAGCCGTCGAGCGGGTCGATGGCCACCACGTACTTGCCCTGGTTGTTGCCCGTCTGAATCAGCTCATCGTCTTCCTCGGAAATGATGGTGCACACCTCGCCGCCGTTGCGCAGCGCCCGGATGAAGCGGATGTTGGCGATGACGTCGAGCTTCTGCTGGTCTTCGCCCTGGACGTTGCGGCTGCCGTAGGCGCCGGCAATATCGATCAGGCCGGAACGGTTGATTTCGCGGTTTACGATCTTGGCTGCCAGTGCGATATCGCGCAGCAGCTGCGATAATTCCCCCGTCGCGTACGGAAAATCCTCCTGCTTACGCATGATGAAACGGTCGAGGGTAGTGCCGACGGGCAGGCCCAGTTTACTGTGATCCATAAGTCAGAGAAGGCAAAATGCCCGGAGTGGGATTGTTTAACAAAGCTACTCTGCCCAAAGTAATATTTTTCAATTAAAACCGTCCCCGACCAACCGACCCGGCGGCCGGCGGCGGCGCAGTTTAGTCCCCTTCCGGGTCTGATTGGGCAATAGCAGTTCGGGCTCCTACCTTTGCCGGCCATGGAAAAAGCCCAGGTTTACAAATTTGGCGGCGCCTCAGTGCGCGATGCCGCCGCGATCCGGAATCTAGTCGAAATCGTGCGGCAGTATGGCAGCGGGCAGCCATTGGTCGTGGTGGTGTCGGCCATGGGCAAGACGACCAATGCCTTGGAAGAGCTTTTTCACCTGGCCGGCACGGGTCAGGATTATCAGCCCCAGCTAGCGCAGCTTCGGACCTTTCACCAGCAAATTGCCACCGACCTGGGGCTCGCCGCCAGCCCCGACGCGAGCGCCA
>JAYWCH010000240.1:0-5166 GCA_043780755.1 Hymenobacter sp.
GACCAAACCCTTGATCCGGGACCAAACCCTTGATCCGGGACCAAACCCTTGATCCGGGACCAAACCCTTGATCCGGGACCAAACCCTTGATCCGGGACCAAACCCTTGATCCGGGTTTTCCCCAGCCTTATTATTTGATTAAACTTTTTTTCTAAAAAACCTTTTTAATTATCACTCATTAGGCCGGTGGATAAGTGGATAAACCCGATAAGTTATCCCCAGCGTGGAAAACCGGGGGATAAAAAGCGGGTTGTCCCCGCATTATCCACCGCCATTGTGGAAAACAGACACCAGATTATCAATTTGTTAGGGTGTTTTTCAACAATCACCCCGGCTATCCACATTTTGGTTATCCCCCGAAAAGCGGGCGTGTGGGAAGGGCCGCTGGCGTGGGGAAGTTATCCACCGTTATCCCCCGGGCTTTGGGGCTGTGCGGCGCCGCTAACCACCAAATAAACTTATCCCCGACTTATCCCCGAACCGGCGGGTAGTTTCCCCCAGGTTATCCCCCAAATCATGCCCAACGGAAAAACCGTGTGGAAAAGCCGGTGCAAAAGTTGGGGATTACTACCAAAAAACGTCCCCAGTAACTTGAATTAAACAAAAGTTATCCCCAAAAAGGGGGCAAATAAGCTGCTGCCCGCCCGGTCGGGACGGCACGGACCGGCGGCTCAGAACTTGAGGGGTTCCACGATATCGAAGCCGGCGCGGACTTGCTGGGGTCGGGGATCGAGGTAGACGAGCTCCGGGGGCAACAGCAGGTTGGGGTCGCCGCCGCGCCAGTGGCCGTCGCCGTCGCTGTCGATCAAGACCCGCAAATGATAGGTGCCGGGCGGCATGTCGGAGAACAAATACATGCCCTTGGGCGAGATAAGGCTGGTTACGACCTGCAGCTTATCATCCAGCAGTTGCAGCTCAAAGCTCTTTTCCGTGGTGGTGATGGAGCCCGACAGGCTGGTGGAAATGTCCTGCTCGCTCAGGCCCAGGCGCAGCCGGCGCAGGCGCAGCGACTGCCCGGTGATGGGAAGGACCACGGCGCTGTCGAGCAGGATTTCGATCCGGGCCTTGGCTTTGGTGTTGAAGCGCACGGTGAGCAGGGTGCGGTCGGGGCTCAGGCTGCCATCGGCGGGTCCGCGCAGGGGACGGCGGCGGGTAGAGTCTTCGATGAGCGTGCCGAACGGCTGGCCCGGCACGAGCCGCACCGGCACGGCAAACCGAAATTTCACCTGCCCCACCCGAAAAACCGCCCGCGGACTGCCCTCGACGGAGTACAGCGGCGGGTGGGCGACCTTTTTGGCGCTGACCGGAATCACCGGGAAGCGCACATTGAGGGTGTCGTGGCTGATATTGCCGGTGCTGTCGGCCGCCGTGAGCAGGTAGCGCCCATCGCCAACGACCGGCGTTTTGTAGAGCACGACGGTGCGGCCGCGGTCGGTCAGCTCCAGGGCTTCAGCCACCGTGGCCGGGTCCTGGCTGGTGCCGATGGGCGCCAGCGAGGCCGTGCGCAGGCCCTCGTTGAAGCTCAGGCGCAGCTGGGCCGGGCTAGTTTGGCGGGTGGTGAGGAGGGGCGGGCGGCGGTCGGGCTGGGTCAGGACCAGGGCGATGGGCGTTTCGGCGGCGCCGCCGCCGCTGATGGCGACGGGACCGGGCAGGTAAGCAACCTTCTCGCCGTCGTCGTAGTGGCCGTTGTTGTTCTTGTCGGCCACGCCGTATAGTTTGTACTCCCCGGTCTTGAGGAAACGCATGCTGAACTTGCCGTTCTTGTCGGTGAGCACCGTGTAGTAAGGGCGACCCCGGCGCACGCCGGCCGTATCCACGGCGCGGTAGAGGCCCACGCTCACTTCGGCCACGGGCCGGGCGGTGAGTACGTCGGTGACCGTGCCGCTCACTCGGCCGGAGTCGAGCACGGCCCCGGTGCTGAAGCTCAGGGATGCATTTTTGGCCGGCAGGCCCTCGGTAATATCCACCACGCCATCCCGAAAGTTGAAGCTGTAAGTGGTGTTGGCATCCAGCGGCTTATCAAAAAGCAGGCTGATGGAATTGCGGTCCTCGCGCAGCTTGTACGGGTTATCGACGGGCAACTGGGGCGTGATGAGCAAGTTTTTGCTCAGATCCTTAGTTACGACGGATTCCGAAAACACCAGCCGCACGAGCTGCTGCTTCACGTTGCGGGCCGCACTATCGGGCGAGCTGCTGATGCGGCGCGGGGGCGTGCGGTCGCGGGGGCCGCCGTGGGGCGGGGCCACGGCGGCGCAGCTTTCGAGCAGGGCAATCAGCGCCAGCAAAGCCAGCAGTTCAGCGCGGACGGATATCATAGAAGAAGCGGCTTCAGGAAAATTACGCAGCGCCGGCCGCCGGCGGGCGCCGGCCGGCCACGTAGAGCAGGCTGGAATACTGCCCCTCGTGCTGCTCGGCATACTGGTTCGACTTGTAGCCGGCCTTGAGAACGGTGAGCAGGCCGCCGGCGCGCTCGGCCTTCTGCTTTTCGCTGAGCAGGCTCACGTAGTAGGCGTCGAGCGGCATGGGCAGCGTCTGGCGGATGACCAGCTTGTGCTTTTTGAGCAGCTGGGTCATGGTTTTGGGGGCGAAATGGTAGAGGTGCCGGGGCACGTCGTAGGCGGCCCAGAGCTCGCGGTAGTGCTGGGCGTCGAGGCTTTCCACGTTGGGCACGGCAATCAGTATTACACCGTCAGGCTTGAGCAGGGCCGTGAGCTGGGCCAGGGTTTCGTTGAGCGAATGCACGTGTTCGAGCACGTGCCAGAGCGTAATAGCGTCGAAGCTGCCGGGCTCAAACAAACTCAGGCCTTCCTGCCCGATGGACCGGCCGAGGCGCTTGCTGGCGGCTTCGCGGGCGCGGGCGTTGGGTTCCAGGCCCGCTACCTGCCAGCCCGCCGCCTGGGCCGTGGCCAGAAAGTGGCCCGTGCCGCAGCCGTAATCCAGCAGACGGCCGCGCCGGGGCGCCAGCTTATTGAGCAGGCTGGCCTTGCGGCGCATGGTGAAAAACCGCGCCACCCGGTACGCCTGGTTGATCAGCCCGGTGGCCGCGCTGTTGTGCGACACGTAGGCGTCCGACTCGTAGTACCGGCCAATCTCGCTGACGCTGGGCCGGGGATTGGTAAACTGGAAGCTGCAGGCCGCGCACTGCACAATGGCGAAGCTTTCGTGGCTTACCGTTTTATCTTCCACCACCAGCTTGTTGCGAAACTCGGGTTTGCCGCAAACCGGGCAGCTTTCTAATCGTTCGTAGGGCATTGTTTCAGAGAAGAATGCAGCGTATGGGAGGAGAGGTTGCCAGGAGTCGCCGGTTGCCCAAATCCCCTTTTTATTCCCCCTCACCCGGCCAGCTGCATTAATTTACCGGCCAAGGTACACCATCAGCACCGACACATCGGCCGGCGAAATACCGCTGATGCGGGCCGCCTGCCCGATTGTTTCGGGCTGAATCTTGAGCAGTTTCTCGCGGGCCTCGTGGCTCAGCGCGGGCATGGCCCGATAGTCGAGCCGGCCCTGAATCACGAAGTTTTCCAGCTCCTGCTGGCGGGCGGCCTGCTGGTGCTCTTTGGCCAGATAGGTTTCGTACTTGATATTGATGATGGCCTGTTCCAGCGCCTCGGCGTCGTAGCCGGCCAGGGCGGCGGCCAGGGCCGGCAGGGCGCGGCACAGGTCGGCCAGCTCCACGTTGGGGCGGCGCAGTAGGTTCACGGCGCGGGTTTTTTCGTGGATTTCGGCCGAGCCCAGCGCTTCCAGCAGCGGGTTGATGTCGGCGATTTCAATGGCGAATTTCTGGAGCAGCTCCGCTATTTCCAGGGTCTGGGCTTCCTTCATCCGCACCCGGGCCAGGCGCTCGTCGGAGGCCAGGCCCAATTCGTGGCCCAGGGGCGTTAGGCGCAGGTCGGCGTTGTCCTGGCGCAGCAAGATGCGGTGCTCGGCGCGGCTCGTAAACATGCGGTAGGGCTCGTCGGTGCCCTTGTTGACCAGGTCATCGATCAGCACGCCGATGTAGGCTTCGCTGCGCTGGAGTACGAAAGGTGCCTTGCCGTGGACCTTGTTGTGGGCGTTAATTCCCGCCATCAGGCCCTGGCAGGCGGCTTCCTCGTAGCCGGTGGTGCCGTTGATCTGGCCCGCGAAATAGAGGTTGGCCACGCGCTTGGTTTCCAGCGTCAGGCCGAGCTGGGTGGGCGGGAAAAAGTCGTACTCAATGGCGTAGCCGGGCCGGAACATCTTGGCCCGCTCGAAGCCGGCGATTTCGCGCAGGGCGCGGTACTGCACGTCTTCGGGCAGGCTGCTCGAAAAGCCGTTCACGTAGACTTCCACCGTCGACCAACCCTCGGGCTCCACAAAAATCTGGTGCCGGTCTTTGTCCGCGAAACGGTTGATCTTGTCTTCCACGCTCGGGCAGTAGCGCGGCCCGAGGCCCTTGATCCGCCCCTGAAACATGGGCGACTTCTCGAAGCCGGTGCGCAGAATATCGTGGACCCGCTCGTTGGTGTACGTGATGTAGCAGGGCCGCTGTCCGGTGAGGCGCGGCGTATCGAGGTAGGAGAACTTGCTGGGTTCGGCGTCGCCGCCCTGCTCCTCCATCTTACTGTAGTCGAGGCTGCGGCCGTCCACGCGGGGCGGCGTGCCGGTTTTCATGCGCCCGGCTTCGAAGCCCAGCTCCCGTAGCTGCTCGGTGATGCCGTGGCTGCCCTTCTCGCCGGCCCGGCCGCCGCCAAAATTCTTTTCCCCGATGTGAATCAGGCCGTTGAGAAAAGTGCCGTTGGTGAGCACCACCGATTTGCCGCGAAACTCAATGCCGAGGGCCGTTTTCACGCCCACCACTGTATCGTTTTCCACTACAATGCCGGTCACGGCTTCCTGCCAGAAATCCACGTTGGCGATGCCTTCCAGCGTCAGCCGCCAGGCTTCGGCGAAGCGCATCCGGTCGCTTTGCGCGCGCGGGCTCCACATGGCGGGGCCTTTGGAGCGGTTCAGCATCCGGAACTGAATCATGGTCTGGTCGGTGATAATGCCCGACTGCCCGCCCAGCGCGTCGATCTCGCGCACAATCTGGCCCTTGGCCACGCCGCCCATGGCCGGGTTGCACGACATCTGGGCGATGGTGTTCATGTTCATCGTCACCAGCAGCACTTTCGAGCCGAGGTTGGCGGCGGCGGCGGCGGCTTC
>JAYWCH010000241.1:0-6869 GCA_043780755.1 Hymenobacter sp.
CACCGGGATTGAAACCACGTTGTCGGTCCCCCGCAGCTGCTGGCTGCGCACCGACGAAAAGCCGGTTTGCACGCCGCCCGCCAGCGTCAGGCGCGGGTAATAAGCACCCCGCGCAATGTCGATACTACGCCGGGCGCTGAGCACGCGCAGATCGGCGGCCTTGATTTCGGGCAGGCTCTGCCGGGCCAGCTCGTAGGTGGCGTTCGGGTCAAACTCGGCGGCGGGGGTGGCAAAGCTGGTCGGGTCGGGCAGCGGGGGCACCACCAGCTCGAAGCGGCTGGCGGCGGCCGGGTCGAGGTTGAGTAGCTGCACCATGGCCAGCTGGGCCAGATCGCGCTGGTTCTGGGCCGTGACGAGCGTGCGCTCCTCCCCGGCCAGCTGAGCGCGGCTGTCGAGCACGTTGCCCTCGGCCACGGCGCCGGCTCGCAGCAGCTTTTCGCTGCGCGTGACCTGCTCCTGCACCGTACTCAGCCGGGCCTGCGACGCGCGAATGAGCTCCTGGGCCAGCAGCAGTTGCAGGAACGAGGAGGCCACATTCAGCGACAGATCGTTGCGGGCTTTGTCGATGTCGATGCGCGCCGCCTGGGCGTCGAACTGGCCCTGCCGGACGGCATTGCGCAGCTGAAAGCCCGAAAACAGGGTGAGCTGCCCGCTGGCCGAAAAGTTATTCGAGCGCACGTTTACGGCCTGAAACTGGTTCGTGAACGGATCTTTGTTGGTGCCGAAGTTGAAGCTCTGGGTGCCGTTGAGGCCGGCCGTGGGCAACAGTGCAGCCCGGTTGAGGCGCTGGGTGGCATCCTGCTGCCGGGCGCTGAGCTCGCTCTGGCGCACGCTCAGGTTATGGGCCACGGCGTAATCCACGGCGGCCTGCAGGGTCCACGGGCCGGCCGGATCGGCTGGCGCGGGCCGGCCCAGCTCGACGGCCGGTGGCGGGGTGGGCGTCTGCGCCCGCGCGGCGGGCGCCAGCGCGAGCAGCGAAAAAGCCAGCAGCGGGAGCGCCAGCGGGCGGGAATCGAGCGTGGAAAAGGCAGTCCTTGGTTTCATCAGGCAATAAATTGGCGCTTCCCGGGCAAAGCAGGCAAGGGATAAAGCAAAGGGATTATTAGTTATTCGAGAGTTGGAATATAAGTAATACGCTGGATCCAGCTGAGCTGCCGTAAATAGGTCAGCGTTATTTCTTTAATCGGACTATCCATCTCGATAAACTGCCGGGCCGCATCATGACGACCCTTACGGCTGACGAACATGGTGGCAATATTGCACTGGTCGTGGGCAATCACCGAGGCCACGAAGGCGATGGAGCCGGGCACGTCCTGGGCATCGATAATAAGGGTGTGCAGGGCCCCGGAAAAGTCGGACGAAAAGCCATCCACTTCCACAATCCGGATTACGCCCCCGCCCCGGCTCTGGCCCACCACCTCCACGCGGTGCCCGGTGGCGCCATCGAGCAGATTGAGCTTAATGGTATTCGGATGCATGGTGGAGGCATTGCCCACGCTCTGAAAGGTATAGTGCAACCCGGCCGCAGCGGCAAAGTCGAAGGCCGTACGAATGCGGGTGTCGTCGGGCGCGTAGCCGAGCAGTCCGGCCACAATGGCCCGGTCGGAACCGTGGCCCTCGTAGGTGCGGGCAAACGAGTTGTAAAACGTCACCACCGCCTCGCTGGGCACGGCCCCCAGGATGCGAATGGCGGCCCGGGCAATGCGCACCACGCCCGCCGTGTGGGAGGAGCTGGGACCGATCATCACCGGCCCAATCATATCAAAAATGCTGGATTTTTCAGCCATGGATTTGCACTACGCTCCCGAAGATGGGGCCAAAAGTAGCGAATCGCCGCTACACCAAACGCCCCATCGTTCCCAGTCAGTTACCGGACCTGGCCGGATCGGGCGGCTTGCAACCCCGGCGGACCGGGAATAAAGAGGCCGAATGATTGCCGACCTGCAAGCACTGAAGGATGGTAAATTGTTTGATCAGTCCCGACCAGCCGCCCGGCCGGGCTCGCTATTTTACCGATATTTGCCGCCCGGTCCTGCACTACCGGCCCCGGACCGGATCCCATTCTTTCCCCACATACATGCCCGCTCTGCCTCCTTCGGACGAGTTTTCCCCCGCCGTGCTGGCCCAGTTACGCCAGCTCCAGACCAAGTACGCCCCCGACGGTCAGGACCTGGCCGCCTACCTCGAAGGTCTCTACCACGCCCGCTACATCAACTACTGGGACTACATCGAGCTCGACACCCTGCTCTCGCTGCAGCGCCCGCTCACCAACCTGCCCGATGAACAGATTTTCATCATGTACCACCAGATTTCAGAGCTGTATTTCAAGCTCTGCCTCTGCGAATACGAGCAGCTCGGTGAGCTCGCCGCGCCCACGCTGGAAGAAGTACTCCGGCGCCTGGGCCGCATTATCCGCTACTTCGACAACCTGATTGATTCCTTCGATGTCATGGTCGACGGCATGGATAAGGAGCAGTTTCTGGATTTTCGCATGGCGCTGATGCCCGCCTCGGGCTTCCAGTCGGTGCAGTACCGCCAGATCGAAATCGCCAGCACCAGCCTGGCCAACCTCACCGACGAAGTCCGCCGCCAAGCCCTGGGCGAAGCTGCCGCCCACGACTATGGCCAGCTCCTGGGCTGCATCTACTGGAAGGCCGGGGCCACCGTCGAGGCCAGCGGCGCCAAAGCCCTGACGCTCGTCGAGTTTGAGCGCAAGTACACCGCCGACCTCCTGCGCCACGCCGAGCACTACCGCGAGCGCAACGTCTGGGCCGTGGTGCAGCGTCTGCCCCCGGCCGATCAGCAGCACCCGCGTCTGCTGCGCGCCCTGCGTCAGCTCGACGTCAGCATCAATATCAACTGGCCGCTGATGCACTTCAAATCGGCCGTGCGCTACCTGCAGCGCAACCCCGCCGACGTGGCCGCCACCGGCGGCACCAACTGGCGCAGCTACCTGCCGCCCCGCTTCCAGCGCCGCATCTTCTACCCCCAGCTCTGGACCGCCCAGGAACTCGAAGACTGGGGCAAGAGCTGGGTTGAGGACACGCTGGAAACCGGCAACCTGTGAGGCGGATCTGGACGGTCACGCCGGGTCGGCCCGGGATGCGGGAAAGCCGCGGTAGCAACTTGAAAATCTTCTGCTCGCAGCCGACCAGACCGGTTAGCGCCCAACCGCAGTTGCTCATTTCGTAGCTGTTTAGTTAGAAGGTCGTTTTTAGAAAGTATAGCTGTTTAGAAAGAGCTTCTAAAGAATCTGAAGCAGCTTTTGAAACCGCTACTTTTCACTAGTCAAAACTGGTGTGAACACCGCAACCCCCAATCCTTCCGGATGCAAACTCCCCTGACCCGCTTACTGGGCATTGAACACCCCATTGTCCAGGCTCCCATTGGCAGCGCCACGTCCCCGGAGCTGGTCGCGGCGGTGTCCAACGCGGGCGGGCTGGGCCTGCTGGCCTTGTCCTGGACCGATGCCGAAACGACCCGCGCTCTAATCCGCCGCACTCGCCAGCTCACCCGCCGGCCCTTCGGCGTCAACCTCGTCCTGGCTTTCGATCAGGCACAACGGGTGCGGATTTGCCGGGAAGAACGGGTGGCCGTCGTCAATTTCAGCTGGGGTGATGCCGGGGATTTCATCGCAGAATTACGGGCCGCCGGCAGCCTGATCGGGCAAACTGTGGCCTCGGCCGCCGCCGCCGGCGAGGCCGAAACCAAGGGTGTCGATTTTCTCATTGCCCAGGGCTGGGAAGCGGGCGGGCACCTGCTGGGTACGGTGGCCACTGCAGTGCTAATTCCGGCCATTGCCGACCGGGTTCGCCTCCCGGTAGTAGCCGCCGGGGGCATCGCCGACGGCCGCGGCATCCTGGCCGCGCTGAGCCTGGGCGCGGCCGGCGCCTGCCTGGGCACCCGATTTCTCATGGCCCGCGAGGCCCGCGTGGCGCCGGAATACCAGCGGCTGATTGCCCGGGCGTCGGAGGCCGATACTGTTTACGCCCAGCGATTATTCAACATCGGCTGGGATAATGCCCCGCACCGGATTCTGCGCAACAGCACCGTGCAGCAATGGGAAGCCGCCGGCTGCCCGCCCGTGGGCCAGCGCCCCGGCGAAGGCGAGATCGTCGCCTTCCGCCCTACCGGCCAGCCCATCCTACGCTACAGCGACGACGGCCCACTGACTGACGTTACCGGCGAGCTCGAAGCCCTGGCTTTGTATGCCGGCCAGTCGGCCGGCCTGCTCACCGAAGTCCGGGACGCCGCGCAGATTGTTAACGATCTGGCCCGGGAGCTCGATCAGGAATTTGCCCGGCTGAAGCAATTATTCGCCGGGCACTAACCGGACGAGAAATACTCCCCAACCCGATTGCCACGCCTACCCGACGGCCCGCCCCGGGTCGTAACTTTGTCGGCTACGTCGTTGATTTACCCAATTACTCAAAAGGATAACTACCTTTCTTATTACACAAATGAATATAAAAGAGCTGGAAGTGCTACTCCCCCCGGAGGTAGCTTTTGATGAGTTGGCCCGCTACGAAGCAGTGTTGAAACACGCCGGCCTGCAACCCGGCGAGGCTGATTTTGTGCACCTGCGGCGACGTTCCATTGACGCCCGGGGCGGTCAGCCCCTGGTTCGGCTGCGGGCGGATGTGTACCGGACCGCCCCCCCGGCGGAGTTGTTTGGGCCGTGGTTTACTTATCCAAATGTGAAATCAGATTCTCCCGTCGTCCTCGTCATCGGGGCCGGACCGGCGGGCTTGTTCGCCGCGCTGCGCTGTCTGGAGCAGGGCCTGAAACCCATCGTGCTGGAACGCGGCCGTGACGTGCGGGCGCGCCGCCGGGACCTGGCCGCCATCAATAAAGAGCAAGTCGTGAACCCCGAATCCAACTACTGCTTTGGGGAAGGCGGAGCAGGCACTTATTCTGACGGTAAGCTCTACACCCGCGCCACCAAGCGCGGCGACGTAGGCCGGGTGCTGCGCCGCCTTGTGCAGCACGGCGCCACCCCCGATATTCTGGTTGATGCCCACCCCCACATCGGCACCAACAAATTGCCGGCCGTGGTGCAGGCCCTGCGTGATGCTATCATCGCCGCCGGCGGCGAAGTCCGGTTCGACACCCGGGTGACTGATCTCATCCTGGAAAAAAACCACCTGCGCGGCGTGATCACGGCCACGGGCGAAGCCGTGGAAGCGGCTGCCACCATCCTGGCCACCGGCCACTCGGCCCGCGATATTTACGAGCTGCTGCACCGGCGGGGCGTGCTGATTGAGGCCAAACCCTTCGCCCTGGGCGTGCGCGTGGAGCACCCCCAGGCCCTGATCGACCAAGCCCAGTACCGCCGGGCCGATCGCGGTTTGCTCCCGGCCGCCTCCTACTCGCTGGTCCACCAGACGGAGGTCCACGGCCAACAGCGGGGCGTGTTTTCGTTTTGCATGTGCCCGGGCGGCTTCATCGTGCCGGCGGCCACGGCCCCCGGCGAAGTCGTGGTGAACGGCATGTCGCCCAGCCGCCGCGACTCGCGCTTTGCCAACTCCGGCATCGTGGCCGCCGTGGAGCTGGCCGATCTCGACCTCGCCCGGTACGGCCCGCTGGCGGGCCTGCATTTTCAGCAGGAGCTGGAGCAGCGCGCCTGCCAGGCAGCGGGCGGCACCCAGCGCGCGCCCGCCCAGCTGCTCGGCGACTTTATCAATAATAAGTCCTCCGCTAATCTGCTCGAAACCTCCTACCAGCCCGGGCTGACGGCCGTGCGTATGGACGATGTCCTGGGTCCGGCCCTGGCCGAACGGCTACGGCAGGGCTTTCGCGATTTCGGACGTAAAATCCCCGGCTACGCCACCAACGCCGCGCAGATTGTGGGCGTGGAAAGCCGGACATCGGCGCCCATCCGGATTCCCCGCGACAAAGACACGCTGCAGCATCCGGTGGTGAAAGGGCTCTTTCCCTGCGGCGAGGGCGCGGGTTACGCGGGCGGCATCGTATCAGCGGCGATGGATGGTGAACGCTGCGCGGAAGCCGTGGCCGCCTTGGTGGCCCGCCACTAATTTGCCCCAATCCCCGACCTGAACCAGAGCCATCGCCAGCTGGTTAGAACTCGTAACTAAAATTTCTCCGTCTTATTATTTTTCAGGAATCTATATGCCATCCACCAAAAAAACCCTGGTCCTCGGCGCCACCGACAACCCCGAACGCTACGCCTACCGGGCGGTCCACATGCTCAAGAACCACGGACACGAAGTGGTGCCGGTCGGTATTCGCAAGGGCGAGGTTGCGGGCCTCGCCATTCACACGGAACGCCCCCAGGAAAAAGACATCGATACAATCACGCTCTACGTGGGCCCGCAAAATCAGCCGGCC
The DNA here is from genome assembly GCA_043780755.1 of Hymenobacter sp. Taxonomy (GTDB): domain Bacteria; phylum Bacteroidota; class Bacteroidia; order Cytophagales; family Hymenobacteraceae; genus Hymenobacter. The sequence goes on from JAYWCH010000241.1 coordinate 6,349, forward strand.
TGGTACGATTATATCCTGGATTTACAGCCTAAACGAATCCTTTTCAACCCCGGCACGGAAAACCCGGAACTGGCCCAGCTAGCCCACCAACACGGCATCGAAACGGAAGAAGCCTGCACTCTGGTCCTGCTCTCCATCGGGCAGTACTAACAGGAACTTTTGATTCCGAAGCCGCAGGGCGAGGGATCGCCCCCGCCCGGAAGCGGGGCTGATCAGACGTAAAAAAACGGAGTGGCGGTTGAGGATTCACTAATCTGATCCTTGCCCGCCACCCTACTTTTTTTGGTTTAAATCAGCGCTGACTCTGAAAACGTCATTCCGACTAAAAGCTAACGCCCGTCATGCAGAACTGACGCCCGTCATGCAGCGCGCAGCGAAGTATCTCGCGTGGACGAGTAAACCTATCGTTTTAATTACTCGTCCACGCGAGATGCTTCGCTGCGCGCTGCATGACGGGCGTCAGTTCTGCATGACGGGCGTTAGCTTTTAGTCGGAATGACGTTTTCAGAGTCAGCGCTGAT